>CALIGI010000187.1 GCA_938021205.1 uncultured Pseudanabaenaceae cyanobacterium
CTTCATAAGCCGACGCGGGGTAGAGCAGTCTGGTAGCTCGTCGGGCTCATAACCCGAAGGTCCATGGTTCAAATCCATGCCCCGCCACTTCAATGATAAAAAAGCCTTAGCTAATTTAGCTAAGGCTTTTTTGTTGGGCAAAATTCTTACCATTTCAAGGTTCAACAATCTGAGCTCGGCAGCCTAAAAATGCGCTCTCTTCCTTCAGCCTGTTTAGGGCGAAGCCCGACCACTCGTTCCAATGGAGGAAGCAAGAGGAGGAGCTAAAATAAGGGAGGTATGTCCAATTTCCCTTCCCCAAAAATTGAAGCAAGGAGTTAGGAGATGGGGGCCAAAAAGGGTCGCACTCAGGTTGATTGACGACGTCGGAGTCTGGCTACTGGAGATAGCGCAGAATTCCGCGCGAGATTGCTTTGGCCATCTGGGTTCGGAATGCGGGGTCCGCTAGCTTGAACTTATCCTCTGCCCCCGTAATAAATCCTGTTTCGACGAGGACGGCTGGCATTGAGGTCCTTCTGAGCACGTAAAAGCGTGCGCTGCGCACCCGGCGATCGCCAATATCGATGCTCTGTAAAATACTCTGATGGATGGACTGAGCCAGTTCTTTGCCAGAAGAATAGTAATAGGTCTCAATACCGTTCACATCTGGTCGCGCCAGGCTGATGGCATTGGCATGAATGCTGACAAACACCGATGCATTGGCCCGCTCAGCAATATCGACCCGAGGCTGCAAGTCCAGGTCATACTCACCATTTCGGGTCATGATCACTTGGACTCCCTGTTCTTCCAAGAAGCGATTGACCTGGCGACTGATATCCAGCACAATCTCGGTCTCCTTGAGGCCATTGCCCACGGCTCCAGGATCAGGACCACCATGGCCAGGGTCAATTACCACCACCGGGCGGCCATTGGGGGCTGGTAGCTGAATGTTGGGGTCAAAAACGGGAGGCCGAGCGATGGATGGGCGACCTGCGGGGGGGATTACATTGATCTGTCCCGTTTTTCCACCGGGTTGGCGACTGCGCTGGAGGGGCAGAGAAAGTAGCTTGAGGTTGGGAACCTGCACTTCGCCAATGTTAACGCCACGGTCAGGTGTTAGACGGATTTCTACGTTTTGTGGACCTCGCTGGGTTAGCTGAACCCGGCGGAGGCGATCGCCGACATAGATCGGGGGTTCCTTCGCCCCGGAGCCCAAGCGAGCTGGAGATAGCGTTAAGACATAGTCATTGCCATCTTGGCGGGTAGAGTAGCGAGCCGGACGATCTAGTTGGAGCATCAATTGGTTGCTACTGCGATCAATTGAGACCCGTTGCAGGGTAGCAACCTGCCCTGTGGAGGTACCTAAGTTTGGTGATGAGTTTGGCGTTTGCTCCGCCGCGCTAGGTGGGAGCTGAGGCGAGTTTCCTGTGCGCCCGCCAAACCCCGGAAGGGGCTTGGGACGGCTGGTGGGTAGGAGAACAATGCCACCAAAATTACTGACTGTTGCTTTCCAGTTGGGGGCATTGGGGTCCACCTGAAGGCGGATAATGGCCTCTGGTTTTTTGCCCTGCTTCTGTTCGGTGGTAATACTTTGAATGCCTAGCTTGCCGCCGTCACTGGGCAAGGGGATTTGGGCAGAGCCTAGGGAGGCATTGCGAATGCTCACTTCAATCGTGCGGCGATCGCGGCTGCGCTTAATCTTGACCCGAGGTGGCTCCCCCGCCACCCTGATAAAGAGCCCGTCCGGTGTAGAACGCACTTCATTGACCTGAGTGGGAGCATCCGCGAGGGGATTAGACTGGGCCAGGGGCGGCTGGGCGGGCGGTAAAGCGGGAGGTATTGCATCTATAGCAGCACTACTACCGGCTTCACGCTTTGGCTCAGGTAGCTCTACAACCCATTGTTTTTGGGTTAACCCTCGCACCTTGACTTGACTGGGATCGAGGCTGTACCCCTTTGCAATCTCAATGACAATGCGGGTCGTATCGGCATCGAATTGGCCAATGCGGTAAGACCGGATCGTGCCCGTCATTGATTCTTGGACTAGGGGCTTGCCTAGTCGGGTTCCTGGCAGATCAACCACCACCCTCGTTGGGTTGAAAACCAATTGAGCCCGAGGCTGGACATTGCCATCGGTGCTAAATTCCAACCGATTCTGAGCTTCGTTAAATCGCCATCCCAAAATTCGAGCCGCTTCTGCAGGCAGCGAACAGAGAAGAACGCCTAGCGTGCTCAGTAGGAGCAGGTGGATTTTTGACACCATGATTGAACCGTTTCTTGGGTACAGCACGCAGCGGGCAAATGACGAAAAAGCCTTGAAAAGACAAGGGTTGAGCTATTGCCGACAGGCTAGTCGCTCATAGCGCTTACATAGAATAGCAGCAGATTCAATAACTGTTGCGGATGGATAGGCCCCTTATAAATTTGCGAATGTGCCACCCATTGACCGGGGGATACTGTAGGCCTTGATAGTCATATAAGGCCATTTCCACTGTGCTTCTTGTTTGAGAAATAGATCCATGGCCATATCCTTTCGTAGATCCAGCCTGCTGAGGAAATGTATTGCAGGTGGTGATGTGAGTCGTAAATGCCCTAACCTTTGAGGCCGTTGCTACGTCTGCTTCAAATGACCAGTCTGCTAAAAGAGATGTTCCCTGTGAACCGAATCACGACAGGAGGCGATCGCTCCATAGCTGGCCAGCATCAATCTAGCGATGGTTGGCTATTCATCCTCTCTATAGAGGCCAGCTTCCGTGCCCTCCCACAACACAGCTAGAGTTAATTACGCTCTGTCTCCTCTAGCTGCCGTTCAGTCCGCTCATTGGGATTAACCCTAGGACGAGGTTTTGGGAATAGACCCACAACAAATTGGTTGGCGGCCCTACGGATGTTGGTGCTGTACTGCCCTACAGGATTTGGTAGCACACTGCCAAATACGATAAACAGTAGGGCCAGCATGACAAAGACGGGAAATGTAGAACGACGCATGGCAAATTAATAGCAACAGTTCAAGCTGCGGAATCGAACAGAACAGGCAGTGAAGACCCCTGATACGCATGCCCCCTGCATAGGTCTTTATATCTCTCACTGACCATAGAAGGCCAAAGTATAGACGCTCAATTGTGGTAGGTCGTAATTCGTTTCAATTTGTAGGTTCTGACCCTGGATTATCGCTGGGGAAAGCGTTTCGCAGAGAAGCTTACATTTAAGCGCAGGCTTTATGGGTTTCTCTGCCAAGGGGGGAGGTTCTGAATAGCCTCCATAGACACTGGAGCTGCTTTCTTGCTGTACTACCGAAAGCCGTACTCTGCATGATATGTTAGAGAATCCGGGCCTTGACACTAGGGGCCTACTTGCATTCACGCTATTGACGAGGTCAGTATGGCGAAACGCCGAAATTTGAAGAAAGAAAAGGCTTTGCGTAACGAAGCTTATGCGCGCAAGTTCCGTAAGCGCAATCAACGCAATCGTTCTGGGGGACGCCGTAACTACTCCCAGCAAGATGAGAATAAAGAGAACGAGAATAAAGAGAACGAGAATGGTGCAACGGCTAACACCGGTGCAACTGATAACTAAGGCCTATGGTCTTAATCATTTTAGGCTTAGAAGTTCTCTTCTAGGGCTTAGAGCGTTCCAGGGGATTGCAGCAGCAATCCCTTTTTAGTATCTATTGTTTCTATATATTCGAGCTTTAGCGCGGAAGGCGGATGGAGCCAGCGCTGGGCTAGGCCAGAAGCTTGGGGCTGACTCAGAGTTGGCTGGATAGGGGTGAAAGCCCTCCGCTAAGATAGATGGGAGCGATCGCGACATCCTTGACTAAGCTTGCGGTCGATTTGACTCAAACCTGCCTCATGCTGATTGCAATTGAGAGGAACGAATCTGTGGATGACCTGAGGGAAAGCCTGCTGCTGGCTGATGAAGATGAGCGTTATGCTCTGATTGAGTTGCTCTTCCGCCCCAAGTTTAATCCCTTGGACTATGTCAATACGACGACTCCTGAACGGATCAAGCAATTACCTTGGGAATCTCAAATCGAAGCGATTGAAGCGCGTTTTCGCTTCCTGGCCGCCGATGGCGTCACAGTCATTTGTGGAGATAGCCAACGGCTCTCCTATCGCGAAATTTTGTTGCAAGCCAGCGATTACCTCAAGCTGGACATTGCTGCCCTTGTCTCTCCCTGGGGAGCATTAGAACTGACAAATGCAGACCTAGAGGCAGAAATCTTCCTTATTCTGATCCAGCGCACTTGGAAAAAGCTACCGGCTGGTGAACAGACCGAACTTCTCCAGGCCATTCAGAAAAGCCTGCGCCCTGCCGATCAAGGTGGTCCTTTGGCCAATAAGCTCAAGCATGACTCGCTGCGGTTAATGCTAGAGGGAGGGAGCGCCGTGGCGGTTAGTGCGCTATTGCGGCCCTTTATTCTGAAACAATTTGCCCAACAATTTGCGCGGCACCTGGCTCGGCGTCAACTGGCCCAGCTCGCTTTGCAGCAGGGGGGGGGCGCGATTACGAAATTACAAAGCTATGCCATGGCAAAGCTGGCGGGGCGAGGTATGGCTGTGAGTGCGGCTCGGTATGGCGCTGCGAGAACTGCCCTGGGCTTTTTGGGACCGGCCCTCTGGGCCTGGTTTGCGGCGGACCTGGGCTGGCGCACCATCTCCACTAACTACAGTCGTGTTATTCCCGCCATTTATCTTCTAGCCCAAATTCGCTTGAGCCGAGCTGAGGAGCGATCGCCAGCCTACGCTGCATAAGCTCCATCAGCATCTTCCTCATACAACTAAGACCATTCTGCAAGCCCACGCCAATCCGCAACTTAGCCGTCCCTGGAAGCTTACCCAGCTTGGACTTCTGACCCTGGCGATGATGCCTGTCCTAGGGGGATTGTTCTTGATCGCGAGTAGTGTGCTGGTCACCCGTCGTCGCTGGTGCAGGATGAAAGGGCGAAGCGTCAATGGGGGGCTGCTGTTGCTGGCAGTCTTGCTGATGGCTAGCTGCACCCTGGCCCACCTCCCGGGGGAAGCTTGGCTAGGGCTAGTCCATTTCCTGCCTTACTTTTGGTTGATGGCGGCCCAGGCTGAGCTGATGGCCTCGCCCAAACAGCTTCAGCAAACGGCAATTCTGATTGCGCTCACTGTTTTGCCCCTCGTGTTGATTGGTTTGGGGGAATTATTCCTAGGCTGGTCTAGCCCTGGGGAGCTGGCGGACATTTTGCCTTGGCCACCCACAGCGGGGGGAACGCCACCGGGGCGTATGGCTTCGGTGTTTGGCTATGCAAATAATCTGGCGCTGTACTTGAATATGGCCCTAGCTATGCTTCTGGGGCTGGTTGGGTATGACGGGTGGGGGCATGACTGTGAGCAAAACCGCAGTCATGCAAGGGCTTCAGTGGCTCCCGGTGCATGTTCAGCGGGCCAGCCAATGTTAGATGTAACGGCGCAGCCAGTTGGCACGGCAATTTTAGCGGATGCATTAGCAACGCCATTTTCGGATGCTGTCCCAACTGCACTTGCAACTATCACCGTTAGCCCTGTGATGGAGTCTTGGCTCTCCCATTGGCCGAGATCTCGCCGCTTATTCCTTTGGACCTTGCTCATCATTCTCTGCTTGGTGGGGCTCGTCCTCACCCAGTCTCGTAGTGCTTGGGGCCTAGGAATGCTTTCTGGGCTTGCCATGGCGATTTACTGGGGCTGGACTTGGCTGGGAGCAGTGTTACTGGGGTTTGCTGGGAGCATCTTCTGGGCTGCTTTTGGTCCCTTCGGCAAAGCATCGCTCCGCCGGGTGATTCCCGATTTTTTTTGGGCCAGGCTGACGGATCAGAATTTTAGCGATCGCCCCATCGAAACCCTACGTATCACTCAGTGGAAATTTGTTCTGGATCTGTCAGAGTCTAGACCCCTCTCGGGTTGGGGGCTACGGAACTTTAGCCACCTTTATCAAAATGAAATGGGAATCTGGATGGGCCATCCCCATAATTTATTTTTAATGCTGGGGGCAGAAACGGGCTGGTTTATAACCGGAGGATTACTGGGATTAGTCGGCTGGATTTTCTATCGCGGAATAGAAGTAATTCGGACCAAAAATCATCTCAATACGGCAGATTGTTATCTATTTTTTGGCATTTTAATTGCTTTTTTGAACACGATTTTCTTCCATTTATTCGATATTCCACTGTTTGATTTCCGTATAAACGCGCTGGGCTGGATGATAGTCTCGCAAATTCTCGGAGTAGTTTATCTTTCCGATGCGGGCAATCTTAATTTAGGCCGAACAGAACAGTTCAAAGCTGACTGATTGACCCTTTGCCATCGCGATAAGCGCGATCGCACACTTCAACCTGAGTTCTCCATTGCCACAGGCTGTGATGCTCTGCCATCAAAGCACTTAGCGAGGAGCATTCAGCTGAACCCTGTTGATGACACCCCATGATTTCCTGCGTTCTTGGAATCCCCCCTCCCCAAGACAGCGGTCGTCTATCAACCATCAGTGTGTAAGCCTCTACTCCTGTGACAAGGGCAATGTTTCTCTGGCTACTAGCAATCGCCCTGATGTAGAAAGTCCCATGAAATTCGAAGATATTTACGATTTTTTCCGCAATCCCCCCCCGAACTATCTCAATAAAGAACTGGCCGTTTGCTATGTTCTCACGGTTTTACTTCACCACGATTCCTATGGTACTGAATTGATTCAGCTATTGGAATCTGATTACCCAACTTATCGGCTTTCTGACACGGTGCTCTACAGCGCCCTCAAGTTCCTCGAAGGCGAAGGCGTCATCGCGGGTTACTGGAAGAAGGTTGAAGGCCGTGGTCGTCCCCGCCGCATGTATCAAATTGATGCACAGTGGCGTGAGCGCTGCGAGGAAATGTCCCAACTGTGGCAGGACTACATTCTGCAGCAGGGTGGCGCAAATCCTGCTGTGGCCATCCAATCCCAGGCAATGGCTCGCTAGCCAATGCTTGCTCACAATTAGCTTCTCCTAGGGAGTTGACTCCGGTTTGATTGCGCCTTGGTGCATGCCCGAGTCAGCTCCCTCTTTTTTTGACTTTTTTTGAGCTGAGTGGGTCGCATGTCGGAATTGAGCTTTTGTAAAATGGCTCAGCTTGCCAATCATCGTTTGAAGGATGCAAAGATCTCGTTGAGGCAATATCGTAGGGCAAGGTCCTAAAACAATTCTTTACGAACTGGACCTCGTTATCGTTGCTGAGCTTAGGCACAGCTGAGATCATTTCCACAACAGATTGCCGCCATCGCGAGCTGCCGATATTTCTCTATGGATAGGACCACGCTGATTTCGACCTTTTTTCTAACCCTACTGATGTTGATAGGGCTGGTCTTCTTCATTCGAGCCTCAGTGAAGGACCGAACTGAAGTCCTCAAGATGGGGTCGACAAAAGCAGTTGATGCTCTGGAGCAGGACTTGCGGCAGTATTTTGACGATCGTGCTTACTCTGTGAAATCTCTGGACCGTGAGCGGGATTTGATTACCTGGGAGGGCTTGGTACAGCCCAGCTTGCCCTTGGCTATCTTGCTCTCTTTCCTCGCGACGATCGGCTTATTTTGCCTCTCCCTAGTGCTGCTGCTTGCGGTGCCCGCCGTGGGGCCCTCTTGGTTTGCTGTGATGCTGTTTGCGCCCGCTGCGGGGTCGTTCTATTGGAAGCGCGCAGGACGCTTGGAGGAAGTTTCCTACCGAGTTCTTGAGCCTGGGGAAGCAGCAGTAGAAACAGGTGAAGTGAAGAGCCTACTGTCTATCTCAGCCCATCGCGATGAAATTCTATCGCTCCAGCGAGCCTTGCCGTTTCAGGAGTTGGCTTAGCTTGACGCAATTTGTTTGACATTAGCTTTAGAACAAATTGCCCTGACAATGTAGGTGACCGGGGCTTTTGCCCTTTAGGGACCTGCAAAGATCGCAGATTCTAAATCTTGGCGGCTCAGGGCGTAGGGAAAGGAGCGCTGAACCTTGTTGTCAGAACCGTCCAAAACCTCGTAGGAGGCGACGATTCGTTCAACGTCCAGCTCTAGCTCTGCGCGCCAGCCTTCCTGGACTAAATGCCACACGTTGCGATCGCTGCTGTCTTGTTCGCAGCCCTGTTCTCGGAGCCAGGCCTCTATGTGGGCGAGGGTGTGGTTGTAAAGTGGGACGTCGCTATCGGGTAGAGCCATGAATCAGGTGATAAAACAGTCGATGGATTGAATCGGTTGTCAAACCTATCGCTAGCCACCTCTACTCATGCTATCGCTGTGGGGCCGATGTGACAGGGGCTGCGAGGGAATTTTTGCGATATTGCTAGATGGCAAAGTTAGAGCTGCTCTGCTCGACTTGGCTGTTATTCACGGGTGGGCAGTCTGATGGCTGCGCTTTTGAGATTAATCCAGCTTGGTTGAAGCCAGGTTGACTGAATTCTGGCTGATTGAACTTGATCTCTGGGTTTTTTCGTTCCGCTGAGGGGATTGGCGCAGTCGTTTGCCAACTAGGCGTTGGCATTAAAGCCTCTCCCCTGGCTAGCCCTAGGGCCAGGGCCAGCACCAGACAGCCCAGAAACGTGACGCCTAAAATAAAGAGTGAAAAAACTTCCCCTGAGGAGAGTGGTCGATCCTCTGCTGATAGATACGCCGATGACTCTATTTCCACGCGCTCAGGACGCTGGGGAATCATGGATTTTGGGGGAGCGATCGCCCCAATCTGTAAATCGTACTGGAGACGCTGGGCGCGATCGCTCAATACCTCATAGGCCTTTTGCACCTGCTCAAACCTCAGGCGAGCCTCCTCCGCAGGAAAGCCTGTGGTATCGGGGTGATAAAGCTTGCTCAGGTCTCGATGGGCCTGGCGTAGCCGCTGGGCCGTATCCCCAGGCGTAACGCCCAACAGATCGTAATAGTTTGGCGTTGAGCACTTGCCCATTTTCTGAGCCCCAGCATTGGTGGCAGATTGTTTATCCGGCAAGGTTTATAGGCCCTAAATAAGCAAAGGACAAACACAAGGGATTGAATCAAAGCAGCATCTTCCAGGAGCATCGTTGCTAACCTTTGCCCTGCTAACTGGCTTCTCTTTCAACCATGGCGGCGGCAAAAGCTCCCTGTCAAGCCACGACCTCCAGATTCAGGCTGGTTTGGAGCCATCACTGCTCGGTTTTAGCCGCCCGCTCCAAGCGCGACAGCACCTTCTGCATTTCCGGCAGGCGTCCAAATAAAGTGGCGGCTCGTAACCAGACGCGATGGGGAATGGCTGGGAAACCCGACATGGTTTCCCCTGGTCCCACATCTTCATGGAGACCTGACTTGGAGGTTGCGGTCACGCCATCGGAAATCTTGACTCGGTTACTGACGCCGACCTGGCCCGCCAAAATGACGCGATTGCCGATGTGTGCGCCACCGGCTAGTCCACCCTGGGCTGCGATCGCGCAGTTTTCGCCAATGTGAACCTCATGGCCCACTTGGACCTGATTATCGATCTTCGTATTGCGGCCAATGCGAGTTGTACCCACCGCCGGTCGATCCACCGTGCTGTTGCAGCCGATTTCGACGTTATCTTCTAACACCACGTAGCCTGATTGGTGCATTTTGAACCAGCCCTCCCGTACCGGCACAAAGCCAAAGCCTTCCCCGCCGATGACTGCGCCGCATTGGACCACGCAGTCTGCGCCGATTTGGCTGCGCTCATGGATGACGCAGTTGGCATGGAGGGTGGTGCGATCGCCAATGCTCACCCCTGGATACAGCACGACTCCGGGATGAATGCAAACGTCATCGCCAATGGTGCAATTCTCTGGGATGACCACATGGGCACCAATGCTGATGTCTTTGCCGAGTTGAGCATCAGGAGCCACGACGGCTGTGGGGTGGACCTGGCTAGGTAGACGGTAGGGTTGGTAAAATTCCGCGATCGCCTGGGCAAAAGCCAGTCGTGGATTTGGAACTGCGACCCAGGCAAGACCGTGAGCCTGGGCCCGCTCGATCAGCTCATCATTTAAGGGAAGGATGAGCGCTGCCGCTGGGGTTTTCTCAATCCACTTCGCCATGGTCCCTGGCTGGGTGACGTAACTTAGAGAACCGGCTACGGCTTCTTCTAAAGAGGAAATTTGTTCAATATCTGGATCGATTGCCGAGTTCATGCGGCAGCGATCGCCTTGGTAAGCCGTAAAAACCTGAACGAGTTCACTAAGTTTCATCATTGATGCGTTTAGAAAGCGCCGATCCGAGCAGCTAGGGGGAGGTTGGGCAAGTTTCCTGGGCTGTCGCGAAGGAACTTGAGTTAAGCCTAGAGGGCTTGCCCAAACAGCGTCAATTGAGTCCCTAGGGCATCTGTCGCTTGTCCCAAAATTCTCATTTTGAGAAGATGTATAGACGTAGCTGAATTAAAGCGTCCTATCGCCACCGTAGCCAAGCTAATCACAACTATCAAGATTACTAATCAGTCAGGAAGCCTTTCAGGCCTGGCCTCCCATAATGTAGGTGGAGACTGCCCCTGGAGGGGCGTGGGAAAGAATTCAGTGTTGCTGCCCTGCGTAAATGCTCTGGGATTGTTAACCTTCTCTTTACAATTAATCGGTATTCTGGCTGCGGGTTTACGAGTAACAACAGCTTGGAACGAGATATGCAATTGAGAACTGTGTCTGCGCGCGTTCGGTTTTTGAGCCTCTTCGCTGTGCTTTCTCTGGGTGTGGTGTCCTGTGGTGGTGGAGATACGACCTCTACAGGTGGAGAGTCTGGCGGCGCGGCGGGCGATATCCAAGTCGATGGTTCCAGCACTGTTTTCCCCATCTCTGAAGCAATGGCTGAAGAGTTCATGGCCGCTAATTCAGGTAGCAATGTTACTGTCGGAGCTTCTGGCTCCGGTGGCGGCTTCAAGAAATTTTGTGCCGGTGAGATCGACATTTCCAATGCTTCTCGCCCGATTAAGCAGAAGGAGATTGACCTTTGCGCCGAAGCAGGCATTGATTTCATCGAAGTTCCCATCGCCTTTGATGGTTTGACTGTTGTTGTGAACAACGACAACGACTGGACAGCTTGCTTGTCTACAGACCAGCTCAATGCGATGTGGTCTCCTGAGTCTGAGGGGAGTGTTTCTAATTGGAGCCAGGCAGATCCTTCTTTCCCTGACCAAGAATTAGTGCTCTACGGACCTGGCACAGACTCCGGCACCTTTGATTACTTCACCGATGAAGTGAACGGCGAGGAAGGTGCAAGCCGGGGTGACTACACCGCCAGCGAAGATGACAACGTCATTGTCCAAGGGGTGCAGTCCGACACGGGGGCATTGGGCTACTTTGGCTATGCCTACTACGAGGAGAACAAAGATTCCCTCAAGTCGGTCGAAATCAAGAACGAGGCCGGTGACTGCATTGCTCCCTCTCGCGAAACCATCGCAGACGGTTCCTACAACCCCATGTCCCGCCCCTTGTTTTTCTACTTGAGCAAGCCTGCCTACGATTCCAAGCCCGCTGTGGCTGCTTTTGTTGACTACATGCTGGACCCCGCTAACGGCGAGTTTATCTCCGAGACGGGTTACGTTGCTCTGCCAGACGACATTCTGGCTAACGCTAAGGCTCGCGTGGATAACGGTAAGACCGGTTCTGCTCCTACCGAGCTCTAAGAGAATGGTTCGCGAGCTAGAAACTTTTCCAGTGGTAAGCTTCTAGCTCGCTAGAGCAATCATTCTAATAGTGCGTTGTTTCTCTAAAGATTTTGGACTAACTTGGCCAGCTCCAGGCATTATTGCTGTGGTGCTGGCTATTCTTTTTGCTGTGGATATTCTGATATCTCTGTATCTCGTGATCGCCCAGCGACATAAGCGTTCTAGGCTGAATAAAGTTGCCTTCAAAGGTTTCCCAGAGCACCTTAGTCCAGGGAACAAGCTTTGTAGGCTATTAAATACGGCCTAAATTTATCTGTCTGCTCGATTCTGGCTCTACAAAATAGCTCTAATCGGCCCTGTTGCTTGCGCATTTGGAGCGTCTTTGCATGACCGTTCAATCTCCCACGACTCAAAGCCAAAGCTTGTGGCGTCCCAATCGCGATCGCTCCAGGCTGATTCAATCCGTCGTCAAGTTTATCTGCGGTGCCTTTGCGGCGGTTTCCATCGTTACAACCCTGGGAATTGTGGCGACTCTCCTGTTTGAAACCATCTCTTTCTTACAGGAAGTTCCCATCTGGCAGTTCCTCACCGATCGGAAATGGACGCCACTATTTGCCAGTAAGGAATTTGGAATCTTTGTCCTGGTGAGCGCCACGGTGATGATTTCGGTGATTTCCATCTTGGTTGCCATGCCCTTGGGACTCCTGGCAGCGATCTGCTTGAGCGAATATGCAACACCGAGGACCCGCAAGATCCTCAAGCCTGTGCTGGAAGTCTTGGCTGGAGTCCCCACCGTCGTCTATGGCTACTTTGCCCTGTTGACGGTGACGCCTTTCCTGCAAACTTTTTTGCCGAACCTGAAAGGATTTAACTCCATTAGTGCTGGTTTGGTCCTAGGAGTCATGATCACTCCCCTAGTGGCTTCTCTCAGTGAAGATGCAATTTACTCCGTGCCCCAGCGCTTGCGGGACGGGGCCTATGCTCTGGGCACCACTAAGCGTGAAACGATTGTCTCTGTGGTTTTACCCGCAGCGCTGTCCGGCATTGTTTCTTCCTTGATCTTGGCCGTATCCCGTGCAGTGGGAGAAACGATGATTGTCACATTGGCAGCGGGTGCTAACCCCACCTTGGGGCTTAACCCCCTTGTGCCGGTGATGACCATGACGGCCTTCATCGTGCAGGTGACTAAGGGAGATGCGGTCCATGGCTCCATTGCCTATCAGACCCTCTTTGCCGTGGGTACAACGTTGTTTTTGATTACTCTGGCACTGAATATTTTCAGCTTTTGGTTCGTGCGTCGTTTCCGTGAAAAATATGACTAATGGGCGATTTGCCTCTCTCCTCCTCTAAAGCAGCGACCTCTTTAACAGCCTTTCTGGCTTACCCCTCATAGTTAAGAGCTACCGAGACCGGATGAATATTAACGACACCCGAATCAGCGATCGCCCCATTACTAGCGATCTCTTCAAGCCCAACCTGGCTAAGCGCTACAACCTAGACCGCGTCTTTGCCTTCTTTGCCTGGGGAGCCACCACGATTGCGGTTGCCATCTTGGCCTGGCTGCTAATTACGATCTTGATCGATGGCATTGGCACGCTTAACTGGAACTTCATTGACAGTTTTGCCTCCCGTAAAGCTGAACGTGCCGGAATTAAGGCAGCCTTAGCAGGCACCCTGTGGGTCATGGGGGTTGTGGCTGTTTTTTCCTTTCCCCTGGGAGTGGGAGCAGGCATCTTCCTAGAAGAGTTTTCCGAAGATAACTGGTTCACGCGCCTGGTGGAAATCAATATCAGTAACCTGGCGGGCGTTCCCTCGATTATTTATGGCTTGCTGGGCCTAGCGGCTTTTGTGCGCATCCTGGGTCCCATCACAGGGGGGCGTAGCGTCCTGGCTGGCGGCTTGACGCTGGTTCTGCTGATTTTGCCTGTCATTATTGTTTCCACCCGAGAAGCCCTAAGGACTGTGCCCGATGGCATTCGTGCGGCTGGCTTTGCGCTGGGAGCCACACGTTGGCAGGTGATTTGGAATCACATCTTGCCCGCCGCCATGCCAGGTATTTTGACCGGCATGATTCTTTCTCTGTCGCGGGCCATTGGCGAGACGGCTCCCCTGCTGGCCATTGGTGCTGCATCTTTCATCGCTTTCACTCCCAATGGTTTGCAAAGCTCTTTTACGGCATTGCCGATTCAGATCTATGACTGGGTGGGCCGCCCTAAGAAGGAATTTCACGACTTAGCCGCCTCCGGCATCATTGTTCTGATGACTGTCTTGTTGCTTATGAATGCTGGAGCCATTTATCTTCGCAATCGCTTTCAACAGACTCGCTAAGGTCTAGCCCTTAAGGCTTTTACCTTCTGTTTGAAGCTTTCGCTAATACCCGACTGACCCACATTCCATTTGTTTTGACAGGATTGAATCACCATGACTCAGACAGCCGGTGCGATGACAGCCCATAAAATTGCTTTCCAAGCCGAGAAATTGTCGGTGTCTTACGGTTCCACGATGGCTGTCAAAGATGTCTTTCTGGATATTCCCCAGAATCAAATTGTGGCTTTCATTGGTCCTTCGGGCTGCGGCAAAAGTACGGTTCTGCGCTGCTTCAACCGCATGAATGACCTCATTCCCAGTGCCAAGGTAGAGGGCCGTATTACCTTCAAAGGTCAGGATATTTACGACAAGCGAGTTGATGCGGTGGAACTACGCCGTCGGGTCGGCATGGTGTTTCAGCGCCCTAATCCTTTTCCCAAGTCGATTTATCAAAATATTGCTTTTGGTGCCCGTATTAATGGCTATCAGGGAGATATGGATGAGTTGGTGGAGCGTTCTCTGCGTGATGCGGCGCTGTGGGATGAGGTTAAGGATAAGCTGAAGGCCAGTGGTCTTAGCCTTTCGGGGGGTCAGCAGCAGCGACTTTGTATTGCCCGGGCGATCGCGATCGAGCCAGAGGTCATCCTTATGGACGAGCCCTGCTCCGCTTTGGACCCTATTTCGACACTCCGTGTCGAAGAGCTGATGCAGGAGTTGAAGCAGAAATACACCATCGTCATCGTCACCCACAACATGCAGCAGGCCTCGCGTACCTCGGACTACACTGCGTTCTACAACGCTAAAGCCACAGACCAAGGTGGCAAAATGGGCTACCTCGTGGAATACGATCGCACTGAAGTAATCTTTCAGCAGCCTGCCCAACAATCCACCCAAGAGTATGTCAGTGGACGTTTTGGCTAAGGTTTGGCTTCAACATTCTCCTTTGGTGATGGGCAGCATCTCAATGTTCTTGAAATTCAGACAGTCTTGAAACTTTAGGTGCCTGTATTCCGATTCAAACAGCCGAGCGATTTCCCGCAGCAACTCTCTAGGATGCTAAGTGCAGTTTCTCAGTTGCTTCTCTTGTCAAAGCCCCCTAGGATGGGGAAAATGGCTAATGTTGCGAAATATCAACAAAGGAGCTTATGAAGCGTTATTTGGTTCGTTTAATGGCAGTCGCTCTGGCTGTGATCATTGGCCTAACAACCCAAGTTAGCCCCAGCTACGCCGCTAGATCCGCCATGACGGGCACCTACTCCGAGAACACCCTGATGGTGGTAGAGGCGCTGCGCACCGCCGTGGAGATAGCCGATGACGCACCTGAAAAAGCAGAAGCCCAGGCCACTGCCCGTGCCTTAATCAATGATTTTGCGTCTCGCTACCGTCGCGACAGCAAGGTCTCTTCCTTGCCTTCCTTCACCACGATGCAGACTGCACTTAATGCCCTTGCAGGTCACTACAGCTCCTACCCCAACCGTCCTATTCCTGAGAAGCTCAAGGCTCGTCTTAATAAGGAATTCAGGCGCGTTGAACTTTCGGTTAAGCGTGGCAACTAATTAAATCGCTACCACGCTTGTCATAGGGCCATCTCCCTTGAGTCGAGCATTAATGTCCGTAATGAGCCTGCGCTAAAACATTTGGTGCAGGCTTTATCTTGGAACTTCTCCCCTGATGGATAGGTTTTTTTGGGGATATAGGAGGCGATTGTCTCGCTCTCGACTTTGGGAGTCAGTGTCGTCAGAGTGAGAATTGTGGCTGACTGCTGGGCAATGATGCCTGGGCGATCGCCCCTCCCAATACCGACATAGCCTATTTAACGAGCCCCATGGAAACCAGAGAACACCATGGATTGACATCGGTTGGCTATTGCAGAGATAATACATTGTTGGCAACCTTTGGGTTTCGTAATCTTCACGTCATCCTTGGGTTAACAAAACCTGTCGCACTCTTAATATTCCCTTGGCTAACGTCGTTGTAATTGGCGCCCAGTGGGGCGATGAAGGAAAAGGTAAGATTACAGACCTTTTGAGTAATTCTGCCGATGTGGTAGTTCGTTACCAGGGAGGCGTCAATGCAGGCCACACCGTTGTTGTGGGCGAGCAAACCTTCAAGCTTCATCTCATTCCCTCAGGGATCTTATATCCCGAGACCCAGTGCATTATTGGCTCTGGAACCGTTATTGATCCGAAAGTGCTGATTGAAGAACTCGACCAGCTCAAGGGCCTCAATGTCTCAACGGATAATCTGATGATTTCCGAGACAGCCCACGTGACGATGCCCTATCACCGCATCATCGACCAGGCTGCTGAGCAAAAGCGTGGTACCCACAAAATTGGCACTACGAAGCGGGGTATTGGTCCGACCTACGCTGATAAGTCTGAGCGTACGGGCATTCGCATTGGCGATCTGATGAATCTTGAGGAGTTCCACGAACACCTCACTCGCGTCACCGCCCAGAAAAACATCATTCTGGAGAAGCTCTATGAGCTTCCTCCATTGGATGCTGAGGAGATCTTTGAAGAGTACAAGGGCTACGCTGAGCGTTTACGTCCCCATGTAATCGATAGCTCTCTTGTTCTGGATAAGGCTGTTCAGGAACACCTAAACATTCTGTTTGAAGGTGCCCAGGGCACGCTGCTTGACCTGGACCACGGTACTTATCCCTATGTGACCTCTTCCAATCCTGTTGCAGGCGGAGCCTGCATCGGTGCAGGGATTGGCCCCACTAAGATTGACCGGGTGATTGGTGTGGCTAAGGCCTATACCACTCGCGTTGGTGAAGGCCCCTTCCCCACCGAACTCCATGAGGAGATGGGTGAGCAGCTGGGCTCCCGTGGTGCGGAATTTGGTACGACTACGGGGCGTCAGCGTCGCTGTGGCTGGTTTGATGCCGTTATTGGTCGCTACGCCGTGCGTATCAATGGCCTGGACTGCCTTGCCATTACCAAGCTGGATGTCCTGGATGAGATGGATGAAATCCAGGTCTGCGTTGCCTATGAATTGGATGGGGAGGCTTGCCATGACTTGCCGACTAGCGCCGTTAAGTTTGGCCGTTGCAAGCCGGTCTACAAAACACTGCCGGGTTGGAAAGTCTCCACTGAGGAATGCCGTAAGCTTGAGGACTTGCCCAAGAAAGCTTTGGACTATCTCAAGTTCCTTGCGGAGCTGATGGATGTGCCCATTGCGATCGTTTCCCTGGGTGCCAGCCGTGACCAAACCATTATCGTTGAGGACCCAATCCATGGTCCTAAGCGGGCTTTGCTCCATGCCGATGGTACGCCAGCAGAGGCGGGTGGCCTTGTTGAGGCGTAAGCCTTTGGCTAAGTTGGCTTGGGTTTAGTCGTTAATGAAAAGACCGGCAGGGTTCCAAACTCTGCCGGTCTTTTCATTAAGTGATTAAGTGATTTTTGCCTAAATCACCGCAATACATTCCACTTCAACGAGGACATCTTTGGGGAGGCGGGCAGCTTCAATGCAGGCCCGAGCGGGAGCCGTGGCTTCATCAAAGAACTGGCTGTAGACCCTGTTTACGGTGGCAAAGTCATTCATGTCTGCCAGGAAAACGCCCGTTTTTACAACGTGGCTGAAGTCTGCTCCAGCGGCTTTGAGGACTTCGCCCAGGTTTTTCATCACCTGCTCAGTTTGGGCAGCGACGTCGCCGTTGCCAATGATTTGTCCGGTGGCTGGGTCGATCGCAATTTGCCCTGAAGCAAACACCATCTTGCCGCTAGCTGCGATCGCTTGGTTATAAGGTCCAACGGGAGCGGGGGCTTTATCGGTCTGGATTACTTCACGCATGGAATGCCATCGCTAAACTGCGGTTGGTCCTGCCCAGATCCAAGGGATGGAACAGTGACCCGAGGGATAATATATCAATCTGCTGTGGTCTTATGGCTGCATCGCAGGAGAATCAGCCATTTATTCAATGAGAGAATTGGATGGAGTGTTAATGAGACTGCTCATAAATTTCTCAGAAACCCAGGACTAGTACTCAAGCTATTTGTAGTCAAAGTGGCAAAAATACATTGCTTTGGCGCTTCAATATTAGAAAAAATCGGTTCCAGATTAATTTTGATAGATTTGGTACAGATTTGGTCCATCATATACAAAGCAGCAAATATTGAGTAGAAATGCTTATTGGGCTCGATAGAAGTTATCATCCCCCTGCTTTTCCCTGAAACCCTTAATTCCCCCATTTGGCAGCATTGCCAGCAGCCGTCCATTGCTTGAGGGGAACATTCCCTTCGGAACACATCACAGCATTAGGAGCTCACCATGGGCCAACTTTCTGATCAAGACCTCAAAGCGATTCATAAGCTCGCTCCCATGTGGCAGCCCATTCAGCAGCTCTGGTGGCGTAATCCTTTGGATTACCGCTTGGAGCTGATCTTTCAGCCAGCGGCGAGTCCTGTAGGGGCTCCAGCGACCTGTCCCCTTGAGGGCTGCCGCTATGGGTTGTATCGCCCTGGTATGAACGATGCTTTTGCTTATTGCACGAGTCACCGGGATGCGACGACGTTGGTGGTGACGGATGCTTTGGCGCGTCATCGGCAGCAGCAGTTAGCGATCGCAGGCTAATGGCTTGGGCCGGTTTTGGGTCGGTGGAAGCTTTATAAGGGCTGTTCTCGTTGAGAGAGCAGCCCTTTGTGTTGAGCCGCTGAGTTTAGCGCTGTGTATCTTGCGTTGCTTTGGGATGAGGATTTAGTTAGATGGTTGGGGTTGAGGTTTTTGGGCTGACATGGCATTGCCATGTCACTACCAGGGTTGAATGTTTGTTGGTCTCAGTTTTAGTTAGCGGTTGTTAGCGATCGCGGCTATTGGCAATTCGCCAGCTCAGCAGGATGACTGGTAATAAGCCAACGAAGAGGATCGCCAGGGCCGGGGCGGAAGCCTCGGCGAGGCGCTCGTCGGAGGCGTATTGATAAACGCGAATGGCCAGGGTGTCGAAGTTGAAGGGCCGCATGACTAGGGTGGCAGGTAATTCCTTCATCACGTCCACGAACACCAGCATTAGGGCCGTCAACATCCCACTGCTCATCAGGGGCATGTGGATTTTCGCCAGGGTTTGAGTGGGGCCTTTGCCCAGGCTGCGTGCCGCATCGTCAAAGCTGGGGCGGATTTTTTGCAGACTGGTTTCCAGGGTGTTGAAGGAAACGGCGAGGAAACGGACGAGGTAAGCGAAAACGAGCGCTAATGCCGTCCCGCTCAAGGCCCAGCCGATGCCCAGGTTGTTCGTGAACTGGTCAAACTGGCCCAGGGGAATTAGGAGCCCCACAGCAATGACAGCGCCTGGAACGGCATAGCCCATAGCCGCTAAGCGAGCGCTGATGCGGAGGGTTGGATTGGCGTTGAGGCGGAGACCGTAGGCCACGATCAAGGCTAAGACCAAACCAAGGATTGCAGTTGCCCCCGCCAGGATAATGCTGTGGCTGCTGAGTTTCCAGAAGTCGGTGTTGAAGGTGTCGGAGGCATTGGCGATCGCCAGTTGCAGCAGATACAGTCCTGGAATGGCCAGGCCCAAGGCAATGGGCAAAGTACAAATAACAATTGCGCCTAGGGATTTGAAAAAACTGAGCTGATAGCCCGGCAATTGTTGGCGAGGGCTATCGCATTGGTAAAACTTGGCCTGGCGACGGGACCAGCCCTCCAGAAAGACCAAGGTGAGGATAAACAGCATCAAAACTGCTGCTAGCTGGGTTGCTGCAACTCGTTCCCCCATGCCAAACCAGGTGCGGTAGATGCCACTGGTAAAGCTATCCACGCCAAAGTATTGGACCGTACCAAAGTCATTTAGTGTTTCCATTAGGGCCAAGGCTAGCCCTCCCATGATCGCAGGACGGGCCAGGGGTAAGGCGATGGTAAAGAAGCTGCGCCAGGGACCACAGCCTAAAGCTCGACTGGCTTCCATCGTTCTGACAGATTGCTCAAGGAAAGCGACCCGAGCTAGGAGATAAACATAGGGATAGAGAGTGAGGCTGAGCATGGCGATCGCTCCCCACAGCGATCGCACCTCAGGAAACCAATAATCACTGACGCTCTCCCAGCCAAAGGCCATGCGAAGAGATGATTGCAACCAACCCCAATAGCCCAGTATCTCCGTGTAGGTATAGGCCAATAGGTAGGCAGGCACTGCCAGGGGCAAGAGCAACGCCCATTCAAAAAGGCCTCGTCCTGGGAAGCGACAGAGTGTTACTAACCAAGCTGTGGCCACACCAATGGTTGTAACGCCAATGCCAACTCCGATCATCAAGGCCATGGAATTGCCGATGTAGCGCGTCAGCACGGTTGCGGCGAGATGCTGCCAAATCTCTGACGAGTTGACGAAGACACTGCTCAGCACCACCAGGACTGGTAGCATGACAAACGCTGCGATCGCTATCACTGCCAGATTCCACCCCTGACTCAGCCAGGGATGATTACGAAGAAAATCTAAAGGACGACGAACCTTGGCAAAGACATCGAGGGGCGAACGTAGGGGACCAGCCACAGCAGTATCCTATTGAGAAAAAGTCTCAAGGATTAATCTACACTAGGAATCTCTGTCGTTTCCACCTCGACAGCGTTCTCCACTGCGAAAATCTATGTCTGTCGCTGAAGCTAATTTGTCATCCCCTGTCAGTACTATCCCGGTATCAGGCGAGCCAGTGCTTCAGCTACGGGGTTTGGTCAAGCAATATGCTGGTGTCAGTACCCCTGCCGTGGCCGATGTGAGCCTGTCCCTCCAGCGGGGCGAGATCCTAAGCCTGCTGGGGCCTTCGGGTTGCGGGAAGACAACCTTATTGAGAATGATTGCTGGGTTTGAGCCCACCGATGCCGGGGACATTTTTATTGAAGGGACTCAGATCAACCGCCGCCCGCCCGAAAAGCGTGGCGTGGGCATGGTGTTCCAGGACTATGCACTGTTTCCCCATCTCACCGTGAATCAGAATGTGGCTTTTGGCCTTAAGGGCGGGCGAGGGGGCGATTGGCTTCGCCAAGCTTCGAAGAATCGCAAAATCAAGCAGCAGCAAGCTCAACGGGTCCAGCAAGTCCTCAGCCTCGTTGGCCTAGAAGACTTCGGCAGTCGTTATCCCCATGAGTTATCTGGGGGGCAACAGCAGCGCATCGCCTTGGCTCGGGCCCTGGCTCCAGCTCCCTCTCTGGTGTTGCTCGACGAACCCATGAGTAACCTGGACGTGCAGGTGCGCTTGCGGCTGCGTCAGGAACTGCGGGACATCCTCAAAACCTCCCACACCACGGCTATTCTCGTCACCCATGATCAAGAGGAAGCCCTCAGCATTGCCGATCGCATTGCTGTGATTCGCCAGGGGCGGGTGGAGCAATATGGCTTTCCTGAAGAGATTTACCAAAGTCCCGCTAGCCGCTTTGTGGCAGATTTTGTCACCCAGGCTAATTTTCTACCTGCCCAGCAGCGAGAGCTGGACCTGTGGGAAACCGAAATTGGTTGCTTTAGAGCTAGGGTCACTGGCCTCGCTAATTCCCAGCTTCAGCCTAATCAGGGCGAGATGATGTTGCGCCAGGAAGACATTGTTTTGGTTCCAGCTCCTACCGGGAATGGACTGGTGCGCGATCGCCAGTTCCTCGGTCGAGAGCACCGCTATACCATCGGCTTAGCTTCGGGCAGCCAACTCCTCGCCCGGATGCCCGTGAGTCAAGCCATTCCGGTGGGAGCGACTGTCAAGGTGACGATTGCCCAGCATACGCCCCAGGTTTTTATAGAATCAGAATAGGTTTAGCCGTTGCGATCGCTGGCATCGATCCCAAGCAGCGCTAGGCCTGTTAGGAACTCCCTAGGAATAAAGCATTCGAAGTAAGACAGTTCTATGAACAGCTTTGCATTCATCCTTTGCCAGTTTGGCTTCGTCTGGCTGCTGTGAGCTAAAGTTCACAGCTCAAAGCTCAAGTCCGTTAAAACGGACTGAACAGCCCTAAGCTCTTGGATTTCAGCCCACTTGAGTGGGCTTTCGCTCTTAGCCTGGGGATTTATCCCTAGGCGTTCCGGGGAGGTATTCCTAGCACTACCAGACTAAGGTCGGGATGTTTTATTGCTGGGACTTCCCTTATTGCAGCCGTACTATTTCTCCTGGGCAAATCCCCATGATCTATCGGCCCTCTTCCCCTCTAATTGAATATCCCAAAACCGGCACTCAACTACCGACCTACGCTGAAGCTGAGCAGGCTCGGTTAGAGGCTGAAGAAGCACAGGGTGAGGCTGAGCAGGCTCGGTTAGAAGCGGAACGGGCTCAGTCTCAAGCGGAGAGAGAGGTCTCTCAGGAACGCGATCGCGCCGAAGCCGCCGAACAACAGCTCGCAGCCCTCAAGGCTCAACTCCAAGCCCAAGGCATTGAAGTTGACGGATTAGGCGAATAAGCCAAAGTGTCAATCCAAGCTCAAAGAGCCGCTAAACATTACGTTCCACGCCACCCGACGAAATAGCGGTGGAAGAGCATGACAGAATTAGATCGTGGAACCCACTACGCACTCCACCCGATCGCCGAGATTTAACCATGCTTCGCCTGACCGAAATTAAGCTTCCCCTGGACCACGACAAGAGGGCTCTAGAACGAGCCATCATCAAGAAACTTCGCCTGCGAGACGGCCAGTTCACGGGCTATCGCCTGTTTAAGCAAAGCTACGATGCCCGAAAACGCGAGAATATCCGCCTGATCTACATCGTCGATGTGGATACCACCGAAGAAAAAGGCATTCTCAAACGCTTCAAAAACGACCCCCACGTTTTTGAAGCCCCCAGTACGAACTACAACCTCGTCACCCAGGCCCCTAAGAAGCTGAAAAGCCGCCCCATTGTCATTGGCAACGGTCCCTGTGGCATGTTTGCAGGGCTGCTCTTGGCCCAGATGGGTTTTCGACCCATCATTCTGGAGCGGGGCAAGGAAGTCCATGCCCGCTCCCAGGATACCTTCGGCTTTTGGAGCAAGGGCAAGTTCAATCCCGAATCCAATGCTCAGTTTGGTGAAGGTGGTGCCGGAACCTTTTCTGATGGCAAGCTCTACAGCCGCATCAAGAAAACGGACAATCGCGGCCAGAAGGTCTTGTTAGAGCTGATTGAAGCCGGGGCAGATCCTGAGATTCAGTTTGTCAGCAAGCCCCACATTGGCACCTTTCGCCTCGTCAAAATCGTTGAGAACATTCGCAACAGCATCATTCGCTTTGGCGGCGAGGTGCGCTTTGAGCAGCGGGTCGAGGATATCGAGATTGAAGATGGCCAGGTACAGGGCGTGGTCTTGGCCAATGGCGATCGCATTCCCGCCAGCCATGTCATCCTCGCCGTTGGCCACAGCGCCCGCGACACCTTCGAAATGCTCCATCGGCGCGGCGTCTACATTGAAGCCAAGCCCTTTTCCCTGGGTGTCCGTATCGAGCATCCCCAGTCCATGGTGGATCAGTTCCGCTTTGGCGAATATGTGGGCAATCCCATTCTGGGAGCGGCGGATTACAAATTGGTTCACCACTGCAAGGAGGAGGGGCTGGAAGGGCGATCGGTCTACAGCTTCTGCATGTGCCCCGGTGGCCAAGTGGTGGCTGCGGCTTCCGAGCCCGGTCGCCTGGTCACCAATGGTATGAGTCAATACGAACGCAGTGGCAAAAACGCCAACAGCGGCATCGTTGTGGATATCACGCCCGATGATTTTCCCAGCGACAGCCCCCTAGCCGGTATCGAGCTACAGCGAGAGCTGGAGGCCAAAGCGTTTGACCTCGGAGGCCGGGATTACAAGGCTCCGGGTCAACTCCTGGGAGATTTCTTGGCGGGTCGTCCTTCGACGGAATTGGGTAGCGTTAAGCCGACCTATAAGCCTGGGGTTCACCTCTGCGACCTTGCAGAAATTATGCCCGACTACGCCGTCGCAGCCATTCGCGAAGCTATCCCAGCCTTTGCTAAAAAGCTGCCCGGCTTTGATATGGAAGATGCGGTGCTGACGGGCTTGGAGACTCGCACTTCTTCTCCCATCCGCATCAAGCGCGATAACAAGAGCCTGCAAAGTTTGAATACCCAGGGTCTTTATCCGGCTGGTGAAGGGGCGGGCTATGCCGGAGGTATCCTCTCAGCCGGGGTGGACGGCATTAAGGCGGCTGAAGCGGTGGCTTGGAGCATCGTTAATGCAGAGCAGGCGGCGATGGCAATGTAGCCATTGGCCATGGGGTAATCGCCTCACGCCAAGCTGGTTTGCAACAAAGTAGGGTCTGCCTTGGCGACAAGCTGAGGCAGACCCTGTTTTATACGTGAGTTCGACAACCCCCAAATGCTCTCTTTCTCGGCCTCTCTGCCAAAGTTGGCAGAGAGGTGACGTTGCCAAAAGTCTTGGACTTGCGTTCGATTCCCCTTCCCCCGATCTCGGGGGCAAGGGGGTAGGGGCCATCCATGGTCGAACTCAGAGCTATTGTAACCTGAGTTTGACAGCCAAACAGCCGACCTCTTTCCCTAGCCCTTACTCCTAAAGGAGCAAGGGAACCGAACACAAAATCGAGGCTTTCAGCTTCGCTTGGTTCCCCGCTCCTTTAGGAGAGGGGCTAGGGGAGAGGATGCATTGCTTCTTGTCGAATTCAGGT
>CALIGI010000188.1 GCA_938021205.1 uncultured Pseudanabaenaceae cyanobacterium
AACACCACCAAATAGATATCAGCAAAGGAGCTCGTCGCCACTGTCTCCTCATGCTTGTATTTGCCATGGATGATCGAGGTGTGGTTGACCCGCTTGTGCTTCTCAATGGAGTTCCACACCTTGGAAACCCAAGGGCAGGTGGTATCAACAATGTGGCAGCCCTTGTCATCTAGCAGTTTCATTTCCTGCACGCTGGCTCCGAAGGCGGGCAGAATCACCACATCCCCATCCCCCGCCACGGAAAAGTCCTTGACCTCATTCTCGACGGGAATAAACTGCACGCCCATATCCCGCAGGTGACCATTCACGGAAGGGTTATGGATGATTTCATTGGTAATCCACAGCTTCTCCGTGGGGAAATGCTTGCGGGTCTCATAGGCGATTTGCACTGCCCGATCCACGCCCCAGCAAAAGCCGAAAGATTCTGCCAAGCGAATGGTGACCTGGCCTCGCTTGAGTACATAGTTATTGTCACGAATTTCTTGAATCAGATCGCTCTGATAGGCCGACTCAATGGCACCGGAGACTTCTTCCTTGTGGCCAAATCCATTGCGGGTGTAGCGATCAGAATGGTTTAGCGCACGCTTGAAGGCTTTGGTGTCCATAGATCTAAAGCGGAGGTTGTGATGCGGTTTGGGCAAGAAGAAACTGAGGAATGAGGGGCATCCCTGGTTCATCTTAAATTAGCCTAGGCTAACCACATCATAGGGTCTAGCCGAGTGAGGTGGGTCTTAAATCACCCTATGGAATCTATCGACTAGGTTCAGATCTCATCGCTAGCCCTGATCGTGGCTCCAGCCTATTCGGCTGGCTTGGCTTCTGGGGTGGACGCTTCGGGAGTCTTGACTGGGTTGGAAAGCGCAGTTTGGTTGGCAGACACGACGGGCTTCTCTGGAGCGGGTTGAGCTTCCGAGCCGGTGGCTTTAGGGGGCTGGCTCGTTACAGTGGTTGCTGCGGTCGGAGGCTTGGTCGGTGACGCTGCGGGAGCGATTGCAGGTGCAGCAGCTTGGGTCGAGCTGTCGCTCTCTAGCTCCTGGAGGCTAAAGAAATTCATGGCGGTGCTCCAGACTAAATACCCTTGGGGATTGAGGTGGAGGCCATCGGTGGTGAGCTCCTTGCGCATCAACCCCTGCCTATCGGTAAAGAGGGGGTTGAGGTCGAGATAATGGACTTTCTCGGCCTTGGCGATCGCCGCAAGCTTGCGGTTGAACTGAAGAATCTGATTATTCGGAATACGCTCCAACTTAGCCCGTCCTTCCCAAGTGGCCTGATTTGCACTGTGGGGCAACACCGATTGCAAGATAATTTCAGCCTTGGGATGGGCCTTCCGCAGCCGACGCACAATGGCCTGGTTGTTCTTCAGCACTTGCTCCGTAGCCGTGCCCTTGAGCAAGTCATTAATGCCGATCATGACAAAAATTTGCTGGGGTTGAAGCTGCTTCCACAAACCCAATCGACGCATCAGTCCCTGAGAAGTCTCCCCTGAGATCCCTTGGTTTAGCCAAATCTGGTCTTTCGGCAATAGATTTTCGGGAAACCACAGGCTGAGAGAGTCTCCAGCCAAGATGCTCAAATTCCTCGTTTTTTGCAGCGCCACAGCATTGGCTTCCTGCTTGAGCTGTTCCACCCATTGATCGTAGGTGAGACTTACACCAGCGGGACTTAAGCTTTGGGCAATGCGCTGTTTAAGCGCCTTCGCCTCCCAGGGTGTACCCGTGAGAACATCCCCTGCAAAATCGTTTAAAACGCCATGAGGCTCAGTTCTCTCCAGGGAGCCCCTGAAGAAGCTGTGACCCAAAGTAGAGGCTTGAACCTGTCGCTGACTGTAAAGTTCAGGCTGGACCAAGCTACTGCCCAGCCAACTGAGGAGAATGCCATTGGCCACCAAGGACAGAGGCACCCAAGCCGGACGCCGACGGTCATAGCGATAGGGCATAGGGCCGCGATAGCGGGAGCGGCGGCGTGATGGCTTTTGCGGCGGAGTCATGGAGCGATTGTAATCTCCAACAAATTAGGGCTTCTGGCTCCTTTGGTGAGAACCAGTTGTCCATGGAGCAGTGAACTCTATCCTGGTATGAACTTAAAGGCTCCCAGGATAGAGAGGCATTGGCGTTAAGACTGAGCTCAAAGCCGCTGCAAATAAGTGCCCAATAGCTTAAAGCATTTTGAAAAAGATGCGTAGTCTTTTAGCGACGATGTGATTAATAGCGACATCACCCTGTGACATCACTTAAGGGCAAAGAGAAAAGGCGCTGCTCCCACCTATGGGAGCAGCACCTTTTCTCTTTTTCTATTCTTTCAGCCAAATCAAAGCTAAAGCATCAACTCAGCCCGGATGAATAAACAGCCTAGTCCAGCCTTTAAGAGCGGCTGCTAGAGACCGGAGAACCTACGCCAGCTTCCTTAGAGAAACCGCTGTAAGCTTCCATGCCATGCTCGCTGATGTCCAGACCGATGATTTCCTCTTCCTGGGAAACACGCATGCCGAAGAGAGCACGGATAGCGCCCCAAGCAATAACGCTACAGAGGACAGTCCAGCCACCAATGGTGAGGATACCAATGATTTGAGCGATGAGCTGAGTTGCACCGTGACCGGTGAAGAGACCAAGTTCTTGATCAAACAGTCCCACTGCCAAGGTTCCCCAAATACCGCACACGAGGTGAACAGAGGTTGCACCCACGGGGTCGTCAATCTGGATGGAGTCAAAGAAGAAGACTGAGAACACAACCAGCACACCTGCGATCGCGCCGATGATCACTGCACTCAGAGGAGTAACTCCAGCACAACCAGCGGTGATACCCACCAAGCCAGCCAAGATACCGTTGATAACCATGGACAGGTCAGGCTTACCCGAAACAGCCCAAGAGGTTGCAGTCGCAGCTACACCACCCGCTGCGGCGGCGAGGTTAGTGGTCAAAGCAATGTAAGGAACGTTCAAGCTCGCAGATAGCTCAGAACCAGGGTTAAAGCCAAACCAGCCGATCCAGAGAATTAGGCAACCCAACATAGCAATGGACATGTTGTGGCCAGGCAGCGCACCAGCACTGCCATCTTCGCGGTACTTGCCAATGCGGGGGCCAAGGAAAGCAGCACCAACCAGAGCCGCCCAACCACCAGCGGAGTGGACCACAGTGGAACCTGCGAAGTCACTGAAGCCGACACCTTCACCCAAGAAGCTAATCTCAGACAACATGCCGCCGCCCCAAACCCAGTGGCCAGAGATGGGGTAAATAACAGCCGTCAGAATCAGGCTAAAGATGACAAAGTCAACAAACTTAATCCGCTCAGCAACTGCACCGGAAACGATGGTGGCTGCCGTGGCTGCAAAAGCAGCCTGGAAGAAGAAGTCAACCGCAGGGGTTAAGTAGTTCCCCCCGGCAGGGTCAATGGGAACGGTCAAGTCCAAGCCAGATAGGAAGAAATTGCCGAAGGCAATGAATCCAGTGCTGGTGGAGCCGTACATTAAGCCATAGCCCAAGGCCCAGTAGGCCAAAGTGGCTAGGGCAAAAACGATTAGGTTCTTAGTCAGGATGTTGACTGCATTCTTTTGCCTGCAGAAGCCTGTCTCCAGCATGCCGAAGCCTGCATTCATAAAGACAACCAACACACCAGCAATGAAAATCCAGAGGTTATCCAGGATTGCCTTATTAAGCTCTGCACCCTCAAGGGTTACTGCATCCTGCGCATGGGCAGGAATGTTCCAGGTTGCCAGAACGATTAAGGCAAGGGGGATGCAGAGGGCCAAGCTGGGTGACAGGCGAAGCCTAGAAAGGCCGCGCTTGAACATACCGGTGAAATCGGGGTAGGCAGTATCTGCCCAAGCCGGACGACGGAGCATTGCTCCACGCCGACGGTTTTTTGACGTCAACAGAGACATTGAATCTAAATCTTTTCCTAGGTGGATTTCCTGGAATCATATCAGCCTATTGGCATCGCATTTTGCCCTGACGCGGGCGGCTCTCTATAGATTTCTTAAGCCTAATAAACAAGCCAATGTTGA
This sequence comes from uncultured Pseudanabaenaceae cyanobacterium, assembly GCA_938021205.1. Lineage (GTDB taxonomy): Bacteria > Cyanobacteriota > Cyanobacteriia > PCC-9006 > JAAUQQ01 > JAAUQQ01. The sequence continues at coordinate 4,002 of CALIGI010000188.1, forward strand.
TTAGAGAAACACTTGAAGAAAAGCGATGAGCTGCAACTTTGCACCACATTCTCCATGGCAAAGGTGGAGATGTCGCCAGGCGGCCTAGTTGTCTATCTGGCAAGGATAGCGATTCCAGTAAGTTGCATACATCACACCAGGCAAAGATGAAGAATTCTGTATCAGGAATTACTTTTTTTGAGAGAAAAGCTTGAAAATACGTAAATATATGGTCTGGTTTACACTGACAAAAAATGCGAACAAACTCCTTCGCCAGGGGCTCTCTCCGTGATCTCACGACTTGGCTTTAGCTCATGGAGACCTAGGCTAAGTCGTAAAACCTGAAGTTAATATTGGAATCAAGGCACCAGACTGAGGACGAACTGTCAAATCGACTTGATTTCTAAAGACCAATAGCCAGCAGCTCTAAAATCACAGATTGGCTCGTGCCATCAATCGATCCTTAATTGTTAATTTATTTCAACTGATTCAGGTACATTCCCTGTATAAAGACGTCGGGTTTGAGACTTAATTTAAATGCCTGCCCATTAAGGTGCATTCGTGTCTTAGCTATCGTTCTGATTCTAAATATTTTTGATAGCCCAGCTTGGCTAGATTGGCTTGCTTTGCCTGGACTTGCTGTTTGAGTTCAGCTCTGTATTGCTGCACTGAGCTGAGAAGCTGGGGCTGCTGAGCTGCCAGGATTTGTACCGCCAGGAGTCCCGCATTGGTCGCATTGCCAATGGCAACTGTCGCCACGGGAATGCCGCGAGGCATTTGCACAATGGAGTAGAGAGAGTCTAGGCCACTGAGCTGGCGGCTTTGGACGGGGACACCAATGACGGGTAGAGGCGTGATGGCAGCAACCATGCCGGGGAGATGGGCTGCCCCGCCCGCTCCGGCAATGATGACTTTGATTCCTCGTTCATGGGCGCTGTTGGCATAGTCCACCATGCGCTCCGGGGTGCGATGGGCGGAAATAATTTCGACTTCGTGGGCGACTTTAAATTGCTCGCAGATGGCGATCGCGGCTTCCATGGTAGGTAAGTCTGAGTCACTCCCCATGATGATGCTGATTTCTGGATTCACGGTTCCCCCTGTAGCGTATGCTGCCATGGTTTTCCCATGATTGCTCAGCTCCTAGCTTCCCAGCTTTGACCCGGAAACGTAAAGGGAAAATTGATCCCTTAGGTAAACTGTTGACTAAAGCAAAATCTTTCGTTTCGGTAAAGGAATATCAAATTTGAGTGAGTTTTGAAAGATCACAGGTCAGTCATACTATGGTTTTGAAAGGTTTTGACTTAGGTCTCGAGTGGTCATAACGTTGGAGTTCTGAGACTGAGCTATGGCTTGAAACCGTGAGAGTTGTTACGGCCCAAGTCGTAGATCAAGTCGTAGATGTAGTTGTGTTCCTGCATCGGACATTGCTCAGTTGCCTCGCTTGCTTACATCCTGTTGTGTGCCTTTCTTTGCGATCGGTTAAATCAGCCCTCCGAACAAGAAGCTCTTTTTCGCTTGGGGAGGGCGATTGACTGAATGATTGTTGCCCTTTTGGGGTGGCAGATCTTGCTGTTGTCTACCTAAATTCCATTTTATGACCCAGGCCGTTCGCCCCAGCAGCCCCGAAGTTCGGCGACCTGCTCAGCCATCGTCGCCGCCCTTGCTCATCACTAATGTGCGTCTTCCAGGTCACAGTGGTCGTCAGCGACTGTGGGTGAATGCAGGGGGTGTGATTGAAGCCGTTGAGTCGATGGAGCAGCGCTTTGAGCGTCATCCCCAGCCCGGCTTAAAAGCGTTCGATTTGGACCATCGTTGGCTCTCTATGGGAGGAGTCGATTTGCAAATTAATGGAGGCTTGGGCCTGGCTTTCACAGATTTGACTTTGGAGTCGAGTGATGGGGAAGCGGCGAGCTCTGAACGTCTGTCTGAAATTTGTAAATACCTTTGGCAAGAGGGGGTAGATGCATTTTTGCCGACCCTAGTAACTAGCTCTATTGCTCAGGTCCATCGAGCTCTAGCGGTCATCGTTGATTATTGCAAGCGGCCTTCGGAAGATGATGCAGCTAAGATTTTGGGCGTGCATTTGGAGGGGCCTTGTCTTGCCCCTGCGAAGCGAGGAGCGCACCCCCAGGAGCATCTCCACCCCCTGACGCCGGAAGCCATGGCTCAGGTGCTGGGTGAGAACAGCCATATCGTCAAGATGGTCACGCTTGCTCCAGAACTTGACCCAACGGACGAGGTTGTTCAGATGCTGTTGGAACGGGGCATTGCGGTGAGCTTGGGTCATTCCCTGGCGACAGCACAGCAGGCCCAGGTTGCGTTTGAACATGGGGCGACCTTGGTGACCCATGCTTTTAATGCGATGCCTAGCTTGCACCATCGGGAGCCAGGTTTGTTGGGGGCTGCTTTGACACAGCCTTTGGATGGGAAAGGTGAAGCTAGGGTGCGTTGTGGCTTTATTGCCGATGGCGAGCACATTAGTCCGATGATGCTGAAGTTACTTTGGCGCATGGGGGGGCAGGAGCGCTTGTTTTTAGTCAGTGATGCGCTGGCGCCGTTGGGGTTGCCGGATGGAACTTATCCCTGGGATAGTCGCGAGATTACGGTGACCGATGGTACGGCTCGGTTGGCGGATGGCACGCTGTCAGGGACGACGCGATCGCTGCTTTTTGGGGTGAAGAACTTGGTGGAGTGGGGCATTTGCTCCGTGGAGGATGCCATTATCTTGGCGACCGATTCCCCCCGTAAGGCCATTGGTGAATTCCCCCCTGCGGCGGGGAACTCGCGGCAGCGTCCATATGTGGGGCGTTCCATTCATCAATTGCTGCAATGGACTTGGGATGAAGCCAGCCAAGAACTGAGCTGGCAGCGTTTTAACCACAACTAGAGGAGTTGTCACGAGCCAAACCCGTGGGTGCGACTCTCCCGGGTGGGTGAAGTGGTTTCCGGGTCTGATTGGAGATTTTCTAGGACAGCAGCTGAGGCTGATGTAATAAAATTCTTGTAGCTGTAGTTGACTGCGGCTACATTTTTACAGCGCCCTTTAAGAAACTCCCTTAATTCCTATGACTGCGACCGATGCCAAGACTGCCCCCGGCAGCAATGACAAAACCGAAGTGCGCGAATACTTTAACAGCACTGGCTTTGACCGCTGGCGTCGCATCTACGGCACCACCGATGATGTCAATAAGGTACAGAAGAATATTCGCATTGGCCATCAGAAGACGGTGGACACCGTGCTGAGCTGGTTTGATGCTGACGGTGACTTGGCTGATCAGCGCATCTGTGATGCGGGTTGCGGTGTGGGTAGCTTGAGCATTCCGTTGCTGGAGCGAGGGGCGACGGTCTATGCCAGTGACATTGCCAAGATGATGGTGGAGGAAGCTGAAGTTCGGGCTAAGGCAACTTTAGATAACCTGGACAAGGCGACCTTTGAGGCGAAGGATCTGGAGCAAATTACGGGGGAGTTTGACAGGGTGGTTTGCCTTGACGTGTTGATTCACTATCCCACTGACGAAGCGGCCCAGATGATTCAGCATTTGGCGAGCCTTGCGGGCGATCGCCTCTTACTGAGCTTTGCGCCGGATACACCTGTGCTAACGCTGCTGAAGCGTATTGGTGAATTTTTCCCCGGTCCCAGCAAGACCACCCGTGCTTATCAGCACAAAGAGAAGGAGATTATTGCTGTGTTGGAAGGCTGTGGCTTTGAAATCAAGCGTACGGCACTTAATAAAGCTCCCTTCTACTTCTCTCGTTTGCTAGAAGCAGTTCGTACTGTTTAGAGCGAAGCCCCACTATTGCTCCGATTGAGAAGCCCTTCCGAGAATCAATGGCTCGGAAGGGCTTCTCGTGGGGGAGGATGTTAGGCGATCGCTCAGCAATGTGTTGCCTTTTCACTAGCTCTGCCTGAGTGCAACGCAGAGCGGAGCATCATCGGCTTCAGTTCTGTTTCTGCGATTCATCGAGAATCTAAATGTCGTTAAGCTAGAAGACTGCTGCTGCTCTCTAGATTGTGAGGAACCATCGCAATGGCCCGTCTTTTTCTGTTTCTTGGTGCTTTACTAGGAGGCTCGGGTGTTATGGCGGGAGCCTTTGCAAGTCATACTTTGCGGGCTCGATTGGCAGCCTCTTCCCTTGCTACATTTGAAACGGCGGCGCGTTATCAATTGGTCCATGCTTTAGCATTGCTGGCCGTGGGCTTGCTTTGGTATTTGGGCGACGGCTTGAATGAGACGGTTCAAACGAGTTTGGGTTGGAGTGGCATTGCCCTCATCGTGGGTGTGATCTTATTCTCTGGAAGTCTTTATGGTTTGAGTCTTGGGGCATTTCGCAGTTTGGGCTGGGTGACGCCTTTGGGAGGCTTAAGCCTGATTTTGGGTTGGACCGGGTTCGCGATCGCTATATTGCAGCTCCCTCCCCGCCTGTGAGCGGATGGCTGTTGAAAACGTGAATGCAAATTAAAAAAAAAATCTAAAGATGAAAAAAATCTCCCCATTAATTAATGGGGAGATTTTTAAAAATCTGCCAAATTCCAAGATTTATTCGGGTGTCAAAACTGCCAGAATTAATGGAGATACAACCTATTTTGATGATCTCCTGCAGAGAGTCAAAGCTGCTGACTAGACCAAGTCTTCCATCAGAACCAGTCGGCTCCCCGAGGGGAACCGACTGGTGGATCTAGGCTTCATTGCTTGGCTGAACTCAATCCACCCTCTCTAATTGCCAGAGGATTTGATTGCCTTCACGGCGAACTCGGGAAACAACCCAGTTCCGCCAAACCCATTGTTCGCCTCGGCTTGTGACAGCACTCGCATTGACATCCATCAAATCAGCTAGTTCAGAACTGCTAATTAGATATCCTTTGTCAGCCACTTCATCCGCGACCCTGAGGGTTTCAACCAGGTCGCGAATCTGCATGACCCGTGTGCTTCTAGAAAGGCCGGAGCTGCCTGAAGCGATTACGCTATTTGCATCCGTAGTCATGTCTGTTTCGTCGATATCGGGAGCAACACCTAATCCTAACGCCTCTGATGGCGAAACATCCCCTTTCTCACTGAAATTTGATGATTTTTCATCAAATTTTGATTCTTTGGACGAAGATTCCTTGGATGAACTGTACTTTGCCAGTTTTGGGGGGCGGCCTAGGGAGAATCCTCGGGCGATCTGATCGCAGCGTTCATTGCCTGCATTTCCCGCATGACCCCGCACATATTGCCATCTCACGTCTAAGCCATTGAGTCCGTCCATGGTTTGCCAGAGGTCTTGGTTCAGCACGGGCTTGCCCTGGGCGTTTTTCCAGCCCTTGCGCTTCCAGCCTCGAATCCACTGGGTGATGCCTTTGATTACATATTGGCTATCGGTGTGGAGGGTGATGGTGTCGCTCTGGCCAGATTGCTTTTGCCAATCGCGGAGGTATTCTAGGGCCGCGATCGCCGCCTGCATTTCCATGCGATTGTTGGTGCTATCGGCTTCGTAATCCCCCAGCTCATGGACTTGGCCGTTACTAAATTCAATTCTGGAGCCCCATCCGCCTGGGCCAGGATTACCAGAACAAGCCCCGTCGGTATAGATCTCAGTGATTTGGGCGGCGGTACTGGGAGAAGTGCTCATAAACGGGTCTGTGACTCGGACAACGCATTGATTCTATTGTGTGATGGCAGCAGAGAAGGGGAACTTGTGATCACTGGAGTACTGATGAGCTAAAGGGCATGATGTGCGGTGAAAGAATGGATGGCGCGTTTGCTTTGCTATTGGCAGGAAATAAAGAACTTCGTTGGAGTGACTGGACTGAAGCTGATTGTGGGGAGTACAGATCGCCACAATGACTACGGGAGCTGAAGGTATAGAATTACTGCCTTTTGTTGAATTTAATCCGAGAAAAGTAAGTTAAATACAATATTTGACAGTCGCATATTTATAAAGTTGATAGACTTCTAATGGGTAGGCAACTCTCTCGACTCCTCTGAGAGGCGACGCACTTCTACTCGTGATCATTGTGCATCAACCATTTATGAGATTGTGGAATCACCAAAAGTCGATGTTGTTAGTGAGCCTTCTACGCTCATTTTGACGAAGCGATCGCTTCACCTTATTCGAGGATTTGGTCCGTCTGGCTGCGAAGTTTATTCCTTGGCACAGCTCAAAGGATTTCGCTGTGGTCCCAGTCGAGGGCCGGATGCAAGGATCCCAAATGGTAGTGCAACCCTTTGGGTTCTCTCCTTTGTAGCGTTTGCCGCAGCTCTCTATAGAGCTAGAGTCTTTGGATTACTCGGTATGGAATTTCTGATTCCTGCTCTGGTTGCGTTTGGCTTGTTTTTCATTGCTGTGCAATTAGAATCTAATCCTGCCTTCGGACCCACGATGCAATATGGATTGCTAATTACGTTTCACTCAGGGGAAGACAAGTTAATTCCGGGTCGCAATCAATTTGAAGTTCTACATGTCGTTGCGCAATTCTCCGACTTTATGGATAAAGGAGCTTATCTGTCTCACATGATTGTGGAAAATCGAGGGCAAGGTTTGCGCGTCACACTAGAACGTCACTGTCCGAGTTGATGGATGTCGATTGATTTTCCCCTGGTTTATTCTCGCCCAGAAAAATGATAATAGCCCTGGCTGTGGGACAGGGTTGTTATGCCAAAAAGTCTCCGGAGCAACAGTTGCTCCGGAGACTTTCATCTTTACTATTTCTGCTGTGGTGATGGGAGAGGGGTCATTCCTGCGAAAGCCTGCGAAGCAATCGCCCTATCCAGCCGATGAAGTGCGAGGCTGGCATTCCCAATCCAACATTTTTCAGACAATGCTCCGGGTTCAAAGATGCAACCTGACCCAACCTCTAATCCATGACTATCACTCTCTTTCTCAAGGAGAGCATCTTGCAAACGCACCCGAACTGCTAAACCTCTAGGAATGGTAGATGTGCTGACGCTTCTGGCAGTCTCTATCTCGATTCAGCCTGTATGGAGCTGCTCAAAATTCAACTCAGAACAAACAACATGACAAGATTCACTGATGCTTAGCCTTGCTGGCGATGGCGCAGGCTCTTGGCAGCAAGCAAGCCAGCGACAGCTAAACCAGCCATGGCACTGGGCTCAGGAACGCGCTCAGTCACTTGGTTTTTGGTGTCGTACCAGCCTTGGCTCTCGTAGCCAAAGTTCTGGAGCGTGCCGTCAGCGTTGTAGGCCACCTCGAGGTCGTTGACGGCGTGGAACCAGATACCTACCTTGTCGTTGAACAGGGAGCCTTCCCAGTCGGTGCCCAGGTCGGTGCGACCGTTGATGGCGCTCATGTCAATGTCAAAGCTGAAGGTGCGCTCGTCACCGTTGTCTGTCACATCGAGATCCCAGGAGTCGAGATACACGCTATTGGAATCTTTCCAGCTGTTGCTGTTGTTAACGCCGTTGTAGGTGTAAGCGGTCAGCTTGTTGTTGATGCCATCCATGTAGAACATGGTGTTTTCTTGCACGTGGGACTTGGGATTGGGGCCGTCGTTGAGTACGAGCCAAGCACCGTTAGCCAGGCTTCCGTCGACGGCGGAGAAGGTAGAACTCCAGGTGAGTTGCTCGGACTGGTCATCAAAAGTTGTTGTGATGTTTTCAGAGGCAATGTTGCCGATTTTACCACCACTCTTATTGTCTTCGTAGATGAATGTGGAAGCTTCAGCGGTGCTTGCTAAGGCAACGATGGGGGCCGCAATAGCTAAGCTAACCAGGGAAGAAATACGCATGTTTTTGAACTCCGTTGTCTGTTCTTCGTGTCTGTACTTATCGTAAATATACGAGTGTTTGATTAGGCAAAGACAACGTGAAAATACGCATGACTAGTGTGTCTAAATGCTCAATTAATCTCTCGTATTGCTATAAGGAAATGAATATAAATAGCGTGATTTTTGGGGAATTCTTCCAGGTTTATTTTTTGCACATGACTCTTTCTTTTCGAAGCTGAAGCTGCTGCTTGAGGAGAGCCTCGTGACGCGATCGCGCCTAGGCCATCCTTTCGGTCCTGATGAAGCGAAATGTCCTGCCGATATTCTCTCTTTTCATTGGCTTGGTGATCTCAAGCTCCATTTTTTGGTAAATAGAAGGTAGATAGCCTTTGAATGCATGAATACAGTTCCTCCCACACCTCAATCGATTAAGGATTGAAATGGGTGTGATTGCAGAATCTATCTCTATAGATGGACAAGTTTCGATAGACTAGAGTCTATAAAAAGTTAAGCGTTCATAGATAAAGCCGTATTCAGGACGGACTCTGCCATGGCCCAATTACTCAATCCGATTCGCTTCGACAATATAAAAGGGGATGTCTTCGGGGGACTTACCGCTGCGGTTATCGCCTTGCCCATGGCTTTGACCTTTGGTGTTAGCTCTGGTGCAGGGGCAACGGCGGGCCTCTATGGGGCGATCGTCATTGGCCTGATGGCCTCGCTGTTTGGTGGAACACCGACCCTGATTTCGGAGCCTACTGGTCCGATGTTTGTGGTCTTCGCCCAAATTGTCCTCGACCTAACCGAACGTAGCAATGGTAATGAGACCAAGGCCCTCGCCATGGCCTTCACCGTTGTGATGATGGCGGGAGCAATGCAGGTCCTGTTCGGCTTGCTGAAGCTGGGCAAGTACATCACCCAAATGCCCTACACGGTTATTTCTGGCTTTATGTCAGGCATTGGCATCATCTTGATGCTGCTGCAACTGCCACCTCTCTTAGGCTATGCAAACCCCGATGGTGGTGTGATTGGCACCTTAGGAAAGCTGCCGGAGTTATTGAGTACGGTACAGGTTCCAGAGCTGATCATTGGCTTGGTCTGTATTGCGATTTTGTTCTTGACGCCGTCCCGAGTCAAGCGAGTGGTGCCGCCCCAGCTTCTCGCGCTGGTGATTGCGACGGTTTTTTCCCTCGTCTTTTTCGGCGGAGAAAGCATTCGTCGTATTCCTGAAATTGGTAGTGCCTTGCCTGCGCTGACGGTTCCAACCTTTACTGGCCAGGATTTACAAGTCATGTTTGTGGATGCTGGCGTGCTGGCGATGCTGGGAAGCATCGATGCGCTGTTGACCTCCGTTGTGGCTGATAGTTTAACTCGGACGGAGCATGATTCTGACAAGGAGTTGATTGGTCAGGGTATTGGTAACTTTGCCTCGGGTCTCATTGGTGGCTTGCCCGGTGCTGGTGCAACCATGGGAACGGTGGTGAATATCCAGGCGGGGGGTAAAACGATTCTGTCTGGCTTGTCTCGGGCGGCGATTTTACTGGTCGTCGTGCTAGGGGCTGCGAAGTTGACGGAGCCTATTCCCTTGGCTGTGCTTTCGGGTATTGCCTTCAAGGTGGGTCTCGATATTGTTGATTGGGACTTTTTGAAGCGGGCTCATAAGCTGTCCTGGAAGGCAGCGATGATTCTGTACAGCGTGATCATTTTGACGGTGTTCGTCGATTTGATTACGGCGGTTGGCTTGGGTGTGTTTGTAGCGAACGTGCTGACGATTAATCGCTTGAGCAAGCTGCGCTCTGATGACGTCAAGGCAGTGACTTCTGCAGATGATGAGATTACGTTGCCCGCAGGTGAAGCTGAGTTACTCAACCAGGCCGAAGGACGGGTGCTGCTGCTGAGTTTGAGCGGTCCCATGATTTTTGGTGTTGCCAAGGCTATTTCTCGGGAGCATGCCTTGGTCGATAAGTATCGAGTGCTGCTGTTGGATCTCCATGATGTGTCTCACATTGGTGTGACGGCGTCGTTGGCTTTGGAAAATGCACTGCAAGAGGCGGTGGATGCGGGTCGCGATGTGTTTATTGTGGGGGCGGGTCCGAAGGTCCTGAAGCGTTTGGGCAATTTGCGGGTGTGGAAGCAGATTCCGCCGCTCAATGTGATGGAGAGTCGGGAGGAGGCATTGGTGCGATCGCTAGAGCTGCTTAACTTGCCTGTGCGTCAAGCCTCTGTAACGCTTGCAGAGATTGATCCTCGCTAAATCTTGATGTCAAGGTCTGCCTGATACGGCTGGTTTTATAGCAGAAAGCCGAGGGTGTTTCAGCCACCCTCGGCTTTCTCGTTTGTGGTAATGCGACAGGCCCCCAAATGGCATCGCAATGTCCCATGGCAAATGTATGGAGCTCAATGGCCTAGCGACCTAGTAAAGCCTTCACTAGCTTCCGTGAGCCCCCAGCGATATCCGCCAATCCATCCCATAACGTTACTGTTTCAGCCTCTTCCGCAGCAGCCGACTCAGACCGCTCAGACTCATCCCCAGCCCCCGGCTCCCCTTGCGAGTCCCAATCTTCCGCATTAGTCTGTACGGGTTCCCTTACCTCACCTTCATTTGCCTCAAAATCCCCCGTTGTGGCAGGCTGCACCCCAACCGGTGCTACCACCGCAGGCTCTACCGGTGCTAACACCGCTAGCTCCTCATCCAGCATCTCCCAGTAGATATTCGGCAAATAAGCCGACATACTATTTGTCTCAATCCCATAGCCCAAACTCGTCCAAGTTGGCGACAAAATCTCTAACACCCGCTCAACCTGGCCCTCTCGAAGCAACTGAGAAAAATCGAGACCCCACTCATATTCATCTGCTAGCCAGCGATGCAACACCACATCCTGAGATGTGGGATCAAAGGGATAGGGCCGCCAAAACAGCACCTTGGGTTGGTCTGGGTGATATTTCCGCGCCTGCTCCTCCCAAGTCGTCGTAATAAACTGATAGCGCCCCGCCGCTGTGGAGCAATTCCCCGTATTCGGCCCCACCGGAATATAGACACAATCATCGGGATGGGCATTCCAGCCGTTGAAATACTCCCCGCCATAGATTACCGAATAGGGACGGGGCACATTTGACTCACTCGCCGAGATCGTCCGCATTAACGCCCGCAGATAGGGGTCCCCTCCCTCCATCGCCAAAGGAATTGGCTTACTCGCCTCACCCTTCGGTTCAAAAATATTCAATTCGCCATAGCGCCACTCATAGATATCCAACAGTGTCGCCGCCGTCACGACCAGTAAAATCGAACGCACCAAAAAACGACCGATAAAACGATCCACCGCTTTCTTCACCGGTGCAGGTCGCTTTTCAGAAGCGGAATCGGGCTGGGACTGAGACTCAACCTCAGGAATAGGGGATGACGAGTTGCTCAAAAGAGAATCGTTCTTAAACAAGAGCGTGGGTACAACGAGCGAGTCAACAGTAGCGGGTGATGCAACCTAGGCCAAGATCCTTCGACCTGAAAATCAATGGAGGACCTCTATGCTCCAAATCAAAGTGAGATCGAGATTTAGCCACATCATCATTTTATTAACTTACAGAGAAAGCTGCCAAACCTCTCTCAGACATTGCCGTAAACCCTTCTAAATAAGCAGCTCCAGCCGGAGCTAGCCCATCCAGACAGACATCTCTGAGCGTTGGAAACATGGATAAAAAGTTCACTTGCGCCCGGACAGGTTTCAAAGGTGACAGTATTTATGACGAGACTGTAAATTATGAGCATCTGATAAAGACCGTATTGTTCCGGAACAATCATTTGCGACTTTGCAGTAAGTAGCGCTTTGTGGGAGCAAAGTTGTTCCCGGCTCGTCTCGTTACAATGGTGACGTTCGGCCATTGGCTGGATCCCATTGTTTGTATTGTGCTCGTTTGTGCCCTTGAGGAGAACTTCCATGATTCGCCAACGACTGACCCCGGCGTGGTTTGCCTTGGCCATCGCCCCCCTGCTGTCCATGGGGGTTATGGTTGTGGCCCAAGCCAGCAATGTTCCGACTCAAAGTTGCTCCTTTGATCCCGCTTCGGGCAAGAGCAATCCCTTGGGCGATCGCGCAGCTATCACGATTAATGAGATCAACGGCGACACCACCTTCACCTACCAAGAAATCCCCTCGCGCTCCAACCGTGGCCCTTCTGTCGTGGTTGTGTCGCCCAAGCGAGAAATCACCCTGGAAAATACCGGCCTGGATGCCGCCAAGCAAGTCCTCCTAGAGAACCCCGAGTACTACAACGACCTCATTGGCTACCCCTCCGCCAACGGCTTCGGTAGCGTCAATAACTCTCTCTCCTGCTGGAGCAATGACATTGCAGGGGAAAAACCTCCGGAACAGGCCGCTCTTCCCCCTCGTCAAGTGCCTGCCACCAGTACCCCCATTGCGCCTCGCGATGTACCTGAGAATCCAGCCGTTGCCCCCGCCAATGGCGGCGTGGAAGATACTGGCACTCCCAAGCTGATCGACCCCTCTGCTCCCTCTGTGACAGCACCTGCTGTTACGGTCCCCGTTCCCCAGGCCCCAGCGACAACCGTTGCCACTGCCAGCCCTCGCCAAAATCCCATTGATGTCGCGAAACTTCCCGATGGCAATTACCGCCTCTGGAATGGCCAAGTCCAGGGTGAAACCGTTAGCGATGAGCAACTGCTCAAGGATGGCGGTGCGCTGTTTATCTTTAATAAGACGGGCGATCGCATCACTGGCAACTTCGCCTACATCGACAGCGACAGCTCCTACTGCGTCTTTGGTCAGGGCAACAACAGCACTGTTTCCGGCTTTGCCTACCCCTACACCGACGAAGCCCTGGACCTGGGCGAGGACTTCCGTAACCTAGGCCCCAGCGACTTCCTCCGCGTTCGCCGTACCCGTGTGGTCAACAACAAGCCCTTTTACAGCAGTGCCCTCCTGGACCTGTCCACCTTTAGTAAAATCAACCTAGGTCCAGTTCTGCCCCCCAGTAGCTGCCAGTCCTAAGGAATTGGAGCTCGAATCAGGCCGCATACCACCGTAGGGACATGGCATTGCCATGTCCGCAGCCGCGCTGGAGCCCCAAAGGTCTGATTTAAGCCTCGTTTCCAAGCTTTACCCCCAACAGTCTCAACCGGCGGAAGCGCCGCCGAGCCGGAACCATGCCTGAGTTCTCTCTGCAACGCCAACCCCAAGGGCTCCGCATTATCTCCCTCATCCCCAGCGCGACAGAACTGGTCGCCGCCCTGGGGTTGGGGGAGTTTTTAGTGGGCCGCTCCCATGAATGTGATTACCCCGCCTCTATTCGTAAGCTCCCCGCCTGTACCGCCCCAAAATTCAACCCCGAAGGGAGTAGCCAGGAAGTCCACGATCGCGTCACGGACCTGCTCCAATCTGCCCTCAGTTGTTACCAAGTTGACACCGCCCTGCTCCAACAGCTCCAGCCCACCCACATCATTACCCAGGCCCAATGCGAAGTCTGCGCCGTGAGCCTGGGCGACGTGCAACAAGCGACAGCCGAGCTGGTCGGCTCTAACCCCAAAATTATTTCCCTACAGCCCAATACCTTGGCAGACCTTTGGGCCGATATCGCCCAAGTGGCTGCCGCCCTGGGCGTCCAGGTTGCTGGAGATACCCTCCTGGCCCGGCTCCAAACCCGCGTTGCCACCTGTGAGGCCCAAGCCCAGAAGCAGTTAACGCCCCAACCCTTCGGTAGTCCAGAGCAACGCTTTCCCAAGGGCCCCAGGGTCGCTTGCATCGAATGGATTGAGCCCCTCATGGCTGCGGGTAACTGGGTCCCCGAGTTAGTTCACCTAGCGGGGGGCGAAAATCTCTTTGGCGAGGTGGGCAAACATTCCCCCTGGATGGAATGGCAAGCGATCGTCGAAGCCGACCCAGACATCATCATCACCATGCCCTGCGGCTTTGACCTCGATCAAACAGCAGCAGAGATGACAGCACTCACCTCAAAACCTGAATGGAACCAGCTCAAGGCGGTTCAATCCAATCAGATTTATCTCACGGATGGAAACCAGTATTTCAATCGGCCTGGACCTCGCTTAATAGATTCTTTAGAGATACTCGTTGAAATTTTTTATGGAGAGGTAAATAAAGTGCTTCAACGAGGATTTCGAGGATCTGCCTATCGAGTCTTGTCGCGAGAAGAAGACTAGGTTTAAAGCACTGCTTAATTGAATCTTTATTTTCTGGCAAATCAGCTTTATTTGTTTGATAAAATATAGAGGAGTGCGATCTCACTCCTCTAATAGTCTCCAGCGCATTTTTTCCAATTAGAAAGAAGTACGTAAGCTTATAAGCCTCTATGGGAGAGAATCTTGTGGATATGAGTATGTTTTCTCTTCTCCTATTCTTACTTGCTTCATTCATTACTTAAGTGAGATAAAAACAATTTCCAATCAGTGAATTCCACGATCGCATTTATCTCTTCTCAATAATCATCTTTTTTCTATCTTGGCAGGGTTTGTTGCTGAATCAAATCTGGTCTTTTTACGGGAGGTCAGGGAACATTGAAGTCTAGTGATGCGCCAGTCACATTCAGGATATGACCTTGCGATTCCCCCTTGCCGTCGCAAGCCTATAGCCACCTCAAACTTCGCTTCGCCTATCAATAAATCTATGACGCTAGACCTTCGTCGTTTGGTGCCGATCGCATCGGGATCACTCCTCTTTTTGATGAGTGGCTGTGAAGAAACCAAATTATCTCGCTATCTACAGGAGGGAGAATCAGAAAGTTTAGGTCTGGGTTACGGGGCCATTATTGGGGAAACCGCAGCGGTGGAAGCTGCCACCATCCCCGATCCCAATGCCATGTATAACGCAGCGATGACCCTGGGCGGAGATGCCCAGCAGGCCGCAGATCAAGCTCGCACCTCCAACGACTGGAAGCGGGCCGCCCTAGGATGGGAGCGAGCCCTCAATTTCCTCAAGGCCATCCCCCAAGGTAGCCCCATGTATAGCTCAGCCCAGGCCAAAATCATTGACTATGAAAAGCGTTTGAATGGAGCCCTAGGCCGCATGGGCCGAGCAAATGCAGCGGGATCAGGCCAGGGTTCAACTCTGACTAATGGCCCGGTGACCCCCAGTCTGATGCATCGCCGTTCCTCCCCTGGCACTGATACCTCCAATAGTCTTAGTGTCATTGCCAGTGCCGCCGTAAGTTCAGCAGAATGTCAAGTTGCAGCCCCCGGCAGTGCTGACATTTTGTTCAGCGACCTCCAACTGGAGTCCCAAGATGGGCAAGAGGTCCTAGCAGGTTGTGTTACCAACCTTACTCAGCAGCCCATTTCAGCGATCGCCCTCATCTACAGCCACCGCGACGGTAATGCTGCTGGACGCTTCCAAGCCCCCCTAGCCCTCAACCAAAACCAGCTAGCCCCCGGTGAAACCCGTGCCTTCCAACAGAGCTACGGCATTGCCCCCCAGATCGATGCAATCACCCTGGAATCAGCCACTTGGGCCATTGGTAGCGATGAGCTGCAACAGCAGGAAGCTGCCCTAGAAGTCACGGTAACAAGGGAGCAAGAGTAATCAGAGAATCCTCCCTAATACCGAAGTTTGGGTTGCGTTTCCCAAACTTCGGCCCGAGAAATGACCTCTAGCTGGGATCCAAATGCTAGGATTTAAATCTGTCATCGTTAGCACTGATTGACCAGAGGCTTTTGCAAGCGCAATGCTCACAAGCCTTGAGAACTGGACTTTCAGCGATTTGACTTGCCTAGCCATGGCCTCGACTAGCCATTTCTCTTCTATCTCAGAGCCATCATGTCCCCAGCAGCTATTGCATCCACCGAGCCAAAGAAGTCCAAACTGGAGAGTCTCAAGGAACGTAGTAATTTTTTGCGTGAGCCCGTTGCCACGGAGCTGAAAGAGGACACGACCCACTTCAGCAAAGACGGCACCCAAATCATCAAGTACCACGGCTTTTATCAGCAGAGCAATCGCGATATCAAGCGCGTGCCGGGGCAGGAGAAGGACTACAGCATGATGCTGCGCACCCGTAATCCGGGGGGCTTCATTCCGCCAGAGCTTTATCTCGCCATGGATGGCATGTCTGATGACATGGGCTGCGGCAACATGCGCATCACCACTCGCCAAGGATTACAACTCCACGGCATCCTCAAAAAAGATATCAAGACGGTGATTTCCACCATCGTCAGAAATATGGGCTCCACGCTGGGCGCTTGCGGTGATCTCAACCGTAACGTCATGGCGCCGCCTGCGCCTTACAAGAATCGCTTGGACTACCAGTTGGCCTGGAAGTACGCCGACAATATTGCCGATCTGTTGACGCCTCAAACCGGTGCTTACTACGAAATTTGGCTCGATGGTGAAAAGGCCGTCAGTGCTGAAGAGGATCCTGAGGTTAAAGCGGCTCGCCAGCGCAATGGTAACGGCACGCTCAAGCATGGCAGCGAGGAGCCCCTCTACGGCACCTACTACATGCCCCGCAAGTTCAAGATTGCGGTGACGGTGCCTGGCGATAACTCCATCGATATCCTCACCCAGGACATTGGCCTGGTGGTGATTTGCGACAAAGATGGCAAGCACCTAGGCTTCAATGTCTATGCCGGGGGGGGCATGGGTCGCACCCATAATAAGGAAGAGACTTTTGCCCGTGCTGCTGATCCGATTGGCTTTGTTGCGAAAGAAGATATCTACGACCTGGTGAAGGCGATCCTTTCCACCCAGCGGGATTATGGCGATCGCGAAAATCGTCGTCATGCCCGCATGAAGTATCTTCTACACGACTGGGGCGTTGAGCAATTCACCGCCAAGCTGGAAGCGTACTTCGGCAAGAAAATCCAGCCGATGAAACCCCAGCCCGCCTTTAAATACCTGGATTTCCTGGGCTGGCATGAGCAGGGCGATGGCAAGCTATTCCTGGGCGTTAACATTCTCAACGGTCGTGTCAAGGATGAAGGCGAGTTCAAGCTCAAAACGGCGCTGCGCAAGATCGTTGAGCAGTTCCATCTGCCCATCCGCTTAACCGGCAACCACAACGCCATCCTTTACGAGATTGACCCTAAGGATAAGGACGCCATTCAAGGCATTCTCGATAGTCACGGCATTGCCAAGGAGACGGATATTGATCCGTTGGAGCGCTACGTAATGGCTTGCCCCGCCTTGCCCACCTGTGGCCTAGCCATGACGGAATCAGAGCGGATGATTCCCAATCTGATGAAGCGTCTGCGCACCACTCTCACGAAGGTGGGACTGAAGGACGAACATTTCGTCATTCGAATGACGGGCTGCCCCAATGGCTGTGCTCGCCCCTATATGGGGGAAGTGGGCTTCGTTGGTAGCGGCAACGAGATGTATCAGCTCTGGTTGGGGGGCTGCCCTAACCAGACTCGTTTGGCACGGCCTTACATGCAAAAGCTGCAGGATGAAGACATTGAGGCTGAGCTGGAGCCGATGTTTGTGCAGTTCAAGCGCGATCGCAAGCGCCAGGAAAGCTTTGGAGACTTTTGCGATCGTGTGGGCTTCGATGCTCTGCGATCGTTCTCTGAAGAGTACAAGGCCAATCCCGATGCCTTCAAGACAGCGAAGAAGGGAGCATCCCGGAAGCGCTGGCGTGTAGAGCTATCGCCTACGCTCCACGATCGCCTGAAGGAGAAGGCCGATGCGGAGGGCAAGTCCCTACGGGATTTGGCAGCGGCGGCGCTGGAAGCCTATCTACAAGAAGGCAGCGAAGGTTAACCACTCGTAGGGACATGGCATCGCCATGTCCTGGCATCGCCATGTCCGCCCCAGCAATACGCCACAAAATGGCCAGGCATCTGTGCAGATGCCTGGCCATTTTGCATTTGCCAACAGACCAATGCATCGAAAGATAAGATCGCGGACATGGCAATCACAGGCAATGGCATTCGGACGTGGCAATCGTGGACATCATCGCGGACATGGCATCGCGGACATGGCATCGCGGACATGGCATCGCGGACATGGCAGTGCCATGTCCCTACGTTCAAATGCCGTCATGTCTACCATTTGGATGGATTATCGGGATGTAATTGGTCCTGAGACCAAACCTGTGGATTTTTGCGAACATATCGGCGAATATTTTCCAGCGCAACCTCATCACGAACGATGTGGTCATAAAACCGTCCCTGCCACACCGGCATTCCCTTAGTCCCACGCGCCTGATTAATATATTTCGTCGCAGCAGACTTAAAAGACCCCACAACCGTTGAAAGCGACCCCGCGATCGGTTCCCCAAACCGCCGCCCCCCGTAGGGACATGGCATCGCCATGTCCGCCCCAGCCATGTCCCCCTCTTCCATCTCCGGCAGATCAGCCAAAACCAAGATGCCATGCAAATGATTCGGCATCACCACAAATTCATCCAACTGCACCCGAGGAAAATGTTCAGGGATCGCCTGCCAGCAATCTGAGACGATCTGGCCATATTCGCCGAGCTGCATGTCACCGTTCAAGATTTCGCCAAATAGGCATTCCCGCTG
>CALIGI010000189.1 GCA_938021205.1 uncultured Pseudanabaenaceae cyanobacterium
TCTGGCGCATCGAACTGCACGGTGCGCAGTAGGTAGGTGTGGCCAACCTGCATGGGAGCTTTGGGAGACAGCAGCGTGGGTAGATTGCTGGGACCGGCCTTGGCACTGAGGAAGCGGCGGCGATCCAGTAGCAGTTGCTCCAGCTTGTTAGGCACGCGGTAGTTGAGGAAGAACTCCCGCATATCAGGGCGTAAATTTACTTCATCCGCTTCTAGGCCAGCGCTGATTTCGTTTAGCTCCACGCCGTTGAGTTGGCCCATGTCAAGCATGAAGCCGTAGTCCAAGCCCTCGTGCTTGAGCTGAATGTTGTCGCCTTCTAGCTGCATGGCTAGCTGGGGAGCAAAGCTGGTTTGGCTGAGGGGGACGAAGGGGAAGCGTTGGGTGTCTACGGGGGCGAGGCGATCGCGCAAAGCCGCTGTCAAATCTGGCAAAGGTGGATCGCTGGGCTCAACCAAAATGGCGTAAGGGTAGCGCTCGCCCACGCTGGGTTGCAAGCGATTTTGCAACTGGTTCATATCGCGATCGCGCTGCTGGCGAGTGAGAACGCGGGTGATGCCAGTGTGGGGCTCTTGGAGGAATTCCTGGTACTGAACGCGCTCGCCGGGATAAACCTCGTAGGCATTGGCATCGGCGCGGGCCACTTGGATCGCGGGATTGGTGAAGCCCACGGCACGGGTGCGAGGGGTGCGGCGAGGGCTATTGTTTGTCCCACTGCTGTTTGCCTCAGCTTGGATGACAGCAGAGCCGACCTGTTGGGGAGCCTCCGCTTGACGTGAGAGGTTTTGCTTCGCGCTGCTAAGCCGAGCCTGAATACCTTCTAGAGCGGTAATCACGTCCGGAGGTGCAGTGATGGCAGGGGGAATGGGGGGCTCATAGTCACCAATGGCAGACTTCATTGGGCGGCCCAGAAGCGGATCGCTAGCTTGGGGAAGGTCCGGCACAGTGCTGACGCGGGAGGGGGCAGGATCGTGGAGCGAGCCTTTCTTGAAGATGGGGATGCCCCCTTGACCAACGGTATTTTCGCCGCTGACGAGAGGCAAGGGCTCTACGGGAGCAATGCCGGATAGCATGTTGAGGCGAGCGAAGAGTTTGCCTTGGAGTTTCCGGAAGGCGTCATTATTGGCAAGGAGATCACAAGTCACGCTGGCTTGGCTGCTGCGATTGGCTACTGCGTCACCGCAGCGGGGCTTCACGAGGGGATATTGCAGGGCTATGAAGCGATCTACTTTGCCGCTGTGAATGACGATTTGTCCATCCACAGCCCGTACGGCATTGGGGTCGGGGCCACTCATTGCATTTTCGAGGCGGCTGGCAATATTAATTTGGTCTTGGATCAGCGCTTTGGCATCCAAGAAAAAGGACTCGCCCGTAGGATTGGTGCGGGGAAAGGGGGAATCGCGGGTGGATTGCTCCGCCGAATTGCGGAAGGGAGCCTGGGCATGAAGGGATTGACCAGGCGCGGTTTCTGCAATGGCAATGCTGGAAGCTAAGGGGCCGAAAGCGACAAAACCGGCGCAGCTAGCGAGAAGCCAAGTGAGTGGTCGCATAAGTCTTGGTAGTCCTGAGTTGCTTGAGGTTGCTCGATAGCGTTGCGATCGCCATCTGTCTTGAGGGGACAGACAACACTTTAGGTAGATGCACAGCGTGGCCTGCGTCCGGTGGAGTCGGGGACAGGCAACCTAAAACCGCAGCAGATGCGTTGTTGGCTTTCCAAGCATTGGGCTCATTGCCAGGCTGGAAAGCAAGGCTAGCGGAGAAAAAGGCTGGTGTGACCCAGCCACTCAATATCCTCTAGTCGTCCACGGGTCCCTGCTAGGTTAATAGCGATTTCCCATGGCCCCCAGCAACTCACTTAGAAGCTAAGTAGTTACCGAAGGTTGATGTCTCAGATTATGCCTGAATTATGCTCTGCTTGAAAAGCTTGATCGGGAACTTACGGGGAGTCTTTACAAGAATTCTGAATTTAGGTGGGGTAAATCCGCCGATAATTTAAGCCAGGTTCATATTTGTCTGGGTGTGATCGCTTAGAAGTCACTTGTGGGTAGAGAAAATACGCCATTGCAGCTACGTGTATTAGAAAAGGGCCTGGTATCGCAAGATGCCAGGCCCTTTTTGCTCTCAAAGTAGACAATTCTTTGAGCAGATTTTGGTTTTCGAGGGTTAACTCTCAGCTTTGGAATTCCAGAGAGTGAGCCCAGCGAGGCGTCTTGGGGTGGGTGCCGGGCCTAGGGCAGAAATAATCAAGCCGAAGATCACAGCTAGGGGAGCCGTAAAGGCTGAACGCCAGATACCGGGGAAGGTAATCCATTCATTCGCGCTACCAAAACTGAGGACCGCTACCGCAGCAATACAACCCCAAAAAGCTCCCACCGCATTGATGCGGGGGAAGAGGAAGCCCATGAGGAACATGCCCAGCAAGGGACCGAGGAACATGGTGGAGTAGGTCACCAGGAAAGGTAGCAAGTCTTGGCCTGTGGAGGCGACATAGAAAGCGGAGAGAATGCCAATAATGCCCCAGAGTACAATCAGCCCCTGGCTAACCAGAAGGTAATGGGCTTCTCCCTTACCAGGTTTGGAATAGCGTTTGTAAAAATCTATGGTGATGCAAGTCGACAGGGCATGGAGGGCTGAGTCGATGGAGGACATCGCCGCCGCAAAAATGGCAGCCACCAGCAGGCCCGAGGCCACGGGAGGCACCTGGTTGACAATGAAGTGGGGTAATATTCCATCCCCGGCGATGTCTTCGGGCAAGCCTGCGCTGTTGAGGCTGTAGAAGCTATAGAGCAAGACGCCCAGCAATAGGGTGGCAGAGACACCAATGAAGCCAGTGAACCAACCTAGCAATGCTGCTTTTCGACCAGAAGCCACATCTGGGCAAGAGACATAGCGTTGGACGGACTGTTGGTTGGTCCCAGCCACGGCAAAGGCTAAGGTTCCGTAGGCGATAAGGGCCGTGGGGAAAGTGCGAATGGAGGCTGGATCCCAGCTCATATCGATGACTTGGAGCTTACCGTTTGCTGCGGCTGTTTGCCAGAGGGCTCCGAGGCCGCCATCAGTGCCTTGGGCTGCTGCCCAAACACCGGCTAACAGGCCAATAAAAATCATGACGAACTGTGAGACATCTGTCCAAACCACGGCAGTGATTCCCCCGGCCACGGTGTAGACCACTGAGACGGTGCCCACTAGGAGGATTGCACCCCAGAGCGGGAGCCCTGTGACTGTGGAGAGGACGAGAGATGCTCCATAAAGTAGGGCACCGAGTCGGGCTACGACAAACATCAAAAAGCAGAGAGAGCCCAGGGCGCGGGTTTGAGGATTAAAACGACGCTCTAGGTATTCGTAAGCGGTGGTGATGTTGAGCCGGACGAAGAGAGGCAGAAAGATCGCAATGACCAAGCCATAGCCCAACAAGTCTCCTAGCTGTAGCTGTAGCCAGAGGAATCCATGGCCATAGCCCTCACCGGGACCCCCAAGCAGGGAGGCTGCTGAAAAGGAGGTGGCCATAATAGAAATGCCGATTGCCCACCAGGGAATCTGGCGAGACCCACGAAAATATTCCTCTGTATTGTTTTGCTTACGGCTGGCATAAATGCCAATGCCGACCAAAATAGCCCCATAGAGAGCGACGATGCCCCAGTCGATTGCACCCATCGGTTTTCCTGAGCTCCTTGATGTTGTGATTTGGTGATTAAAATCGGTTGCGAAAAACTTTGGCTCATATCTTCCCATGGGCTGAGAGGGAAGCCGGGGCAGGTGTTAATTTTTGTGGGTGAGGCCTGCGCCAAAAATGCCTGCTATAGCTCAGTGAAATTGAGATGACGACCCAGCAAACTTTGCTCCAGATTGACACCAGTGCTCGGCTTGAGGGCTCCTATTCTCGACGACTCACCCAGGCTTTTGTAAAGGCTTGGCTCGCTGAGGCTGAATCAGACGATCGCCAGTTGATCTATCGGGACATTGGTAAGACGCCTGTGCCTGCCATTGATGGGATTTGGGCCGCAGCCTATGAGATGGAGCCAGAGCTTCGAACGGCTGAGATGTTGGGGGCGATCGCCCTGTCCGATGAACTCCTAGATGAGCTCTTCGCAGCGGATTGCTATGTCTTTGGGGTGCCGATGTATAACCTGACGATTCCGGCGACGCTGAAGGCTTATCTCGATCAGGTAGTGCGGCGCGATCGCACGCTGGAATTCATCAGTGGTAAACCCCAGGGGCGGCTCAAGGGGAAGAAAGCACTGGTGATTACCACTCGAAAGTTCAACTACCGTGAGGGAACTGAAGCGGCGGCGAGAAATTTCTTGGAGCCCTATCTCAAGGCCATTTTGAAGATCATGGGAATTGAAGAAGTCACCTTTGTTGTGGCAGACCAATTAGCTGCGGAGGATGAGGTGAAGGAAGCCTCGCTGGCCCAGGCGGAAGCTGATTTGTTGGAATTGGCAAGGTACTGGTAAATGATGTTGATTGATGTCGCGATCTTGTAGGGGGCAAAGCATTGGGCCAGCAATCTCTATATTCATCAGTAAAGAATGCCCCAATGCTTTGCCCAATGCAGCAGATATTGCTCGATAATTCAGCCGAATCTAATGTTGGGTTGCTATGGCTGAGGCAAGGGTGGAGCATTGGACCAAACAATTAGTGTTCGCTTTTTCTTTATTGCCAAATGCTTCGCCCCTACTGTTCATTTAATCAATTGGTGAATGCGAGATTTGCAGGAACTTGAACTGTAAAAGAAAAGTGCAGAAAAGAGAATTCTTTTCTGCACTAAGTTGCTAGGAATAAACACAGAGCTGAAAGCTGAAGTCGAAATGAATTAGCTGCTTGAGACTAGAAACGGAAGGCCGCACCAGTCTGGAAGCTCACCGCTTGGCCATCACTATTTTCAAAGGCGCTAATACCCCAGCGAACATCGCCAAATAGCGCCCAGTTGGGAGTAATTGCGCCCTCTACACCCGCAGTTAGCAAGAACGCAGTCTGGTCACCCAGGGGAGATTCGCCATCGCCCAGCAAGACCGAGGCACCCCCACCCAAGTAAATGGGGTGCGGCTCTTTTAGCGTAATTTTTATAATGATGTGACCGTATTTTCAGCCCTAATTGCGACAAGTTATGGAGAGGATATCTCGACCTATGATTTGTCAGAGAGATAGGTCGGCTAAAGTCATGAGTATCAGCCATTGTATTGTTTCGAGTACCAGCCATGCCAGCCGACCCAGCACCCGATTATTTCACGTCCGCTTATGACCAGTATTGTGAGCTGGTGAGCACATTGAGTTCCCCGGAAAGTCAAGGTTGGGAACACGGTGAGGTAGAACGAAACATTAATACGTTTGGGACAGAATTGCTCAGACGGTTATTCCAAGGGTATTTGGAGCAGCGCTACGCCAAGGAATCGTATCAAAGTGAAGTGTTCGGGAGTGATGGTGAAGCGCGACCCCATCGGCGCAAGCAAACCGAAAGACAGCTGGAAACCCTATTTGGCGAAGTGGTGGTGACGCGGGTCGGCTATAGCACTCAAACGCTGGGTGTGAGTGCCCTTTATCCGAGCGATGGACAGTTGAATTTACCCACGGACAAGTACTCCGACGAGCTGCGGCGTCGGGTCGCGGAAGAAGCGTCAAAAGTGTCGTTTTCAGAAACGAGCAGCACGATAGCCAAGACCACCGGAGGGGCAGTCGGCAAACGGCAGTGCGAAGAGGTGACGGTGAAAGTGGCGCAGGATTTTGAGGCTTTTTATGCCCAACGGAGCGGCCAGACGACCGCAGGGCGTGATGATTTGTTGGTCCTCACCACGGATGGCAAAGGGATTGTGATGCATTCAGCCGACCTGAGACCTGCGACCGCAAAGGCAGCGGAGAAATCAACTCAGTCCCATCAGGTGCGATTGAGCCCAGGTCAGAAGCGCCAACGCAAACGAATGGCCACAGTCGCTTCGGTGTATCATGTGCCCCGCTATGAGCGATGTGCCGAAGAGATCATCGGCGAGGCTCGGGAGCCGCCTCAACGGCCTGCCATCCGTGACAAACGGGTCTGGGCGAGTGTCGAACAAGATGCCAAGAGCGTGATTGCGAGTACCTTTGCCGAAGCCCTCCGCCGAGATCCCCAACAACAACGGGAATGGGTCATCCTCGTCGATGGGGAACCGCATCAGTTGAAAACCCTTAAAGCCATGGCCAAACAAAAGTCGCTTCAGGTGACCCTGGTGCTCGATTTCATTCATGTCTTGGAATACGTTTGGAAAGCCGCCTTTTGCTTTTGTCCGGTGGGCAGCCCAGAGGCTCACACTTGGGTGCAAGAAAGAGCCTTACGCATTCTCAAGGGGCAAGCCAGTGATGTCGCAGCAGGGATTCGCCGCAGTGCAACCCTGCGAAAACTCTCGGCTAAAGCCCGAGAGAAGGCTGACACCTGTGCCGACTATTTGTTGAAATATCGACCCTATCTGCGCTACGACCACTATCTCGAACAGGGCTATCCGATTGCTTCGGGCATTATTGAAGGCGCTTGCCGACATCTAGTCAGTGACCGCATGGACATTACCGGTGCTCGCTGGCGACTCGACCGAGCCGAAGCCGTCCTCCGCATTCGCGCCCTCAGAGCCAGTCACGATTTCGATGACTATTGGCAATTCCACAAATTACAGGAATTCAAACGCAATCATCTCAGCAATTTTCAAGACCCTGAAAGATTGTTATTCGCCTAAGCTAGGCTCTATTTCTTTACTCCAAAAGAGCCGCACCC
>CALIGI010000190.1 GCA_938021205.1 uncultured Pseudanabaenaceae cyanobacterium
TGTGTGGATCTGTTGAATCGAGCAATAAAACAAGAAACCCTTCGAAAGTTAACTTCCGAAGGGTTTCTTGCAGGGATTTTTTATTTTGACGGTGATTAATCGGAGCGATAGGATTTGAACCTACGACCCCCACTACCCCAAAGTGGTGCGCTACCAAGCTGCGCTACGCCCCGATGACGCGAACCTAATCGTATCATAGCCTTTCCCAAGCTAACCAATAAATCTGAAAATCTATTGCGCATTTCTGGATGAGGTCGCTAAAAAGCCCGCAGTGACTGAGCTGCGCGCAGCAGCTCCGGCACTATTGCTGCTGGCCAGCTTCCTTCTGTATTGCGCTGTTGGGTCAGAATGAGCCGCAGGCCGTAGCTGTGGGGGAAGCCTTCTGCTTCTAGCCAGAGGCGATCGCTTTCGGCCTCACAGCAGAGGCATTCCTCATCCATTAGCTCATCCTGCATTTGCCCCATGGTTTCAGCTAGTTGATGGAGCAAGCGGCAGAAGTCGTCAAGTTCTGGGGCTGTGAGTTCAAAGGCCCAGTCCTGCCCTCCCACGAGCCCTTGGTAGAGCGGACGGTTGGGGTCCCAGCCAATTCGCCAGCCGGTGCCTTCTTTCACCAGTCGTTCACTGGCGGGAACCGTAGTGCGGGCATGCCTCAGTAATGCCAAGGCGTTATTTAGGCTAGGAGGATTTACCACAGGTCTAAGGGGCTGGGGTTAGTTCGGTTCGAGGGCGAAGCAAGTCCGCAGCACCCGGCTCTGCTAAGGGGGGAGGAGTCGGGCGGGTGGGTGCTGCTTCGATCGTGGGGGGAGTCGGTTCTCCTGGTTCCTGGGCGGGGGCTAGCTCTGTGGGAGTGGCAGGATCGAAGAAGGCTGCGGGGATGCGTGGGTCGTAAAGGCTAACGATAGTATTGACGAGTTGCTGTCGCTGTTGCCGATCTAGGGCCTGGATAGCCGCTTTATCCCCTGTTATTGGATTGGTTTTGAGTTTTCTTGTGCCGGGGTAGTTGTCTGCCAAGATGACTTCATGAATGTCCAGGTAATCGGCTAGGGTCAGTTTCCAGTCGAAGCGGGAGCGGGGCGATCGCCCTTTGCGGAAATTGTGATATTCAATCATCCGTCGCACCAAGGTATTGCTCTCGCTGATCTTGCCCGTCAGGTTGCTGATGTAGTGGTTTTCTTGGGGCAGATCAGGAAGTTGCTTCTGGACTTCTTGCCAGATGTTTTTGCGACGAATGCGTTGGCTAATTTGAATGCTGTTTGAGTGGCTTGGGTTGGAACGGTTTGCTTGGGATGAGGTGGGTGGGAGTTCTGCTGCAACGACGACTGTGGAGATTGCCATCATGGTGGCGATGATGATGGCGGAGAGCCAGCGATTGAGCAGGGGGGGGAATGTGGGTGGGTGCCCAGTTTGCGATCGCTTCAAAAATGATTTATATGGTTTTCCCATGGTGACGGTTCGGTGTTGTGGCGATGGCTGGGCTACTCTGCTGGGGCTCTCTAATCTTACTGAAGCTCAGGCAGGTTTGGCTGGGCTAACGGCGCTATCAGCGCTGAAAGCTGCGTCGGCGAATCAGAGAGCAGCTATAGCAAGAAGGCCAGTGCATTTATGAATGCACTGGCCTTCTTGCTGATTCTAAATGACGATAGACCGTTAGTCGCCAATGATCTCGGGTTGGGTTAGCTCGTCGGACATCTCGATGATGGCGCGCATGACGGGCTTAATGCCAGAATCTTCATTGCTCTCGAAGTCCTCGTAGCGTCGGCGCTTCGCGCGATTGGCAACTTGTACCGTGATGCGGTAGCGGTTGGAAGCCGCACTGATGAGCTCCTCTGCGCGCACCATGAGCTGGGAGGACTCGAAGTTAGGACGTTTAGCCATGAACTTGCCAAAAACAATACTCCATCCATACTAGCTGGCTTTTGGCAAGACTAGGTCAGGGGAGGGGAGTGATATTATGACCTGCCAATTGCTTGATCGGGCTTTAGAAGAAAAAGCCTGACTTGCCCCACTGGGGAGCAGCACTGTCCACGCCATAGCCGGGAGCATTCACTGGAAACACCTGGGTGAATACGCCATCGACCAAGATCTTCATGCGCTTGGCAAGGCGCAGCTTGGCCACGGGCTCTCGAATACAGTCGATGGCGCGAATTAAGTCTTCTGCGGTGCGGGCATCATCGCAGGTAATGCGCAGGGTGCCCCAGCGGCGAGACAGGTGGCAGTTTTGTAGCACTGCGATCGCCCGATACTCCTCGGGGTCTTCGCGGTAGAAATCAAGAATTAGGCGGACAAGCTGGTTGCTGAAGTTCATGGGCCAAGCCACCATTTGCGCGATGGGAGAATGTAATAAAACTCAAACAAAACTAAAGAGATTTCCTGGGTCATTCAAAGGAGCTAGCCTTTGAAAACTTTGCCTTGCAGGGAATTAACAATCCCTGAATTGCAAGGGGAGAGCTGTGATTAGTTCAGAACGGTCTGAAGCAGTGATGAAAATGCTGATCGCTGCAAATCCAAACTGACCTTTGGATCATTGATACCCCAATGATTTGTGGATCGGGCGAACCGCAAAAAGAGTTAACGCTGGGGAGCAAAGTCTGACATGAAAGTTCAGCTTATTTCGTGAAGGAAATTCGATTCATACGCTATGGGTTATTCAGAGATCAGATTTATGTGAAGAATTCTGGTTTGCTAAGGCAACCTGAGTCTTTGCCATTTTTGTAACGAACGACAAAGGTATTTCTAAAGAAATGAGACAATCCTGATCAACCGTTTTGTGACGGTTCGAATTATTCCCTTTTTTGAATCGCCATCGCCCATGAGCCTTGCAATTGACTTTGGCACGAGCAATACAGTGGTTGCTCGCTGGAATCCAGTGACGCAGCAAGCAGAGACTGTGGCTTTGCCGGGAATGAGCCTGTCCCAAGGCGGGAGCCCGCCCCTGGTACCAAGCTTGGTCTATTGGGAGCAGGGTGGTGCAGTGATTGGTCAGACGGTGCGCGATCGCGGCCTGGATCTCAAGAACGACCCGCGCTTCTTCCGGGGCTTCAAGCGAGGCATTGGCTCCGATGTGCAGGGCTATTTACCGGAGCTGGATGGTCAGAGCCTCAGCTTTGAGGCGATTGGTGAGGCGTTTTTGCAGCAGACCCTGGCGGCGGTAAAGCAGGTGCCTCTGCCGCTGGATTCTCTGGTGGTGACGGTGCCAGTGGATAGCTTTGAGGCTTATCGTCACTGGTTGGGCTCTGCCCTGGGAGATACTGTTATCAATGTGCGGATGCTAGATGAGCCCACGGCGGCGGCGCTGGGCTACGGCATGGCGGATTGTGATTTGCTCCTGGTTGTCGATTTTGGTGGGGGAACCTTGGACCTCTCCCTGGTGCAGCTGGAGCGAGAACAGGTGAAAAAGGCGACGGGCTTTGTACTCAAGTGGGGCCAGAAGGATTTTTCTGAGAAGTCCGCCCAGCGAGTGGAGGTGGCCAAGGTTCTGGCGAAAGCGGGACAGAACCTGGGCGGGACCGATTTGGATGGCTGGTTGGCGGAGGCTTTAGCGGGTCAGTACGGCTTTGAACCCACGCCTCTGGTGACGCGATTGGCGGAGCGTCTGAAGATCTCCCTTTCGCTTCAACAGGAAGCCAGCGAAACTTATTTCGATGATGAGAGCTTTGAAAGCTATGAACTGAAGGCCAGTCGCGACCAGTTTGAAGCGCTGCTGCGGTCGAAGGGATTCTTTGAGCAGCTGGATAAAGCCATGGAGCAGGTGCTCCAGCAGGCCCGCCGCGAGGGGGTGAAGGTGGATGACATTGAGGGAGTGCTGCTCGTGGGTGGCACCAGCCAGATTCCAGCGGTGCAGGATTGGCTCAAGGGTTATTTCGAGGAGAGTAAGATTCGCAGCGATCGCCCTTTCGAAGCCATCGCCCAGGGAGCTTTGCAGTTAGCCCAAGGTCTTGAAATCAAGGATTTCCTTTACCATCGCTACGGCATTCGCTATTGGAACAACCGCATTAACGGCCATGATTGGCATCCGATTATTCAGGCCGGACAGTCCTATCCCATGGCGGAGCCAGTGATGTTTACCTTTGGGGCCTCGGTGGAGAATCAGCCGGGCATTGAGGTGGTGCTGGGTGAGCTGGGAGCGGAGACCAGTACGACGGAGGTTTACTTTGACGGCGATCGCCTCATTACGCGCAGTCTGGCTACAGGGCAATCGGCAGTGCAGCCCTTAAACGATAAGGATGGAGCCAGGGTGATTAAGTTGGACCCGTTTGGCAATCCGGGGGTGGATCGGATTCAGGTATTCTTTCGCGTGGATGGCGATCGCTTTCTGCGGATGACGGTGGAGGATGTCCTCACACTGAATACCTTGGTGGATGATCAGGTGGTGTTGCAATTGTCCTAGCTAGAGCGAGTTCCTAGCCCAGAACACACCATCGTCATAGCCTTGAATTGTGGAATTGCTATCTGCGAGATCCAATCGCTTTTGAGCTAAGCAGCAGTAGGTCAAGTCCTGCTCAATGCCGATGAATCGTCGGCCCAGCTTCTTCGCCACCACAGCCGTTGTGCCCGAGCCGAGGAAAGGGTCGAGGATGATATCTCCAGGCTTGCTACTGGCTAGTAGTAGCTTGGCTAACAGCTTCTCTGGCTTTTGGGTCGGGTGGTCTGTGTTCTCGGGCATGGACCAAAAGGGCACGGTCAGGTCCGTCCAAAGATTGGAGGCACTGGTGAGGCGATAGTTACCGCTGTCTGTTTCTTCCCAGTCCTTGGGCTGATGCTGGGCGTTGCGATAGGGGGCGATGACTTTGCGCTTTAGGCGGACGGCTTCGGCATCGAAGGTGTAGTCGTTGGAGACGGTGCAGAACCAAATATCTTCGGAGCAGTTTTTCCAGTTTGTTTTGGCACCGCGCCCTTTTTCTCGCTCCCAAGTAATGCGGTTGCGGACGATGAGATGTTTTTCCGCGATGCGCTGGAGGGCTCCCGAGGATTTCCAGTCGCCGCAGATGTACACCGTTGCGGTGGGCTTGAGGGTGCTGAGTAATTTGGGAAACCAGGATTCGAGCCAGTCGTAGTAGGCATCGTTGGAGCGTTCGCGGAAGGTTTTGCCGTTGAAGGATTTGGTGAGGTTATAGGGCGGATCTAGGAAGAGGAGGTCTGCGCATTGATTTGGGAGCCAGTCCAGTAGCTCAAAGAGATTGTGGTGGAGGATGCGATCGCCCACCATCTCAAAATCTACAGGTCCATCCAGGGACAGCAATCGCTTTGCTAGAGCTTCTTGTTCACCGAGCTCTAAAGTTAGCGTTCGATTGCGGGGCGCGCGGCGCTTGCCTGTCACGGGGCTGCCTCCTGGAATGGCACGGGGTCAAGCTTTATGGGCACGGTCGCCGAAGCCAACGATACATGCAGTTTCATACAAACTGGATAAGACTCTATAAAAAAGATCACTAACCGATCCAGGGGAAAACCCATAGGGGGGATTGATTGGGGATCTATGGGGCTTTAAGCAGGAGCTGCACGATCGCCCATGAAACCATAGAATATGTCTAATTTTGACAGCGCTGGGTGGTGATCTCGGTGGAGCAAGCTGAAAAATTTGGGCTTCGCTTTCAAGGGCAATTACTTTCCCACCTCGCTGCGACCTCCTTGACGACGTTCCACTGGTGTAAGGGATTCCATGGCCCAAATTATCGCAACCACGAACATGAAAGGCGGCGTGGGTAAAACAACCCTCTGCGTTAACTTGGCTGCTTGCCTGGCTCGCAATTTCAACAAGCGAGTGCTAGTCGTGGACCTCGATACCCAAATCAGCGCCACCCTCAGCCTTATGTCTCCCCAGGAGTTCGTCAAATGCCGCAAGGAAAAGCGCACCCTGCGGCAGCTCATTAGCCAGGCGGTGCAGTCTGATGGGCCTCAGCTTCATGAAACAGCGGATGTGATTCGCTCTTATGTTTGTCAGCAGAAGGATTTGTCTCTTTTGCCCGGTGATCTGGATCTTTACGACGATTACATGGTTTCTGCTGCGCTCCACCGCAACGCCTTGAAGCAAACAGGGGAGGGGGAAGCTGCCTCCGATGGAGACTTTGAAGGAGCTTGGAGCAATTTCGAGAGTGGGCTGATCAAAAATATTTTGGCCCCCATCGAGAAGGACTACGACTACATCATTCTCGACTGCGCGCCAGGCTATAACTTGCTCACTCGCAGTAGTTTTGTGGCCAGTGACTTTTACATCCTGCCAGCAAAGCCAGAGCCCCTTTCCATTGCAGGGATTCAGCTATTGCAGCGGCGGATTGCTCGCCTGCGCCAAAACTACAAAGACACTGCAGAGCCGATGGATATTGAGCTCCTGGGTATTGTGTTCACCATGTCAGGCAATTTGTTTACCAGTCGCTATTACAACCAGGTGATGCAGCGGGTTCAGCAGGATTTTGCGGAGCATCAAGTATTCAAGACCCAAATTCCCAATGACACCCAGGTGGCGCGTGCAGTGGACACCTTTAAGCCAGTCGTGATTAGTAATCCCAGTACGTCGGGGGCTAAGGCTTTTGTCAAGCTGGCCGGAGAATTCCTGGAGAAGCAGGATTTCTTGATGGGCGTTAAGGACCAGAAGAGCGGCATGAGCCTGGCTGCGATGGATTAATGCCTACCCATAAAACATCGCCTAACGTAGGGACATGGCATCGCCATGTCCGCCATAGCAGAATCAGGACATGGCGATGCCATGTCCCTACCGGGGTTGGAATTTATTTGGCTTGGCAGACCTCCTCTAGGGTTTCGAAGAAATTGGGATAGGAGATGGAGGCGGCTTCAGCGCGGGCAATGCTTGTTGTGCCCTTTGCAACGGCAGCCGCGATCGCCAAGCTCATGGCAATCCGATGGTCCGTGTAGCTATCCAACTTGGCCCCGTTCAGTGGGCTCCCCCCAGTGATCTCCATGCCATCGGGATGCTCAATGACGTTGGCACCCATGTCCGTGAGCTGTTTCGCCATGACCGCTAGGCGATCGCTCTCTTTCACCCGCAGCTCCGCCGCATCCTTAATCACCGTCGTCCCCTCGGCAAAGGCCGCTGCCACTGCCAGGATGGGCACCTCATCAATCAAGCGAGGAATGATGTCCCCGCCAATCTCACAGGCCTTTAGTTGGGCATAGCGCACCCTTAGGTCTGCCACGGGTTCACCGGCCACTTCCCGTTCATTCAGTCGCTCAATGTCGGCATTCATCATTGCTAAGGCTTCGAGGATGCCAACGCGGGTGGGATTAACGCCTACGTTCTCAATCAACAGCTCTGAGCCGGGCACAATGCTGGCTGCCACCAGCCAGAAGGCGGCGGAGCTGATGTCTCCGGGGACGACGACCTTTTGGCCGGTGAGGGTCGCTGGGCCGGTCACCGTGACGCTACAGGTTGCGGCATCCACTTCCACCTCTGCACCGAAGGCCCGCAGCATCCGCTCACTGTGGTCGCGGGAGAGGTGAGGCTCTGTCACTGTGGTCTTTCCAGGGGTCATCAGGCCCGCTAGCAATACACAAGACTTCACTTGGGCTGAGGCAATGGGCGATTGATAATGGGTGGGTTTCAGGGTTTGCCCTTGGATGCCCAGGGGAGCCAGGCTGTTGTCTTTGCGCCCCCAAATTTGAGCCCCCATTTGCTGGAGTGGTTTGACCACACGGGACATGGGACGCGATCGCAATGAGTCATCCCCCGTGACCGCGAAAAAGCGATCGCCATGGGAGGCCAAAATGCCCAGCATCAGCCGCAGGGTTGTGCCGGAATTGCCCGCATCCAAAATGCTGGTGGGTTCCTGGAGGTTCCCCAGACCGACGCCCTCCACCATCACATGCTCAGGATTGAGGTCTGAAATCTTCACCCCCATCTTGCGGAAGCAAGCGGCGGTGCTTTGGGGGTCTTCCCCCACCAGTAGACCTTCAATTTCGGTGGTGCCTGAGGCCAGGGCTCCCAGCATCAGGGCCCGGTGGGAGATCGATTTATCTCCCGGTACCCGAATCTTGCCCCGAAGCGTTAGGCCATTCTCAGGAGGATTGATGTGAAGGACCGTTTGATCTTCCGTGTTTTCGAGCAAGACGAGGGCATTGACCATTGGGCTAGACTGGGCGCGACGGTAGCTATCCTACCGTTTTGCTGGCATTCGCTTT
>CALIGI010000191.1 GCA_938021205.1 uncultured Pseudanabaenaceae cyanobacterium
GTCTTTACGCTCTTGAGAAAACCTTTTTAAGAAGCGGCGGATGGCGGCTTCAAATTCGGTAGGCATGGATAGGAACGGCCAGTGGGTTGTTTCCATGGTGTGGACTTCTAGGTCAGTTAAATATTTGCGGTAGGGCTTGAGCTGGCCTTCGCTGCGGTTGATGCCTCCGGTGGGCTGGACGAGGAGCGTTGGAATGTCGATGGACTCAGTGAAGCCGGGGACTCGCATGACATCGGTGAACATAGGCTCGCGGGCGGCGATCGCAAATTTGCTCCCCCAGCTCCCATCAGCCTTTTCTTCCACCGCAGCTTCAAAGATCTGCTGCTGAAGGGTTGTCCAGTCGGCATATTGCTTCAGCTGTCGGGCTTGAGCTTCCGCAGCGGCCTTGCTCTCGAAGGGGCCAAGCATTTTGAGGAAGGGCAGGATGCGGTAGAACAGCGGGAAGGTGATTTTGGTCCAGCTAGGCAGAGCGTTGATGAAAGCGGGGTCGATGAGCAGCAGGCTGCGGAATCGCTCCGGCTGTTGTCTGGCCCAGATGGCGATCATTTTGCCAGTCCAGGAATGGCCCATGATGTGGGCGGACTGCCAGCCCAGATGGTTCATCAGCTCATTCAGGTCAGCAATGCTGTCGGCAAAGCCGTAGCCCTGGTTAGAGGATGCGTCAGGTTTGCTGCTCTCGCCATGGCCTCGCAAATCCGGCGCGATGATGTGGAACTGTTGGCTTAGGCTTTGTCCAAAACTGGACCAGACCAGGGCTTGATCCGCCATGCCATGTAGCGCTAGGAGTGGAATCATTTTGCCGTTGTCTTGGGGCTTCCATTCCAGATAAGAAATTTCTAAGCCCTCCGATGTTGTAAAGGTTTTTCGCCCTGTCGGATGACTGC
The DNA here is from genome assembly GCA_938021205.1 of uncultured Pseudanabaenaceae cyanobacterium. Lineage (GTDB taxonomy): Bacteria > Cyanobacteriota > Cyanobacteriia > PCC-9006 > JAAUQQ01 > JAAUQQ01. The sequence goes on from CALIGI010000191.1 coordinate 885, forward strand.
ATTGCCCTGGACCCATCTTCGACTCCACCTAAATCGTTATCTACTGTAGGGGAAAATCATTGGGGCTGTGCTATGTTCTAGCTGCCATTGGCCGATCCCCCAAGCCGCTCAACCCCAGCACTGCATGTATTTCGAAGATCCCCAGCAACTCATTCAGCAAGCGGTCGAGACTGATGCGACGACCTTGGACCTGTCCAGCTTGGGATTGACCGAAGTGCCGCCCGAAATTGCTCAGCTCACCCAGCTGGAAGTCCTGGATCTGAGCGATAACCGGCTAACGGTATTGCCGGAGGCGATCGCCGCCCTCCCCCGCCTGCTAAAGCTGGACCTGATGCTCAACCGCTTCGAAGTTGTGCCAGAAGTCGTCTTCAACTTGGCCGAGCTAGAGGAGCTGTATCTGGGGGATAACCAAATTAAAAGGCTGCCCGGCGCGATCGCCCGCCTGCTCCAACTCTCCTGGCTCTCCGTGGGCTCCAACCAACTCACTGAACTGCCCCAGGCCATTGGCCAGCTCACCCAGTTGACCCACCTCAACCTCAACTGCAACCAATTCACGACCCTACCCGATGCCTTTGCGGGGCTGACTCGCTTAGAAACCCTCTCCCTCAGCGGCAACCGGCTCAAAACCGTGCCTTCGACCTTGACCTACTTGCGTCAGCTCTCCCGCTTGGACCTGAGCTGTAACCGCATTGAATCGGTGCCCAACGGTTTTGCCCAGCTCAATAACTTGGTTTGGCTGGACCTGAGCAGCAACCACCTAGAGAGCTTGCCAGGGGAGATCGCCCAGCTCTCCCAGCTCTCCGAACTCTACGTTTCCGATAACCGCTTCACCGGCCTACCCGCTGTGCTCCGACAGCTCAAGCGCCTCGTTATGCTCAATGTGGCAGACAATCCCCTTGCCATCCCCACAGAGGTGCTGGAAAAAATCTACGAACCCTCCGCCATCCTGGCCCATGCCGCCTAGCCAGCCGATTCTGTTCTAACTTGCTGAGTCACCGAGCCTATAGCCTGGGCCGTACACCCGTTTCCCGATAGCGCTGATAATCCGCCAAGATCTGGCCATGGTCGAAGCACAGCGCTGCGGGTAAATCATCCAGCGCAAATAGCTTTAAGGCCTTGGCATCGTCCATGGCCTTCGGCTCACCGCTGGCTTTGGCCAGGAAGACGATGCTAAGGGTATGTTGGCGCAGGTCACGGCTGGGGTCGGAGTAGCAGTGAAATTGCTCCAGTAGCTCAATCTCTAGATTGGTTTCTTCCTTGGCTTCCCGGATTGCTGCGGTGGCTGCATCCTCGCCGTAGTCCATAAAGCCGCCAGGTAATGCCCAACCATGGGGCTCGTTGAGCCGTTCGATTAGGAGGATTAAGGGGCGATCGCCTTGTCCGACTTGTTCAATGATGATGTCAACGGTGGGAGTGGGATTGCGATAGGCCACGAACTTCTGTCTCGCTTGCGTCTTTTGTTTATTAAAGTCTAGGACTGTAGCTTCAACAGTTGTCTTATTTGAGTGAGTGCTATCTGCGACTTGTTTACGATATTTGTAGCTCTGCCCATTTAATACTTTTCTCTGTGCAACCTAGTAATGAGAATGAATGAATGCCAGATTTAAAAGTGATGTCTTTTGGGCAGGGCATTCAACACCTTGACTGAGAAGCGATTCACTTAGATCTAATACCTGAGACAGGCTTGAGATCTTAGGCATTTTGTTCGGTCATTGAGGGGACGAGCTCTCGGAAAAATCCTGAGTTTAGGATGCTTTTTAAGCATATGGGAGCAGTTCTCGATGATTTCCCCTAAGCTATCCCAGGGATAGATGTTTGCTTGTTGAAGGTTGCCTATATGTGGAATACCTACTAAAACCGTTCAAGGTCTTGCAAATGTTCCTCTGCCTTCTATCTGATTTCTGGTGAACTATCCCTGTCTATGAGAGCAAGCAAGCATCCTCTGCTAAGAAATCTCCCATCGGATTTCAACGAACAGTTTTGATCGTCTAAATCGACTTTATTTGAGTCAGAATCAAGCATCCAGTGGACTTCTGCTGCCCTGGTGTTAATTCTTCAATGCATCGCTTTACTATTTTGCTTCCGTGTTAAGAGAGTTTCCATGGCCTTCCCCCGTTCCAGCGGCGTTCTATTACATCCCACCAGTTTCCCTAGCCCCTATGGAATTGGAGATTTAGGTCATGAGGCCTATCAATTTGTTGACTTTTTGGCGGCCGGTCGCCAGTCCCTCTGGCAAATTTTGCCGTTAGGAACGCCGGGTCATGGTAACTCTCCCTACCTGGCCTATTCCGCGATGGCGGGCAATCCGCTGCTCCTTAGCCCTGAGCAACTTAAAAATGTTGGCTTGCTGAACGAAGCTGATTTAGCCAATGTTCCAGATTTCCCCCTCGATAGCGTCGACTTTGCTGAAGCTGAGGCTTTCAAGTATCCCCTGTTAAAAAAGGCCTTTGAACAATTTCAAGCCAAGGGATTAGATCAGTCGAGCAACTTTACCCGCTTCTGCAAGCAGGAGTCAGACTGGCTGGATGATTATGCTTTGTTTATGGCCTTGAAAGTGGAGCATGGCGGCACACCCTGGGTAGATTGGGAGGAGAGTCTTCAGTCTCGTCAGGCTGATGCCATTCTGGCGGCTAAGGCGCGTTTGAAGAAGGCGATCGCCTACCAGCAATTTTTGCAATTTGAATTCTTCCGGCAGTGGGGCCTGTTGAAGGACTATGCCAATGAGCATGGTATCCAAATCATCGGTGATATCCCCATTTATGTCGCCCATGACAGCGCCGATGTTTGGGGGAATCCTGAGAAGTTTTGCCTCAATCCCAAAACAGGTCAGCCAGCCATTATGGCGGGTGTTCCACCGGATTATTTCAGCGAGACGGGCCAGCTCTGGGGAAACCCCGTTTACAACTGGGAAGAACTTGAGAAAGCAGAGTTTCACTGGTGGGTCCGTCGATTTGAAGTGCTTTTAGAGCTGGTCGATATTATTCGTATTGATCACTTTCGTGGGCTTCAAGCCTATTGGGCGGTGCCTGAGGGCGAAGAAACAGCCATGAATGGGAGCTGGGTCGAAGCACCGGGAGCAGACCTGCTGTCAACGGTTAGAGAAAAACTGGGTAAATTACCCATCATTGCCGAGGATCTCGGCATCATTACGCCAGAAGTGAATGCTCTGCGGGAACAGTTTAATTTTCCCGGTATGAAAATTCTGCAATTTGCGTTTGATTCTGGACCGGGCAATCCCTACTTGCCTTTCAACTACGATGGTCGAAATTGGGTGGTGTACAGCGGCACCCATGACAACAACACAACGGTGGGTTGGTTTGGTAACCGAGACGAAGGTGCCCAAGCCCATGTGGCTAACTATCTGGGCCAGGTTGGCCAGGATGGGATTCATTGGGATTTGCTGCGTTTGGCTTCGAGCAGTGTGGCGAGTCAGGCAATCTTTCCAGCCCAAGACTTGCTGGGGCTGGGTGAGGATGCTCGCATGAATACCCCTGGCTTGGCTGAGGGAAACTGGGGGTGGCGCTATCGTTCTTACTCGTTTGATGAGTCGGTGAGCGATCGCCTGCGCCAGGTCACTGAATACTACGGCCGCGTTCCGCAGTCCTAGAACGTTTCTCTGTCTCTATCTTTCGACATTCCGACGGAATAGGTTTTTGCTCCAACTGAAAAAGCCGGACTTCATTAGTGTTAAGTCCGGCTTTTTCAGTTGGAAGTTGTGCAGACTTTGGCTGGACCTATGACTAGATTTATGGCTGAGCAGCAGCAAATGCGCCAAACTCAGCGCTACGAGCCGTAGTCTCAGATCCGTAGGTGATCTCTTCAACAGCACCAGGAATCCCCATGGGCTTTGCTGGCTGGTCATTCAACTGAACAATCACGCCCCCGGCATTACCGGCTCTGACAATCACAGATTTATCACCTTCCCAAACCCGCTCATCTCCTTGGGATAGAACGCCTTCATAGGTCTGCTTTCCGTCTACTACAACCCTTAGCCAAGACTGGGCAGTGAGCTTGAGCTCCACATGCACGGCTTTGTCAGACTTTGGCTTGCTGGACTTCTTCTGGCTTTGAGCTAAGCGAGATGATAGCTGGGAAATGGCATCCACTGAGGTGCCCTGAACGGGAAGCTTGCCTGCGATGGGGAAAGCCTGGCCCACAGGTCCGCTACTGCTAGCGGATGAATCCTCAATGGAACGCTCTACAGATAATGCGACTATCTCGGCTTGCTGGGCGCGTATTGGAGCTTCTGCTTGACTCACCGAGCGGTTAATCATCCAGGACAGGCTGTGAACGGATGCTGCAATGACAAGCAGGTAGGCCCCGTACAAATGTATTGGCCTTAGTTGAGCCGATGGAAAGTAATGACGCCAGAAAGGTAAGTCTGAACGATTGGGCTGACCCAGCGGGAATGCATCTACGACCTTGTCTGAATCGACCTCTAAGGCTTGGGCAAAGCGACGGAGAAAGCCTTGAATATAGATTGGTTCTGGGAGCCGCTCAATGTTGCCAGCTTCAATCGCTGTCAAAATTGATTCCCGCACATGGGTTCGGCTAGCGGCATTTGCCAAGGAAATACCCTTGGCTTCCCGGCACTGACGAAGGTAAGCGCCAACTTCTGTTAACTGCTTCTTCTGTAATTCTTTTAGGTTAAGGGAAGAACTCATGACCCGGTGCTAATCCATTTCAACTGTCGGTCTGACGCGATACTGATCGTTGGGGAGCGCCTCTCGAGCCAAGCACTCTATAAAACTTATCATTATTTCCCAGCGCATTGTGGGGTCATGGATGACATTTTTGAGATTGTTTCTGTTATTACATTGAAATTGCTTTTGAATAAGACGCTCTAATTTAGCGACTGGGCTCCTCCTCCGAGGCGACTAGTTTCTTTAACTCCTGTTCGGAAAGCTTGCGGTAAGCACCTGGCGATAGATTGCCTAGCTGGATACTGCCGATTGCCAAGCGATGTAGGCGCTTAACGGGATGCCCCAGTTGCTCTGCCACGCGGCGAATTTGCCGGTTTCGTCCTTCCCGCAATACCACTTCTAAAGTGGTGCTATCGGCGGATTTATCTAACCGTCTGACTTTTGCTGGAAGCGTCTGCTGTCCTTCTAGGAGAAGCCCAGTGCGCCAGCGGTTAAGCACTGGCTCGCTTGGATTTCCTTCCACGGTGACTTGATAAACCTTACTGACCTCATGACGGGGGTGGGTCATATGATAGGTCAGAGAACCATCGTTGGTTAACAGTAGGGCTCCAGTTGAGTAAGCGTCCAATCGCCCTACAGGGTGAATCCCCTGCTGCTGGCCTAATTCCGGTGGTAAAAGAGATAAAACTGTTGTTCGACCTTCGGGGTCATTACAAGTGGAAACCACCCCTCGGGGTTTGTGCAGCAGTATATAGATCTTTTGAGGGCACTGTTCTGGGCTGATAGGTATGCCATCCACAGCGATCACATCCTGCTCTGGATCGGCCTGTTGGCCTAGGGTCGCTACTGCACCATTGACCTGCACTCTGCCCGCTCGAATCATCACCTCTGCCTTACGGCGAGACGCAATCCCCCATTGGGAAAGAATTTTTTGCAGACGCTCAGCCATAGGGCTAGAAGGAGAAGATGGGGATACGTGCTGCGGAGCAAATACTTCTGATTATGGTCGTCCAATGAGAGCTGATTAACTCAGGTCAATTGTTTTGCCATTGTTAAGGAGACTGCTCATCATCCTACTCCCTCGGCAGTCATCTCTAGGAGCAAGCTAAATAGAGAATTTCTTTGAGGTGAAGGTGTTGTGTCCGCTTGCACTGGGATGTAGCTGTAAAAGAGCTACATCCCATTTTTGCTTGGGGCCGTTACGCTATTCGTCATGAGACGGTCGGAGACCTGGGTCAGATCCTCGTTCTATATCCCTTGTAAATCGCATTGTCAGGGATAAGTTTGTCTGGACAGACAATATATATGAATAGGGCATATATATTGTCTCTCTGTTGCCCATGGTAGCCCTGCTCTTAAAAATATTCTTGGGGATATCTGCCCTGGCAAAAGATAGGGGTGATACCCTTAGCCGATGATGATTGTGTTTTTCTAACTTTGGTCTTTCTTTTTCTAACTTCACTGTGTAAACCTCGATTAAAAGTGGCGGTTACTGAATTCCCGCAGGGCTGTTGCCTTGTTGAATCGGGATGAGGATCTGTAGCCAAGCTCCTTGGGTTTCGGGATGGTTTTGGGCTGTCACTGTTCCCCCATGAGCTACGACAATTTGTCGGGCGATCGCCAATCCCAATCCACAGCTACCCGTTGTGCGGACATGACTGGTCGCGCTTGTGGTCTGAATGTGGCTGGAGGGAGATGGCCTGGCACCCGGTTTATGGGAGGCGGAGAATGAAGTAGCATTGCTGGCTAAATCCTGGGCTCGATTGTCACTTGTATCATTGTCAGCCGTGGCGGTATAGGGTCTGACTCTGGCGGGATCGGCTCGGTAAAAACGCTCGAAAATCCTTGCGAGGGATGCTTCTGGAAAGCCTGGCCCTTGGTCAATAATGTCAATAATGTAGTAAGGACCTTTGAGTTCGCTGAGCCCGTTGTCCCACGGTGTTCCTTTGGAGGAAAGGTTTGTAGGAGCAACGCTGGGTGAAGCTTCTGCCTCGGTCTCGGCGATTGATTGTCGTAGGTTGACCGTGATAGTGCTGTGGGAGGGGCTGTATTTAATGCTGTTATCTAGCAAGTTGAGAATGACTCTATATAGGCGAGATTGATCGGCTTCTATATTCGCGCTTTCGGCTCCCTGGTATTCCATTTGTATGGCTTTTGTTTTACCAATGGGCTCCAGGCTCTGCCAGGCACTGTGGATGAGGTGGGTGAGATCGAGGGGGGCCGTGTTGAGGGTTTGAGTGGCCCGTTGCTCTAGAAGATTGAGATCGAGGAGGTCGTGGACTAGGTTGCTGAGGTGCATGACTTCGCCTAGGAGGCGTTGCATCCAGGGCTGGTGGTTGGGTTCTACCCGCTCTTCTAGCATCTCTGCCACCAGGCGAATAGAGGTCAGGGGGGTCTTGAGTTCGTGGGCCACATCCGAGACCCAGCGATCGCGCTGTTGGGCCAGTTGAAATAGCTCCTGCTGATTTTCTAAGAAAACTCCGACCTGTCCCTCAGGTAAGGGGATGCTGTGCCCCACAAAATGAATGCTTTGGCGGGGGTCGGGATTTAGAGGGTCTGGGTTGAGAGGATGGAGCACCCAGCGACGCTGCTGAGGTTGCTGGTGGTGGCGGGTTTTTTCGATCAGCCGGTCCAGTTCATAGGAGCGGACTTGCTCCAATAGGAGGCGTAAATTATGGGGACTGGGGGGAGTGATATTGAGGAGCTGGGAGGCTTCCACATTGCACCAAACCAGGTAGTTGTCTCGGTCCACCTGGACATAGGCTAGGGGAGCATGGGCAATGATGGCTTGGACGCTAACCAACAGTTCTTTTAGCTGAACCTGTTTTTGGCGCTGTTGTCCTGCTGCCATCATTAAGCGGCTGGTCATGCTGAAATTATTGTTCGGGAGATCGCGCTGTTGGTGGCGCGATTCCATGCGAAACAGCAGGTCTCGCAGATTTCGGTTGAGACGAATTTGCTGCAGGACAATGAGCAGCAGCCCTAGGCCTAAGCCCAGGGAAAACATTAATACTTCCACTCATTTTGATCCCAAAACGACCGCGCTAGATGTCAATGACAGCTTCAGAGGCCAGCCTAGCAAATCGTGATTATAGGAGGGGCTTCTCCACTGCCTTTGCTCGGCTCCTTCTGCATTTAGAGAGAGAAGTTTCAAGTCGCGTTCGCTCAGACTTTTGAAGGAGTTTGAAGAGAAAACGATTGTGGAAGCATTAGCGCCGGAACAGAAGCGCTAGTTACCTATTCCTATAGGGGATGACAGGAGGGCTTCAGGGGCAGAGATTGCTGGTCTTAAGGACTCCATGGGGATATCAGAGCGACTCCAAAAGCGCTGCTCGAAGTCGAGCAGCGCTTTTGGAGTCGCTCTAGATTCGTTAAGCAAGCTTAACTAAATCGATAGCCAAACCCTCGTACCGTCTGGATATGCGTTGGATGGCTTGGATCTTGTTCAAGCTTTTCGCGCAGCCAACGAATGTGGACATCCACAGTCTTGCTATCGCCCATGAAATCCGGTCCCCAGACACGCTCAATGAGCTGTTCGCGCGACCAGACGCGATTGAGATTATGCATGAACAGCTCAAGGATCTTGAATTCCTTCGGCGAGAGGTTTACTGTTTCTCCGCCTCGGGTGACGCGGCACTGCTGAGGAAACAGCTCAATATCGCCACTGGAGAGGCTGTCATTTTCATGGGACTCTTCCTCTGCTTGGCTTCGGCGCAGGAGGGCACGACAGCGAGCAATGAGTTCACGCATGCCAAAAGGCTTTGTTAGGTAGTCATCGGCTCCCACTTCTAGACCCACGACTCGGTCGGTTTCTGTACCCTTCGCACTCAAAATCAAAATTGGAATGCTGCTCCCTTGACTGCGCACAAAGCGGCAGAGGTCTAGGCCGTTTACCTGGGGCAACATCAGGTCAAGAATGACTAAATCGGGGAGCCAGATGTTGCTGTTGTGTTGCTCAAGCCCTTGGTAAAACAGGTCCAGGGCTTGTCGGCCATCATCCACAAATCGAACTTCATAGCCCTGTTCTTGGAGGGCAAAAACCAGGGTGTCTCGAATCAGGGCATCGTCTTCAACGACTAGGACCTTGATTGCTTGGGAGGAACGACTCTTGTAATGGGGCTTAAAGGAGGTAGAGAGGTTCGAAGAATGGGCTGCGGTAACGGGCACAATTAATCACCTATTTCGTCTCTGTTGTCACTAATATCACATTTGTTTCCAGCCCTGAATGAAGCTTTGGGATGCTGTTATGGGCGATGTCTCCTTTCTTCCCGTGAAGATGACGAATTGAGGGAGATGAATACCGCTTCTTGACGAAATCTGAACTTTTAGAGTGATGGCTGGCATGTCATTGTTCTAGCAATCTTGTCTAAGCCTAAACAATCGATAACTTTGGTCTCAGCGATCGCCTTAGCCCAAATTGGCTCTCTAAACTCAAACAAGCAGGGACACCGTTACCAAAAGCAAGCTGGGAAAGATCCTCCTGACTGGTTAGCCCATGCCATGGACTTGCAATAATCTCCTGAGTCTCTGCTTTTCGCATCTGTTAACTATTTGCAGTGCCTGACTTTACACCCTGGGTTAGACCTGCGCACATGGTAAGTCCCATGACTGAGCCCTATAACGCTGGCGATCGCCAAGAGTCAGATGTTACTGACGCTTTCCGACGTGAATGTTCTGTCCGCCGCGCTTTGGAAGTGCTTTCTGTAAAGCATCGGCGCATGGAGGCTGACTTGCAGCAGTTTGTCCATCATTTGAAGCTGCTGGTGCCGGGTATTGAGCTAGCACCGGGAGAGCGCTTAAGTGAGGTCGAGATTTTGGAAGAAGCCTTGGATCGACTCAACGACGATGCCTTCTCAGATTTGCTGCTGCGTATCCTCGAACGCGCCTACCGGTGAATTTGAGGTTGTAGGCCCTGGTTTATTGAGATTCAGCAGCCCTTAAAACTGAGAGGCTTCTAGGCCTGTCGTCTGATTCTTGATCAATTTTGCGGAGATCCATGGCGATGCTGTCGCCGTACTTTTTGTCATCCTAGCAAATCTCTAATGCCCTGACTGTGGGGGATGTAGGTGTTGATGATAGGTCTGACTGGCTGGATAGAGAATTAGCAGTAGAACCATTTAATTCCTCCGCATTTTTTGGTCTACTTGTCTCCAGACCATCAATAGGTAAAAATATTTAAACAACTCTAATAATCGAAAACTCCTGTTACAGCCCTCGGGTGAAGCCTTTGTTTTCGAGGTGCTTTGTTTTTAACTCTGGGTTTATTCCAGGGGGAATACCCCCAAGCATCACCGCCAGCCTAGCCGTGAGACATCCACTGCCGAATGACTAGCCTATTTTTACAATCAACCTGGGTTATCCCTCTCTATGGTGTTGGGGGAGCTTTGTTTTCTCTGCCCTGGGCGATGGGATTGATGCGTCGGACGGGACAACGTCCCGCTGTTTATTTCAATATTTTTTTGATGGCGGTGGCCTTTCTCCACTGCATGTTGGCTTTCGCCAGTCTCCAGGAGCTGCCTCCATACGCGTTTGCTTTTGACTGGCTAAATATTGCTGACTTAGAGATCGCTGTGAGGTTTGAGGCTTCGAGCATTAGCCTCGGTGCGGCGGCTTTGACTTCGTTCATGCTGCTGCTGGCCCAGATTTATGGCATGGGCTATATGGAGAAGGATTTCTCCCTGGCGCGCTTTTTTGGTTTGCTGAGTTTCTTTGGTGGAACGCTCTCGGGTTTGGCCCTGAGTGATTCCATGGTCTTCAGCTATGCCCTTTTGGAGATGCTATCTCTTTCTACCTATTTAATGGTGGGGTTTTGGTATGCCCAGCCTCTGGTCGTTACAGCGGCTAGGGATGCATTTTTGATCAAGCGGGTCGGAGATGTCTTCTTGCTCATGGGGGTCGTTGCTCTCACTTGCTATGCCCCCGGCTTGACTTTCTCTGACTTGGCGAATTGGGCGGTGTATAAGCCCTTGCCACCAGGGATTGCAACGCTTCTGGCTCTTTCGCTCATTGCCGGTCCTTTGGGCTCCTGTGCTCAGTTTCCTTTGAATCTGTGGCTGGATGAGGCGATGGAAGGTCCCAGTCCTGCTTCGATTTTGCGAAACTCTGTGGTGGTTGGGGCCGGTGCTTATTTGCTGATTAAGTTGCAGCCTGCATTAATGCTGTCGCCAGTGACTTCGGAAATTTTAATTCTGATTGGCTCCATTACGGTTGTGGGTTCTTCCCTTGTGGCGATCGCCCAAACTGATATCAAACGAGTGCTGACCCATTCAACCAGTGCCTTCTTTGGCTTGGTTTTCATCGCAGTGGGGATGCAGCGCATTGATATTGCATTATTTCTCATGCTGGCCCATGGCCTAGGGAAAGCCTTGATGTTCATGAGTTGTGGCTCGGTCATCATGACTACAAACTGCCAGGACATAACCGAATTAGGAGGGATTTGGTCGCGAATGCCAGTGACGACACTCTCCTTCCTGATTGGTGGTTTGGGTCTTTCCGGTGTATTTCCCATTGGCATGTTTTGGACGTTCCATCGCTGGATGGCTGGGCCTTCGCCTTGGTGGCTCATTGCGGTTTTGGTCTTTGCGAATGGCTTGAGTCTATTGAATGTGACCCGGGTGTTCCGCCTTGTGTTTTTGGGTAAGCCCCAGGCTAAGACGCGCCGCACCCCAGAGGCTCCTTGGCCGATGGTGGTGCCGATGGTGGTGCTGATGGTGGTGACGTTGCTGCTTCCTGCGATCGCTCCGACTTGGCTGCTGTCTAATATGGACTCTGCTGAAGCCATCCTGCCCATGGCATTGATCTTTGCTTCTGGTCTCCTGGGCTGTGCCGTGGGAGTTTACATGCCCCTGTCTCGCAGTATGTCTCGTCCGCTGAGCCAGAATTATCGGTTTGTCCAAGACTTGCTGGCCTATGACTTCTACTTGGAGAAGGTTTACAGCAAGACTGTGGTTGCCTTAGTTGCTGTTAGTTCTAATATCGCGGCTTGGGTGGACCGTTACATCATTGATGGTTTGGTCAACCTCGTCGGTATGGTGACTCTCTTTGGCGGACAAAGCCTGCGTTACAGCGCTTCGGGTCAGTCTCAAGCCTATGTTGTCACTATTTTGTTAGGTGTGACTGCTTTGTTATTGATGATCACGACCTGGAGCGATCTGGGGGGTGAAATTTTGCGGGCGATTCAAATTCTGCAGGCGACCTAGCCCTGCTGCTTTAGCGCTGGCTGTCGCTGGTGCTCAAGCTTCTTGTTTCCAATGCTTCTCAAGTCTTTAGCTTCTTCGGTTTTTTCTAAGGCTCTTCACTGCGATGGCTACTCAACTTCAGGCTCCTCCTCCAACTACAGCACCTAAGCTCGATATTGATGCGACCATCCAACGCTTAGAGAAGGGAGAGGCTCTTCTCCTAGACTCTCCCCAGCATGTGATGGAAGTGGTTGGGATTCTAGATAGCTATGGTGTTGTCTTGGATGCCTATGCCACCAATCTGAAATACATCGCGGATAACCAGTTCTTGGTGTTTTTTCCGTTTTTCAAATACTTCAATGGTGACTTGACGCCCAAGCGTTTGTTCAAGCACCTCTGGCACGATCGCATCAATTACGAATATGCCGAGTACTGCATGAAGGGCATGCTGTGGCATGGGGATTGTCCCTTCGCCGAAGCGGTTGAATCTGAGGAATATAATCAGCTGGCGCTCAAGGCGATTGAAGCTCGTATTCGCAATCGCCCCTTTCTGCAATTGCTCCATCGCTTCTTCCCAGAGTTTCTGCTGGAGCAGGCTCGCATGATGACTTATTACAGCATCCTGGGTCAGTTCTGGACGATCATGAGCAAGATGTTCTTGGATCTTGCTGATCGCTACAATCGCGGAGAAATAACAGCGATTCCCCAGATTGCTGTTCATATCCGTGAGGCATTGGTGGCTGATGCAGCCACACCCATTACCTATTCCCCTTTGGTTCGAGGCAAGCCTTACGATATCTTGCCTGAATCAGCAGGCTATACCTTTTTGGCCGACACAGGCATTCCCTATGTTGAAGCCATTTTCTTCCGAGGGACGCCTTTTATGGGGACTATGTCCTATAACGCTCAGAACAATGAAGTTCCCTACGTTCCTGGGGAGTTTGCCTATGGTGCGCTGTATGCAGATCCCTTGCCCGTAGGGGGCTCTGGCATTCCTCCAACGCTGCTGATGCAGGATATGCTCGTTAACTTGCCACCCTATCTAGAAGAGTTCTATCTCAAGAGCAAGCGCAACGGTTTGGATATGCGGGTTTTGATTTGTGAGACGTTTCAGAAGTCGATGTTCTGTGTCACAACTGCCTGTATCCAGGGTTTAGCGCCAAATCCTTTGACCACTGAGGATGAGGCTCAAAAAGAGGAAAATCATGCGTATCTCACGACTTGGTTGAATCGTCTCTCCAAGAGTCGATTGGCCCGGGTTAATGCAAAAGCGATCGCTGAGCAGGGTCTTTAAGATCTCCGAGATATCTGAGCCTTTGATGAATCAGAACCACGGCTGAAAGCCCGAGGAGGAGATGCTCAGCCATCCCCTCCTCGGGCTTTTCGCTGATTAAAGTCGGCGCGCGCTAAGGCAGCCAGGGATATTGGCTGAAATCGGGTTTGCGCTTTTCCAAGAAAGCTTGCTTGCCTTCAGCCCCTTCCTCGGTCATGTAATACAGATAAGTCGCATTGCCTGCTAATTCTTGAATGCCCGCTTGGCCATCGCAGCCCGCATTAAATGCTGCCTTGAGGCAGCGAATGGCAATGGGGCTTTTCTCCATCACTTCACTGGCCCACTGAATGCCTTCAGTTTCGAGCTGGCTCACTGGCACCACTGTGTTGACAAGACCCATTTCCAGCGCCTGCTGGGCATCGTATTGGCGACAGAGATACCAGATCTCCTTGGCTTTCTTTTGCCCGACAATATCTGCGAGGTAGCTAGCTCCAAAACCGCCGTCAAAGCTGCCCACCTTGGGGCCAGTTTGGCCAAAAATAGCATTGTCCGCCGCAATGGTGAGGTCGCAGAGGATGTGCAGTACATGACCACCGCCAATGGCATAACCCGCCACTAGGGCGATCACAACTTTGGGCATGGAGCGAATCAATCGCTGAAGGTCCAAGACATTGAGGCGAGGCGTACCGGCTTCGTCCACATATCCCCCGTGACCGCGAACGCTCTGGTCACCGCCTGCGCAGAAGGCATATTTTCCGTCGCTGTGGGGACCCGCGCCTGTGAAGAGCACGCAGCCGATGCGGGGGTCTTCCCGCACGTTGCTAAAGGCTTCGTACAGTTCCATGACCGTTTTGGGACGGAAGGCATTGCGCTTGTGGGGGCGATTAATGGTGATCTTTGCAATGCCATCGGCTCGCTTGTGATAGAGGATGTCTTCGTATTCTTTGACGAGTTGCCAAGCGAGGTCCTGGATCATGGCGGGTGGGAAAGGTTAATGGTGTGAGCGGTTTTGTAGGAAGTTGAGCTGGCAATGGGCCCTTTATACAGGAATAAGCGAGACAGTAGCTGCCTCGCTTATTCCTAATGCTTAATTTAGAAGCGCGATCGCCTCTGCAAGCTTTTAATCAATGTTTGAGCCAAAGATTCAAGGCTAGCTTAATCCAGGTAGCCCATCAAAATTTTGGGCTCTTCATCAACGATGTTGGGGCCAACGGGGCGAGCACCATAGCTATTTTCGATGCTGCTAACCGGCATGACGCTGTTGCCAATGGGGCGAGGACCCGCCATATTCTCAATGCGGATGACCTCGAAGTCATTACCAGCGATGGGGCGAGTTTCGGGATCGCGGTAGGTGCTGACGACTTCCATTTTGCTTGCTTCGATGGGGCGCTGGTGATTGGCGTTACCGTAGGTGCCAGAAATCTCCAGGCTGCTGGTGCCCACAGGACGATGCTCAGGTAAGGGAGCCGCACCCTTGTAGAGAGTGATGCCAGCAGCAGAGGCGCTACCAGCGGCTGAGCTACTCACAGCGGCTTTGGAAGCAGTGGTCTTTTTCGCAGCGCTGGTTTTGGTTGTGCTACGGCGGCGTGTGGTGGTTTTAGGAGCCATGGTGGAAGATTCCGGTGTAGAGGTGGATGAAGCAGATGCAGCCTGACGGCCAGCTTTTCGAGCTGCCGGGGAATTTCTCGCTGCGGGGCTTTTGCGGGAGGTCGCCGCAGGTGAAGCAGCGCTGCTGCGTTTGGTGGTTGCTGCTTGGGTTGCAGTTGCTTTTGTCGCTGCGGTTTTGGTTGAGGCTTTTGCGGAAGTCTTTGGTTTCGCAGCAGCTTTATTTTTGGTGGCTGTTGTTTTGGTGGCAGTTGCTTTTGGAGTTGCGGGCTTGGTTGCAGTTGACTTCGTCGTTGTTGTGGTCTTTCGTTTAGAGGCTGTTGCTCTGCTGCTGGATTTTGCAACCGTTTTGGCTGGAGTTTTTGGGGCTGGAGTTTTCTTGGTTGAGCTCGGTTTTTTTCTTGCTGGTTTCCGGGTCTGTGGCGTTACAGGGGACGTTTGGCTCTCAGTCGCGGATTTACCTTTTGGCGAAGCTTTTGGCTCTAGAGGTTGGCTTTCCTGTGGGCTTGCTTCGGTTGATTCTTTGTTTGTTCCAGCAGCTTTATCGACGGTCTGGGTCGCAGCTAAAATGGTCTCGGCTGCTTTGACGACTTTGGCATCGTCGCTTTCTATCGCTGCTGCTTTTGACGAACTGAGATTCTGTTTCTCCGTTTCCGTTTTGAGCGGACTTGCAACTTCAGTGCTAATACTTTCTGCTGCCTTAGGCACAGGGCTTTTTTCTGGAGCAGTTGCCTTACCCGCAGTGGCTTCGGAGCCAGCCGAGCTAGCCGCCGAGCTGCGTTTTCTTGTTCTAGCGGCAGTGCGGCGTACCGGCATCTGCTTCCTCCAGCCTAAATGTGAATTCACTCAATCAATGGCCATGGGCTAAACGTATCTACTAATTGAATAGTTTCAATACGAATAGGCTTAGATTGATTTCATTGCTTTAACTTTATCATTTCTGATCCCCAGTGTTGTGGATGAGATTGATTTGCATCTTTTATCGAGGTGATTCTTCGAGATTAAGGCTGTACAGTGCTTTGGCTGGCGGTTGTGAGGAGTTGAGAGCGCCATTGGGAATCTGCTTTGCGATCGGTTTGTAGTTCTAGTAAACGAATGCCATGGTCTGGTAGTTGGCTGACCTTGCTTTTCAGTTGTGTCCAACTGTCGATTTGCTCATAGCTTGCGCCATAGCTCTGGCATAGGTCTGCAAAATTGATGGACTGAGGGGTGGCAAAGAACTGCTCGAAGGGGGGATCAAATTTTGCTATGGGTAGCAGTTCAAATATGCCGCCACCATTGTTGTTGATCAAGATGATCGTGAGATGTCCTTGCAACTGGTCGGTTAGGAGCCAACCATTGGTGTCGTGGAGGAGGGCTAGGTCGCCTGTGACCATGATGCTGGGACGACTATTACCATGGGTGATCCCCAGGGCGGTGGAGAGGGTTCCATCAATGCCGTTGGCTCCTCGATTGAAGTAGGGAAGGATGTGGCGATCGCTCCCCTGCCAAAACCATTCCAGGTCACGAATGGGGGTGCTGTTGGCAATAAACAGCGGTGTCTGCTCTGGCAAAGTTTGGGATAGTAACCAGGGCAGCTTGGGTTCGCGCAGCTCTTCCAGATTTGTCATGGCTAGGTCAACCGCTTCTGCTGTTTGGGCTTCTAGCTGCTTCCAGTGGTTTTGGTATTGCTTTTTCTGGGGCGATGCCGGGGAAGATTGCTCGGTAATTTTGCGGGCCAATGGCTGGAGGCCGCAATGTAGATGTTGAGTCTTGCCATGGAGCGGGTCAAAGTTACCGGGGCGATCGCTGACAATCCATTGCCTGCAATTCAATGCTCCAAGCCATTGCCGCAACACTTTACTGGTGGGCAGTTCTCCCAGGCGCAACACGCCTTCAGGACGAAGAGATTGCTGATGCTCAGACTGGCGCAGGATGAGGTCGTAGTGGCAGATCAGGTTTGGTAGCTGAGACTGGTGACTGCGAAGGGGGTTAAGGGCATCGCTCAAGATCGGCCAGCCTAGGTTTTGGGAGATTTGGGCGATCGCCTCTACGTACTCCTCTGCCTGTTCTGGCTGGGCCAATCCAACAATAATGATGCCCTTGCTAATGTCTTGCCAGGGCGGAAGTTTTGCTAGCTCGCCAGTTAATCGATCTATTTCTGGTACGAGATGGGCAAAGAAGTCATGGCTGTTAAAGGTTTCTGCTAGCACCTCAATTTTGGGATCGGACAGAGGAGCCAAGGGCTCTCGCAGCGGAATGTTGAGATGGACTGGACCGGTCTGGGGGAAACGGGTCTGGTCCCAGCTAAAACTCACTGTTTGGCGTAAATAGGCGAGGGATGCTGGAGCAGCATCGGGTAATCGTAATTCGGCTTGCCAGTTGGGATATTGGCCGAACAGCTTCACTTGGTCTATCGCTTGGCCTGCATGGCAGTGGCGTAGCTCAGGGGGGCGATCGGCCGTTAAGACAAGCAGGGGAACCTGGCTTTCCCTCGCCTCAATGACTGCGGGGTAGAAATTGGCTCCAGCGGTGCCCGATGTGCAAACGAGGGCCGTGGCGCGATGATGCTGCCGCGCTAGACCCAGGGCAAAAAAACTAGCTGAGCGTTCGTCCAGTGCTGGAATGGCCTCAACCCCAGGATGTTGCGCAAAGGCGATCGTTAGCGGCGCACTGCGAGAGCCGGGGCAAATCACAGCATGACGGAGCCCGAGCTGATACAGGCTCTCCACCAAGATCGATGCCCAAAGCTGATTGACGTTGCGGAAATCTAGGCAAAAATCTGAGTTCATGGCCGGGGGCATGGGCGATCTTGGAGGCGCAAACGGGACAGCATCATGGCGCAGAAGCTCAGCTGCCAAGATATGCTCATTGAGAGAACAAAGCAATTGCGCCTGACAGATTTTATGGCCCCAGACTCATCCCAGCCGGACTCTACAAAGCCAGATGCTACTCAGTCGGACGCAGCTCAGAAATCAGCGATGCCTGAACTCCAGCGGGTTCAATCTGCTGAAGGGATAGATACGAAGACCTATGTGCCCAAGGCTGAGATTGGAGCAAAACCTAGCTTGTGGAGACAGCTTTGGCAGGGGCAGCGGGAAAATGCTGTGTTGTTAGGGATTGCGCTTAGCCTGGCTCTGGTGATTCGTATGTTTGTCGCGGAGCCCCGCTTTATTCCGTCGGACTCCATGGTGCCGACCCTGGAAGTGGGCGATCGCCTTGTTGTCGAAAAAGTCTCCTTCCGCTTCCGTCAGCCCCAACGGGGAGAAGTCGTTATCTTCGAGCCCCCTCGTCAGCTACAAGTGCTGGGCTATGGCAACGGCCAGGTATTTATTAAGCGCGTGATTGGCCAGCCAGGTCAAGACGTTGCTGTACAAGATGGCAGCGTTTTTGTAGACGGTAAGGCCTTAGTGGAGCCTTACATCGCAGAACCCCCAGCCTATGACTGGGGGCCCTATACCGTTCCTGAGAATGCGCTGCTAGTCATGGGCGATAACCGCAATAACAGCAACGATTCCCATGTGTGGGGGTTCTTGCCCCAGCAGAATCTGCGAGGGCGAGCACTATTCCGTTTTTGGCCGTTAAATCGCGCCGGTTGGGTTTAGCACTGTCTCAATGATCTGACTCTAGACTGCATTGGCCCGGTACCATTCCACAGTGTGCTTGAGGCCTTCACGGAATTCCATGTTGGCCTTAAATCCGAAGTAGTCTTCTGCGCGCTGGGTATCTAGGCAGCGGCGGGGCTGACCGTTGGGCTTGTCCGTTTCCCAAACGAGCTTACCTTCGTAGCCCATGACCTCGCAGATCGTGGTGACCAATTCCTTGATGGAAATCTCACGGTTGGTGCCCAGGTTCACAGGCTCATCACCGCTGTAGCACTGGGTTGCCATGACGATGCCACGAGCTGCATCTTCGGAGTAGAGGAATTCGCGGGTAGGGCTGCCATCGCCCCAAACGGGGATTTGGCGATCGCCTCGCTTCTGAGCTTCATGGACCTTGCGAATCAAGGCTGGAATCACATGGGAGCTGCTGGGGTCAAAGTTATCCTCAGGACCGTAGAGATTCACAGGCAGTAGATACACTCCATCAAAGCCATACTGCTGACGATAGGCTTGAAGCTGCACGAGTAAAGCTTTTTTTGCAATGCCATAGGGAGCATTGGTTTCTTCGGGATAACCACTCCACAGGTCGGCTTCTTTGAAAGGCACTGGTGTGAACTTTGGATAAGCGCAAATCGTGCCGACGCAAACAAACTTCTCCACACCGGCTTCATGGGCGCTGTGAATCAGTTGGGTGCCCATCATTAAGTTGTCGTAGAACAACTCCGCGGGTTTCTCTCGGTTGAGGCCAATGCCGCCAACATGGGCAGCCAGGTGAACCACAATATCTTGCTTTGCCACCACCTCTTGGCAGACTTCCAGCTTACGCAGATCTGCTTTCTGGGAACGGGGGACGGTAATGTTGCTGGGCTGGGCCCCTGCTGCACAAAGCTGCCGTACGACTTGCTTACCAAGGAAGCCACTGCCACCTGTTACTAAGATGCGTTTGGTCTCGAGTTCCATTGATGGTTTGCTCGTCGCTGTGGGTTGGGGGAGAGAAGATTGCTGGTTTGTGCCGAGTTCCAATACCGCTGTCATGGTTATGTCAATTGGGGTGGTTAGTTAGGACAAGTTAGAGATATCTCTGCTGTGGGGAAATTTCAATCTGCTTAGACCAAATTGAAGTCCAAGGATTAGGAGATACTGACGGCTATGGTTTTGCACAGATAAAACAAAACCGCAGGGGCCTGTCATAAGACTAGGTTGCCCCTACGATAATGGGAAGCTACGTCCGAAGGTATCTTTCTCTATAGGATATGTCGCGAACTCCTCGGCTACGGCCTAGATTGCGCCAGTGGCAATGCGATCGCGAATCACCGCTGCATCCTTAACCAGCTCACCAGGGGACTCCAGACCCAGAGCCTGAAGATCCGCATCAACCATCTTCTGTACTAGCTCTTTGAAGGTCACGCTGGTCTTCCAGTTGAGCTTGGATTGCGCCTTGGCTGGGTCGCCAATAAGCAGATCGACTTCTGTGGGGCGCAGGTAGCGTTCGTCGAAGGCAACGTACTTATTCCAGTCCAAGTTGACGTGACCAAAGGCCACTTCTAGAAACTCCTTAACAGAGTGGGTTTCACCTGTGGCAACAACATAGTCGTCAGCCTTATCTTGCTGGAGCATGAGCCACATGGCTTCAACGTAGTCCTTGGCATAGCCCCAGTCGCGCTTTGCATCCAGGTTGCCCATATAAATCTTGTCCTGGGTGCCTGCAACGATGCGAGCCACCGCACGGGTGATCTTGCGGGTTACGAAAGTCTCACCACGACGGGGGGACTCGTGGTTAAACAGAATGCCATTGCAGGCAAATAGGTCGTAGGACTCGCGATAGTTAACGGTCTGCCAATGGGCAAAAACCTTGGCGCAGGCGTAGGGGCTACGGGGGTAGAAAGGGGTTTCTTCAGACTGGGGTACGGCTTTGACCTTGCCGTACATCTCTGAAGAGCCTGCTTGGTAGAAGCGAACTTCGTTGCCCGTGCGCTGCTGGTAGTCGCGGATGGCTTCCAGAATCCGTAGGGCACCCATGCCGACACAGTCGGAGGTGTATTCAGGGGAGTCGAAGCTTACGCGTACATGGGACTGGGCACCCAAGTTATAGATCTCGTGGGGCTTGACATCTTCAATAATGCGGCGAATGGTGGTGCCATCGGTGAGGTCACCATAGTGAAGGAAGAGGCTAGCGCCTTCTTTGTGGGGATCGACATAGATGTGATCGATGCGATCTGTGTTGAAGGTAGAGGTGCGGCGGATAATGCCATGGACTTCATAGCCTTTTTCCAGGAGCAGTTCGCTGATGTAGGAACCGTCTTGACCGGTAATACCGGTGACTAGGGCGCGCTTCTTCTCGGTCATGCCTGCCTCTTCTCTTTAATCGAAATGTTCAGTATGAAAATTTTGATGGGACAATGCTTTGATTACGTGTCGTGACGGTCACCAAGCCGCTTAGACTTGAGAGCCTAATGAGCTGATGTCGTGAGCGATCGCGAATCTATGCAGAAGTCATCACCCTTAAATGTTGCCCAAATAAATTACTTCACCACCGCTGGGTCCCTTGGTCAAAGTTGAAAAGCAGCTGGATAAAGATAGAGATTTAGGTAACCAACAAATAAAATACACTGTCAGCAACCGACTCCCCTACTTAGTAGGCACCATTGTTGTTAGGTAAGAGGACCACTCCGATGGTACGAACAATAACCCAAATGTCTAGCTGGAAAGTGCGACAGCGGCTATACCAGGCATCCATGTAGACCCGGCGATCGTAGGGAATGTCATTGCGGCCTGAGACTTGCCAAAGACCTGTGATACCTGGACGTACGGATAAGACTGTGGGGATAGAATCGCCGTAGCGAGGTAGTTCCTCGGGGACGAGTGGTCGAGGGCCGACGACGCTCATATCTCCCTTGAGAACGTTCCAAAACTGGGGGAATTCATCCAGGCTTGTCACCCTTAGGAAATTGCCAATGCTAGTGATTCGAGGGTCTTTTTTGAGCTTGTAATTTTCAGCAAATTCTTGCTGTAAATCTGGGCAAGAGGCGACCAAATCCGCGAGCATGGCATCGGCATTGACCACCATGGTACGGAATTTGATGCAGCGAAAGCGGCGACCCGAGTGCCCGACTCGCTCTTGTACGAAGAAGACTGGGCCTGCTGAGGTGAAGTGAATCAGCAGGGTTATTACGCTATATAGAGGGGCGCAAATCAGCAGGACTGCTAGGGAGAATATGATGTCAAAACTGCGCTTGAAGGTTGCGCTGTCAAAATGCCGGAGCCAACCAGAGCTTCTACGCTTCGAGAAGCGCGGCAGTTCGTAATTAGGAGTTGGCTGCGATCGCATGCGGTACTTAGCTAGTACCTGCCTTTCGCCATTCATGCCTGCTTGGTTCCGTTCACACCACGATCCCATCATAGGGCGACCTTCTAAAATCGACTGTTACCCCATGTCCACTTTTTTACGAGTGGCACACCCCCTACTATCCGCTGTGCTGGATTGAAGCGAATGCTGCCAAGCCTTCTCTTTCCTTCCAGAACTGATATTCATATTAGGAATGATTGCATCGTCTTGGCATACGAGCAGGTAATGCTGTACTTCAATCAGTTTGGAGGACGTTTGCGTAATTGTAAAATCTTCCGTAGCAATGCTCTAAGGTGACTTTTACGCAACCCAAAGTTGCTGATGATCTCCTCGTTGCTGGGGATAACCTAGGCTTAGGCTTTGTCGGGGGAGGTCACTATCTGAATACTGCCGTTGGAATCAAAGAAAGCTGAATGCTCAGAGGGGGCTTACGGCTCTACTTTTGATTTAGGTCGGAAAATGCTTTTGCTCGAAGCGGGTTTGGCATTGGCGCAGGAAGCTGTGGAAGCGATCGCGAAACACGGCTTCGCTGAAGCCCTCTGCGTGGAGACGAATCATCTCTGGATTGAGTTGGGATTTTTGGTCTTCAAACCGTCTAACGGTTTCCACTAGGGACTCGACGGTTTGCTCCCCAAAGAGCATTCCGGTGCCTTGATTGCCATGGTGGCGCAGATCCTTCACCGTCTCAGCAGCCCCGCCTTCGCCATAGGCTATTACGGGTGTTCCACAGGCTTGGGCCTCCACGAGGGTGATGCCAAAATCTTCGCAGGCTCCGTAGACAAAGGCTTTGGCATCGGCCATGTATTGCTCCACGACTTCATTGGGTTGTTTGCCCATCACTTGGATATTGGATTGGGCGATCGCCTTAATCTCCTCTAACTCCGGCCCACTTCCAATGACCACCAAAGGAAGTTTTAGCTGATTAAAAGCTTTGATGATCAGGGGCACCTGCTTATAACTCACCAGGCGAGCGACGACTAAGTAAAAGTCTTTCTTTTCAACTTGGAGCTGGAAGCGATCTACATTGACTGGCGGATAAATCACTTCTGCCTCCCGCCGATAGCAGCGCCAAATGCGCCGAGCGGTATGGCGAGAGTTGGCGACAAAGTAGTCCACCCGGTTGGCAGACAGGGCATCCCACAGTCTTAAACGATGAAGTAAGTAGCGTGTTGCAATGCCGGGTAAGCCTTTGCCTGCACGACTACGAGCGAGGTAGTCAAAGGTTAAATCCCAGGCATAGCGCATGGGCGTGTGGCAATAACAGACATGGAGTTGGTGAGGTGCAGCCAATACTCCTTTCGCGACGGCATGGGATGAGGAGACCAGCACATCGTATTGGCGCAGATCCAGCTGCTCGATCGCCAAAGGCAAAAAGGGTAAATACTTCTGTACCCCGTTCTTGACCCCAGGGAAGCGCTGTAAAAACGTTGTGCCAATCTCTCGCCCATGGAGATAGCTGTCCGGGTTCGTCGATTCAAAATCGATGAGGGCGTAAAGGTCCGCTTCCAGAAAATGAAGGATTTGCTCTACCACTAGCTCTGACCCCCCAGTTGCTTTCGGGGTCAGCCATTCGTGGATCAGGGCATAGGACGTCGATTCAGTCTGCAAGGGGTCCAGTGATGGGCTCAACGGCCTGGGCTTAAATTGTTAAAACGGAGAGAGGGGGATTCGAACCCCCGATAGGTTTCCCTATACTTGTTTTCGAGACAAGCGCATTCAACCGCTCTGCCATCTCTCCTGGCGCTAGCGCTCACCAATGATAACGGTTTCTGTTCGCTTGGGAAACCGATGCAAATCTAACGGCTAAATTGTTCGGTAATGCCCCAACCATATAGCACATGTTGTCTGGCTCTTACAGCGGACTGGTGTCAATTTCTAGGGATTCTCGGCTGGGGCGGACTGAATCAGCAGGAGACTTGCTCGAGGGAGACCATTGCACTGCGCCATCCCGTCCTGTCCAGTAAACGTCAACTTTTTGCTCTGCCATTAGCCTCAGGGTGTCTGGGTCTAGGGTGCGAGCAGCGGCGATCGCGGCTTTAGGCCGTGCCTGTTCGAGGAGATTGGAAGCGATGGATTCCCCAGACCACCACATCAAATCGACGGGCTCTAGAGGGTTCTCTTTAGCTAACACTTCCTGGCGGCTGAGGTCCAGCTGAAACAGCCAGAGCCAGTCTAGGCCGTTGCGTCGGTAATGCCAGAGGCGATCGCTATTGGCATCTAAGGAAATTACAGCTTCTCCTGCATTGAAGCTTTGCCCTGCGCCTAGGGGACTGTATGAGACCTTTTGATCAATGAGTGTTGCTTCTAGCTGCCGTCTTATCCAAGGCTTGGGCTGCGCTGGATTGTTCGAAGTTGAGTTTAAGGCTAAGGCATTGGCTTGATCTCGCGAAGCAATGTCAGCATCTGTACTGTTGGTTGAAATGCTGCCCGTGGATGACGAAATTGCGAGCTTGTTCGCTGAAATGGCTTGGGTCACCTTGGGTTGAGCTAAGGGAGCTGCCGGAATGGCATCGTAGAACTGCTCCACTGGCATTTGCTTGAGTAGCCGGAGCCAGCCCTCACTGCTGCTGGCATCAGCCTGGGTAGAAACGACCCAATCCAGCTGATTGATTCCCTGGTGCTGCAAAAACGGAAGCACCTGGCCTCGCACCGTCGCATCATTGCCGCAATTGACTAAGCCCACTTGGCCCTTGTCCTGAACCACCAATACTGGCGGTGTCTCGGTTAGAATCGTGAGCTGGACCCGACCGAGTTGGCTGATCTGCAAGGGCAACACAATGACAATTGCCATTAGCCCCGCCACAATCCACCAGCGCTTTTGAACTGCTTTAACTAAACGCACCGACAGTAGCAGAGCGTAAAACACCGCGACTTGCAGCAAGGTGAGTTTGCCGAGAGAGAAATTGGCTCCTGGCAGTTGGGCAAAGATCCTCGCAATGCCGTCCATACCTGCCACACCAAAGCCTGTAACATTTGCGGCAAACTCTCCTAGAGGTGACCAAATCAGCGCTAAGGCTGCACTGATGAACCCGCCCAGGGTTGTCAGCATCACCAGAGGCGTCACTAACAGATTGACTAAAATTCCGTAGGGAGCCGTCACGCCAAAGTGAAACAGTTGCAATGGCAAGGTCCATAGCGTTGCAGCTACGGGAATTGCGATCGCCCCCGCAAAAATCGTCGGCATCCAGTCCAGTCGCCGCATCAGCGCAGGCACCGTCACCAGCAAGCCCAGCGTGGCCAAGAAACTTAGCTGAAAACCCAAATCCCAAATCCACAGTGGGTTAAACAGCAACAGCAACACCGCCGTTAAAATCAACGCCCCAAGCGGCTTTGTCTTTCGCCGCATTACCAGCGCTGTCATCGCTCCCAATCCCATCAGTACCGCGCGCAGCACTGAAGGCTGAAGCCCGGTCAGAACCAGCAGACCTAATAGGGTTCCACTACCCACTAAAAACTGAAATCGAGCCGAGAGTCGTCGCGTCAACTGGAGCACAACGCCTAACACCAGCGCGACGTGAAAACCTGACACCGCAATGACATGGGACAAGCCCACCGTGCGAAACCGATCCTTCACATCAAAGGGCAAATCCACGCTGCGACTGCCAACTACCATGGCACTGAGCAGTGGCCCTTTGGGACTGCCTAGAGCCTGGGTCTGCACACGAATAATCTTCTGGCGCAGCTTCCAGCCCAAGGGAGGTGTGGCATTTTGAGCAGTACCCGTTAATTGGTAGGCCTTAAGCCCAGAAAATCCACCCTGCCTCGCTAAATATTGTGAGAAATCAAAGCCTCCTTCATAGGCTGCACCCTTGGGTTTATAGAGGGTGCCCGTGACATCCACGACTTGTTTGGGAAACAGCCCGCTGCCTTGGAGCAGTGGCACTGTGACATAAAGCCTTCCGGTGGCTGCATCCGTGGTTTGTGCTGCTTCGGTTTGTCCGCTTAGTTCTAGAATGCGCCGTGACTTGAGCCAAAACTGCACGCGATCGCCTCGCGTCAACCTGGGCGTACTGTCAATCTCCCCTCGCACTGTGACGACTGGCAAAGAAGTTCCAGTGCCTTCGGGCGGAATCAACTTGCTCACATCTCCAGCCTGGGGAACTGGCATCCGCAACCCGTAATAGACCGTCGCGAACAGTGCGATCGCCCCCATCAAAATCCACTGCCTTGGCATAGGCCCGCGCCGCCACAGCCGAGGCATCACCAAACTCGCCAATCCACAGGCACAGAAAAGCGCCCCGCCAGCTAGCGGAACGCCATTCCAATTCCAAGGAAGAGCCGTTGCCAATAATCCAGCAACGTAGGCCAGTAATAGTAGCCAACCCGCCCAAGGGCTCATGTCGTTTTGTCCTTTTTACACTTAAATGCTCAGACCCAAATTGAGGCCAAAAGCTGCATGGGCAAACAATAGCACCATCGCTGCGCTACCAATCAATGCGTGGGCCTGGCGCAAGCTACCGTTTTCTCCACCAAACTTTGTCGCAGCCAAAATGCCATTGATGGCAAATAGACCGATTGCGATCGTGCCAGTGATGAAATGGGGGCTCTCAAACATAGGCTGATCCTGCATTACCAGAGAAAGTACACCACCGGTGTAGCCCAGGGAAATGAATAGGAATACCGCTGGGGCCAGCTTGGCATGCATCGATTTACTCTCTGCTGCCACAGCCTCATCGGTCGCAGTGCGGCCCTTCCAGCCTGAGTAGGCCATATAGCCACCCATCACAAACACCACAATGCCCATCATGGCCGGGTGTCCCCAGTGGGTAATGGGTTCGGGAATGCCCAAGCTGCCAAACCAGCCTGCCAGAGGCTCCAATGTTGCACGGATATTCATTTCGTTCTCTCTTACTGCGTCTATTGAGGCAGGGCCTCGCACTCTA
>CALIGI010000192.1 GCA_938021205.1 uncultured Pseudanabaenaceae cyanobacterium
GGCCAAAGACCTGGCAGCTCGCATTCGCGCCTATTGGCACGTGGAAAACAAGGTTCACTATCCTCGTGATGTCTCCCAAGGTGAGGATGCCTCTCGCATTCGAACTGGAATGCTACCCCATTGCATGTCCGCTGCTCGGGACTTTGCGCTCAACTCCTATCGCACTGCTGGCTGGTCTAATATGGCCAAGGCGGCTAGAGACTGCTCATACAACTTTGACTATCTTCTTTCTCTGATTAACTTGAAATAGCCCTGGTATTTACGATTACCATCTCAACATTGACCTGATCCCCTAACCCCTTCTCCCTTAGGAGAAGGGGAACCGAGCCAGTCATCTTTCAAACCTGAAATAGAGCTCAATCTACGTCACCTCTCTCCCTTAGGAGAGGGGCCGGGGGTGAGGCCTCTTGCCTCCTAACCCGCCTCCAAATAAGTCTCCACCTGAGGAATTGAAGCAATCAACTTCTTCGTATAATCTCGCTGAGGATTTCCATAAATCTCTGCCGCATCCCCCATCTCCTCAATGCGACCTTGATTCATCACAATCATGCGATCGCTCATAAACTTAACCACAGACAAATCATGGGAAATAAACAAATAAGTCAATCCCAAATCTGCCTGTAAATCCTTCAATAAATTCAACACCTGGGCCTGCACAGACACATCCAAAGCAGATACTGATTCATCGCAAATAATGAACTTTGGATTCAAAGCCAAAGCCCGCGCAATGCAAATCCGCTGACGCTGCCCCCCAGAAAACTCATGGGGGTAGCGGGCCATGGCATCTGCCGGGATATCGACGCGCTGGAGAAGCTGGGCCACTTGGGGGCGATAGCTGCCCTGTTGCTTCGGCATCTTGTGGATTTTCAGGGGTTCGGCGATCGCGGCCCCAACATTCATCCTCGGGTCCAAAGCACTATTCGGATCCTGGAAAATAATCTGCATATCCCGGCGCAGGCGTCGCATCTTGCTATCAGAAAGCTGAGCCATATCCTGCCCATCAAAAAGCACCTGGCCCCCCGTTGGTGGAATCAACCGCAGCAGCGCCCGCGCCAAAGTGCTCTTGCCACAACCCGACTCGCCCACCAGCCCCAAAGTCTCCCCAGCACGAATATCAAAGGTCACGCCATCCACCGCTTTAATGCGTTGGCTCACACGCCCCAGCGGCCCTTTCACCGGATAGGACACCTGCAAATCTTGTACTTTCAGCAGAAGCTGAGGCTGAGGTGCTGGCTCGGTTACTGGCAAGCTTGGTCCTGCTGTATCTACCGGATCAGAACGGAATTTTGCGAGATCAATGGGCTTTTCAGTGATGACGGGCATCTGGCCTTCCACCGACTCCTCATCCATAAAGTCCGCCACGGTGGGCAGTAGCTTGAACTCCTGCTTGAGCTGGGGACGGCAGGCAAGGAGGCCTTTGGTGTAGGGATGTTGGGGGCGATGGAAGATGCTGTAGGCCGGGCCGTATTCCACCATATTGCCGCGATACATGACGGCGATGTAGTCCGCGACTTCTGCGACGACGCCGAGATCGTGACTGATGAAGACCATGGCCATATCGCGGCGATCGCGCAGCTCCCTCAATTGCTTCAAGATCGTCGCCTGCACCGTCACATCCAATGCAGTTGTAGGCTCATCTGCAATGAGCAACGTGGGATTGCAGGACAATGCCATGGCAATCATCATCCGCTGGAGCTGCCCACCCGATAGCTCGTGGGGATAGCGGCGCAACAAGGTCTGCTTGTGGCTACGGACAATACGGTGCAGTTCCGAAGAGGTTGGCGGCGTCTTCCCGTTCCAGCTGGCTCGGTAGGTTTCCGCCAGGGTTTCGTCCGAGGACAGCAGCTTCACCTCCCGCAGCAGGCTTAGGGCACGGCGGCGGGCAGCAGTTTCGGATACATCCTCGTGGGTGCGAATGGCTTCAATGATTTGGGCACCGCAGCTATGGACAGGGTTAAGCGCTGTCATGGGCTCTTGAAAAATCATCCCCATTTGGCTGCCGCGATAGCACCGCAGGTCTGCGGTGGAGAGATTAAGCAGGTTGACGGCTTTATCGCTGTCGCGTCCACGAAACAGAATCTCTCCGCTGGCAATCTCCCCTGGCGGCTGGGGAATCAGCCCCATCATCGCTAGGCAGGTCACAGATTTGCCCGAGCCCGATTCCCCGACAATCGCCAAGGTCTGTCCCGGCTGAAGCTCAAAAGAAACTTGATTTACCGCAGGTAGGTCACTGCCCTGGAAGCGCACCGTCAGGTCTCGGACGCTGAGTAGTGGCGACTGGGATGGGGCGGATATGGAATCCTGCATGGAGGGCCAGGCCGGTGAGGCTGAGATGGGAACGCGATGAATGGCTCATAGCTTATCAAATTCAGGCCAAGTCAGGGCTGGAGCTGTCGGTCGATCTGGCCAGTCAATGAAATGATAGAAAGCATGGAGCAGTCGCCACCGCAAAGTCTCTCGTCATGGATCCGTCGCCACTGGTATGCACTGGGGCTGTTTGTCGTTTTTGCCTTTAGCCTGGCCTTGCGGTTCTGGAGCCTGGACCGCTTTAACCAGCTTGCGTTTGATGAGATTTACTACGTTCGCTATGGCGTTGATTATTTAGAGGGGCGATCGCTGTTCGATGCCCATCCCCCTTTAGGTAAGTATTTGATCGCAGTGAGCATTTGGCTGGGCGACAACCTACTGTTTACCCATTTAACGGCTGACAGCAATCTCTTCAACGACGCGTCCGGCAAGCTGCTTTCACCCTACAGCTACCGATGGCTGAATACAGTTGTGGGTTCAACAATTCCATTACTCCTCGCAGGTATCGCTCGGCAACTGACGGGGCAAAAGCTAGTTGGGCTGCTAGCAGCAGTGCTAGTTGCGCTGGATGGATTCTTCTTGGTGGAGTCGCGTTTTGCGCTGTTGCATGTTTACCTTGTGGCCTTTGGCTTGCTGGGGAATTGGTGCTGGCTGAAGGCGTTGCGAGCTTCATCGCCGATGCATTGGCGATGGTTGTTGGGGGCTGGGCTGGCTTTTGGAGCTTGCGTCTCGGTGAAGTGGAATGGGCTGGGCTACTGGCTCGGACCAATGCTGCTCTGGACTGGAGTAAGGATACTTAAACCCTCTCCAACTAACCGCTCCTCCCCTTGCGAAGGGGAGGCTGGGAGGGGGCTGCATAGCCCAAGCTCTGCTATCACGACGCGATCGCTCTCCTCCATTTCCTCGCTCCAGGCCCTGCTATGTCTAGTTGTGCTCCCAGCATTGGTTTACACAATGCTCTGGCTCCCCCACCTCCAGCTCAATCCCGATGCAGGCCTGCTCAAGTTGCATCAGCAAATCTTAGGCTTCCACCAAGGAGATTCTGTAACGGGCACAGATATCCATGATTATTGTTCGCCTTGGTGGAGCTGGCCGTTGATGATTCGGCCGATCGCCTATGCCTTATCAAAAGGCGGGGAGCCACCGGTTTATTTTGCGGT
>CALIGI010000193.1 GCA_938021205.1 uncultured Pseudanabaenaceae cyanobacterium
TTTGAAAAAGACACTGGCTGTGGCAGATGACTCTGAAGTATATCAATCGACGGAATTCAAGCGATATCCGGTTGATTCGAGTTTAAAATCTGATGCTCAGCCGAATTTTCAAACAACCCCTGAGTGTGAGCAGAGGAGACCATTGCCACAGTATTTAGGGACTTCCTATTTTTAAACCACCCTGAAATCTTGCCATTGCTAACCTGAGTTCGGTAGCCGACAAACCGACCTCATCCCCTAACTCCTTCTTCTAAGAGAGAAGGGGAACCGAACGCAAGCAAGCTGTTTCCAGAGCCTTTCATGTTCCCCTCTCCCCAGGGAGAGGGGCTAGGGGTTGGCCTGATTCAGGCCAACCGAGGTGAGGGCAGCTTTGCTCTGTCGAACTCATCAGATATGGCTCAGTAGTGCAAGGTTCATCGGTTGAAAGAGGATGATTAAATCCTTGGAGGTCCCTTGGCATTGAAGAACAACTGACGCAGTCGCAAAAATCCCGGACTCCTAACAAAAGGTATCCGGGATTTTTTCTTCCAAATCTATGCGGCAAGAGGATTGTAGAGATTAATTTGCCTTTTCAGAAAGAAATTAGCGCTTCAGTAAATCAACGAATCTTGACAGAACTAGGACGTCGCAAGATGCGTAGTTGCGCCATAGTGACTCATCGATAGGCAAGACATAATGGACACAGCCAAGAGGAAAGCAACTCAGACGACAGTTCACCGGGCATTGCTCAGTGAATAACGCGACTGACGAGCTAACTGTCCTTGCAGGTGATTCGCCCAGCTCTGGGGGCTTTAGAAGAGCTGGGCGATTTTTTCACTTTCGTGAAAGTACTTTTAATGTACAAGACTTTCCTGGAAAGCTGGATAAAGATTTCTTTTGGTTGAAGTATAAAATATCACTTTAAGTTATGTGTTTCTGCTGAATCTGTTTCGGACTAGCACTGGTGCTAGTCCGAAACAGATTCATCCGCCTGTTCTCTACCTTGAGAAGCCGGGTCAAAGTAAAGGCCCAGAAGCAAATTTGCTTCTGGGCCTTTCTGATGCTCTGAAAAGTTGAATCCCTAGTAGAGCTGCAGCTTAGAAACGTTGGCCAATGCCAAACTGGAAGCGACTATCGCCATCATCAGTTAACACGGTGTAGTCTGCGCGAATGGGCCCTAGCGGGGATTGCACTCGAACACCTAGACCAATGCCATAGCCGCTGCCCGGCTTCTCACGAATGCCAGCGGGGTCGCCAGGCACGTCTTCGCCAGAGCCAAGGTCTGTACCAAAGTCGGCAAATAGTGCACCGCCTACGAAGGAGAACACGGGGAAGCGATATTCCGCAGTGGCCTGGAGGAAGCGACGACCGCTGCCCACTTCGCCTTCGCCGTAGCCGCGTACGGAGTTGCTACCCCCGATGGAGAAGGCTTCGTAGGGAGGCAGATCGCCGAAGATGTTGCCTGCTTGGATATTGAATGCCAGGGTTTGGGGGCAATCTGTGGGATTAGAACCAGACTGCTTACAGCCTTCGGTGAGCCGCAGGAAGTTTACAGGAATGAACTGGCTATGGTTAATCCGAAAACGGTTCAGCAAGATGCTGCCGCTACCTACGGGAACCGATTGGTCCAGGTTGAAGCGCGTGACGCTGCCCTGGGTGGGTTGAAGATTGTTGTTGCGGCGATCGCGAGCTGCTCCCAACTGCAACAGCACTAAATCATCATTGTCATCCCCGCTAAAGGTGAGGTCGTTGCCGAACTCATCTTGGTTTTCGTTATCGCCATCCTGGTCACGGATAGAAATGCGCTGGTATTGCAAGCCCGCAGAAGCACTCCACGGGGAGGACTCAAAGACATTTTTGGAAAGGGGACGAGAGAAACGAAGGCCGCCGCCTAAGCGCAGTATGCGAGGGGTATCGCCATTGGGCAAATCCACATCCTGATCACCACCGGAATAGATCAAGGAGACGGAGCGGCGACGGAAGGCGTTGACGGTGTAGGACGTGCGATAGGGGTCACCCTTAATCCAGGGGTCGGTGTAGCCCAGGTCAAACAAGAAGTCCCGCTGTCCTAGGGTGATTTCACTGCGCAGCTTTTGGTTACGACCTCGGAAGTTCTCCTGACCGACGCTGAAGGAACCAAACAGTCCACTGGCGGAACTCACACCACCACTGGCACCAATGGAGCCTGTGCGGGCTTCAATGACGTTGACAACAACGACGACCTTTCGGGGATCATCAGGAGCGGGATCGAGGGAGAGGCGCACATCTTCGAAAATACCCAGGCTAAAGACACGCTGGGAGCTTTTCTCCACTTCATCGCGGCTGAAGACGTCGCCGGGCTTGAGGGAGAATTCCCGAGCCACGACGTAGGGTTTTGTGCGTCCGTCCACGGCTTCACCAGTTTCGGTGGTGGGGTTACCATCGGCATCCAAGAAGCGCACGTCAATGCTGTCAACAACACCCTCGGCGATCTGTAAGTTCACCGTGCCATCTGCGGAGACTTTAGTGGCATCCACAACTTGGGCGAGGACGTAGCCGTTGTCTTGATACCAGGTATTGACGCTCTTGACGCCATCCTGAAGATCGTTGAAGTTCAGCGTCTGGCCATATTGAGAGCTGAAGGCTTGCTCCACCACTTCTGCGGGAAGAACCTGAGTGTCCGGTGCAATGACTTGACGTAGGACGGGGTTGGGGTTCACTAAGAAGCGAACGCGTACGCCCAGGGGAGTGTCCTCGGGGCGGAAGTTGACGTTTTCGAAATAGCCCGTGGCAAAGATGGCGTTGAGGTCTTCCTGGAGTCGACTACTGGTGGTGGGCTGGCCAGGGCGAGTTTGAATCGCGTCGTAAACCGCATTCAGCAATGCTTCTTCAGCGGGGTTCCCTTCTACACCACTGACTTGGACTTCAGCCACGAGAACGCGAGCCTCACTGGCTTCTGTGGGGACTGGCTCGGCTTCTGTGGGGGTCGCTGGGGCCGCATTATCATCTAGGTCAGGTACTTGGGCAAGCTTCGCCACGGCAGCTGGGAGCTCTGCTGTGGGTTGGAAAGGCATGATGCCTGGGGAGGCTGTTGGTGCTGCGATCGCAGCAGTATCAGAGACAGCAGTCCCCTTGGCTTCAACAGCAACCGGAGCTTCATCTACGACAGCATTCAGGTCAGTTTTGTCCTGGGTGGGGGTCGTTGCCCTGTCACTCTCTGCAATTAAACCGGCCAGAGCAGGCGCAATCTTTGCCTGGGAGGACCACACTTCAATGGGAGTGCTACTTGAAGTTGCAACAACGGTTTTGGGGATTTCTACAAGGGTCCCTTCAACAGCAATGTCTTCAACAGCAATGTCTTCAACAGCAATGTCTTCAACAGTAATGTCTTCAACAGCAATTTCTACCAGGGTCCCTTCAACAGCAATTTCTTCGACCGCTGCTTCAAAATCTAGTGAGGTGTCTGTGATTGGTGCTGTTGTGACAATCAATGGTTCAGCCACAATTGGCTCAACTGGGGTCTGTATGGCGGCATCATCAGCAATGAAAACCGCATCGATAACCGGTATTGCTTCCGGCTCTGGACTTGAATCCAAAGCAGCAACTTCAACCTGAGGCTGGGGAGCATCTTGGGCCTGAACAGAAGGGGCTACACTCGTTGCAACCGCCAGGGCCGCTAAGATCGTCGGACAGCAATAAAGAGATTTACGGTTCACAGTTTTCCTGTTCGTCACACCACATGTTTATTGGCACAATGCCACCGGCAGATCTGAGCTACGCTCAGCCTTCGCTGCAAAACCAGCGAAGGCATTAGGAAACCAGCTCCATGGGAGCTGCCCCGAAACCCAAGCTTCATGCAACTTAACTAAATCGCCCTGATTTTACCCTATTAACCCCTGCTCCTTAGCAGTGGGCCATGACCCGCGCCAAAACACGTCTATAGGCCTCTTCGACACTTCCTAGGTCTTTGCGGAAGCGGTCTTTGTCCATAACGCGCTTTTCGGGATCTGTTTCCAGAGTGTCCCAAAGTCGGCAGGTGTCTGGGCTAATTTCATCGGCTAAGAGCATTTGCCCATCCGAGTCGAGACCATACTCCAGCTTGAAGTCTACGAGGGTAATGTCGCAGGTCTTAAAGAACGCACTGAGGTGCTGGTTGACCATCAAGGAGAGGGTTTTGAGCTGGTCAATCTGGTCTTCTGTTGCAACCTTCATGAGTAGGATGCGATCGCGGGTCAGCAAAGGATCGCCCAGGGCATCGTCCTTGAAATAGAAATCCACGAGGGGCTCTTCCAAGGGCGTTCCCAAGGGAATCCCTGTTTGTTGACAGAGACTACCGGCTGCAATGTTCCTGACCACCACTTCCAACGGGACAATCTTGACTGCGCGTACGCGCATTTCGCGGGGGGAGGACTGGTCAATCCAGTGGGTCGCGATGCCGTCAGACTCTAGGTGGCGAAAGAGATAGCTGGAAACGGTGCAGTTAATTTCACCCTTGTCGGTAATGCTGCCCTTCTTTTGAGCATTAAATGCCGTGGCATCGTCCTTGAAGTAAGCCCGCAGTACTAATGGATCGTCCGTGGGGTAAATGAGTTTGGCCTTGCCTTCGTAGAGCGGCTTGGGGGCATTCATGCGCGGGCACCGAAATTTGATCTAACCAATATTCTATAGATCGCTGGAACGCTCCTCCTAGTAGAAGCATTTTTTTATGGGCGAGTGCTTTGTGTGACGTCGTAAGAGCTTGGCTAAGCTCTCATTGGCTGGAGCTTCTCAACTGTCTATGGGGAGCCTATGGGAGGTGGAGCGAAAGTTGCACAATGCCCTCTCTGGGCACATGACATCTATGCCGAGTTCACCGCTGGAAACAGGCTAGTTTGCATTTTGTGAACAAACGTCATTTTTGGTGTTTTCATGGATGCAGTTAAGTTAAGGATGGGTTAAGTTAAGGGCAGGTTAAGCCAATTAGCAGCCTATTGATGACTTAAACAAGCAGGGTTAGTACCATGTCGCATTCTGATAAATTCCTCTACGCTCAGCCTTCTTTTAGAGCTTCCAACCACCCCAAGCGGGTTATGTTTGATGCCAATCTGCAAGAGTTTGCCCAAAGGGTTAGCTATATCGCAGGTCTAGAAAGCGGCGGAAAAATGTCCGCAGAGGAGTCTTACCAAGCGATTCAGTCCCTGTGGAAAGAGCTGGCTACGACTCGTAATCAGTTGGGTTAGATCCCTGTCGCTATCTCTGCGGCGAGTCCGATAATTTCCCCATCACTCGCCGGGAGTTCATTGATCTCAGAAAGCCCGCTGCATTTTGCAGCTGGCTTTCTGTTTTAAAGGGTTGAGTTGGGTAAAGAAAAGGCTTAACCGAAATAGATGAGAAGGTTAAGGTGACGGTGGTAAGGCATCCAAGCGCTGTTGAAATTCCGCTTCGCGATAGCCCAGGAGCTTTGCTGCATAAATGGCTTGATGGTAGGCTCGGCGCGCTTGGTCAAATTGTTGCTGTTTCACCAATATTTCTGCGCGGCTGGCTTGGGTGTCGGTAATGCCGTAAAGGTTGTAGGACAAATCATTCACCTGGAGCAGGACGTCATAGACCGCTAAGGCGTCGTCAAGTTGACCTTGGTTGCTGTACAGCTCAGCCAGTTGGGAGAGTGCGTTATGTGAAACGGCAAATTGTTGCAGCGTTTGGGCTTGACCGTAGGCGGCTTGGTAGGAGGCGATCGCTTCCACAAGCTGCCCAGAGCGGGCTTGGTTTTGGGCGATCGCCACTTGCAAGGCAGGTTGCCGACTCATCAACAGTGGATCGCCATAGATCGGAAAAATTTGCTGCTGAACCGCTGCTGCCTCGGCAAAGCGTTGGTCCTGCTCATACACATAGGCAAGCTGATTAAGAAGCTCCGTGGGCGGTTGAACCGGGAGCGTTTCACTGGGCAACGGCAATGCCCCAGTCTCTAGGTCAGTTGTAGATGGATTCGTTGGCAGACCGCTTGTAGGGGACGCAGGCGAAGATGTTTCAGGTTCAGGCGTTAGCAACAGCGCCTGCTCGGTGTACAGGGCAGCAGCGGGATAGTCGAGGCTGAATAGGCTGAGGCGAGCTAGGCGGTTGACTAAGGTGATTTCGTTTAGAGAAGAGGTTTGAGCCTCGGCGGGGGCGATTGCAATCTCGGAATCACTCCCATTCGCGGCTCCCTTCTCGCCATTGGATTGCTCCATTTCCAGCAGGGTTGCGTAATGGGTGATCGCCCGATCCCAAGCCCCTAAGCTCTCATAGGCTTCTGCTAGTGACTGCCGCCGAGATGGAGATAGCTTCTCTCCAGCATCTGTTTCTAGCTGGCGAACTCGGGCTGCAATGACCTGGGCTTCTTCTCCCTGGCTGTC
>CALIGI010000194.1 GCA_938021205.1 uncultured Pseudanabaenaceae cyanobacterium
AGCCAGCGGGGGTTCCAACCGTGGCAACTCCATCTAGCAATCCGGCATCCAGCAATGGAGGCGGCCTCGCGATTCAACCCAGCCGCCCCTCATTGAATGCGCCTCCCCTGGCCCTAGTGGAAACGGCCTTCCTGGCCAGCACCACCAGCTTGCTCTGGCTAATCAATGCCTACTTCCCCATTGGGCCAATTTGGCGCATTTGTATGCCCATTCCCATTGCCTTGATTTACCTGCGCTGGGACCGTCGCGAAGCCTGGATGACGGCAACGGTGGCAGGGCTGTTACTGATGGTGTTTATGGGACCCGTGCGCAGTCTGTTTTTCCTGATGCCCTATGGTTTTTTGGGGGTGCTACTGGGCTATTGTTGGCGTCGCCAGGCTAACTGGAGCATTTCGATTGGACTGGGAACGCTGCTCAATTCCCTGGGTTTTTTCTTTAAAGTGGCCCTGACCTCTGTGCTGTTGGGAGAAGACCTGTGGATCTACGTGACGACCCAGGTGACGAAAATTCTCAACTGGATTTCCATCAACCTGGGGCTGTTGATCCAAGCAGACCTGACCATGGTTCAGCTACTGGCAACGGTGATGGTGCTGGTCAATAGCGTTATTTATCTATTTGTTGTTCATTTGGTCGCTTGGTACTTGTTGGACCGACTAGGGGCCAAGGTGCCGCCGCCGCCCAAATGGGTCCAGGTCATGTTGGAGCTTGAGGTTGAATAGGGCAGATTCTTTTCTCGGTATTGCCCAAGGCATTTCGGCTTATCACGGTGGCAAGCAGGCCCAAGCCTGGCTGGAGCGCTATCAAGGCCTGGCCTGGCAGCTCGCGATCGCCCTTGCCTTCACCGAAACAGCCCTCATCCCCGGCATCTCCGCAGCGGGGAAAACCCCCGGCGATCGCCAATTCACCGCCCATGCCGATGCCGAATTTCTCT
Source organism: uncultured Pseudanabaenaceae cyanobacterium (assembly GCA_938021205.1). Lineage (GTDB taxonomy): Bacteria > Cyanobacteriota > Cyanobacteriia > PCC-9006 > JAAUQQ01 > JAAUQQ01. Next base: position 932 of record CALIGI010000194.1, read on the forward strand.
ACAACGGCCTCCAAGCAGCCTCCAGCTCAGCCCAGTCTCACCCGCTGCCGCCGCTAACCGCCGGTCTATCTCCGGTCCTTATCAGCCGGGCCTTACTGGAAGCCACGGGCAGTCCCGCAAGGCTCATCAATGCGGGCCTATCCCATCCCCTGGAGAGTCCCCACCTCGACCTGGGGCTGCCCGCTGCCCGCTGCCTCTCCACCGGCACAGCCATGCCCCGGCCACAGGTCCAGCACAGCTTTGAACGAGGCCTACAGCTAGGCGAAACCTGGCCGACCCCAGCCGTTCCTCGCTTTACCACAGCCTCCAAGCCCAGCTCCCCCCTTCCTGCTCCTAGCTACGCCGTTCTTGGGGAATGCGTGGTGGGTGGCACCACCACCGCCCTTGGCTTGCTCATGGGCTTGGGTGTCGATGCCTTGGGCCGCGTCAACAGCAGCCATGGCCAATGCAACCACAACCAAAAAGCCAAGCTCGTTGCCCAGGGACTCGCAGCCTCTGGCCTAGGCAATGCCAAAACTCGCCGACAAGCTGACCCCCTAGACATCGTTGCAGCCATGGGAGATCCGATGCAGCCCTTTATTGCTGGATACGCGATCGCCCTCAGCCGCCACCACGGCGTTCTCCTCGCAGGCGGCACTCAAATGCTCGCAGTTTATGCCCTAGCGACTGCCATGGCCCAGCATTATCAACTGGACTGGAAGCCTGAAAACATTGCCATCGGCACCACCCGCTGGGTCGCTGCCGATCCCACTGGGGATACTGCTGGACTGGCTAATGCGATCGAACAGCGCTTTGGCCAAGCCCCAATCCTATTCGCGACGGATCTGAGCTTTTCTGAGTCCCGGCATCCTGGGCTCAGGGCTTATGAGCAGGGTTTTGTTAAGGAGGGAGTGGGCGCTGGAGGTTGTGCGATCGCCACTGCTTTGAGCTTGGGTTGGTCTGAGAAGGAAATTGGGGAGGCGATCGAAATATTCGTCACCCGCTACAGCCAATGGCGTGTTGGAATGGCTTCCTAGCTTTGTTGGGTTTCATTCTTCAACCCAACCTACGGTTCTCTGGGGCGGCTCATTTTGGGGCGGATATGGCGATGCCATGTATCTACGGTGGTATCAGGTCTGGTTAATCGGCAATTCCGAGACAGGCCACACTTCGACTGGACTGCGAAGCAGCAACCCAACAGACCAACCAGCCCAGCATTCCAGCGCCTCCCGCCAATCCAAAAGGCCGCTCCACAAGCAATCTCCCACTCCGACACCGTTGTAGCAGGGGGTAATCCATTGGGGGAAACTTTGTCCCTCATTGGCGGGAGTTTGAGGGCTGGCCCTCATAGATTTGTGCCTTGCCGCTTTCAAGCTAACCGCATTCCGCTCAAAGCCAAGCCCAATAGTAGATATCGCGCCTAAGTCCCCCCTCAGGGCGCACAGTGGTGCGCCCCTACCGTCCTATCGCCATGGGACAATAAGCGACCCAAGCTTTCAACAAAATCTGCCCCAGCCCCAATGCGCGCGATCGCCCCACCCCCAACCAAACCCTCCCCAATCCTCGGTTGGACCCTCCTCGCCACAGGCGCGATCGCCCTAGCCCTCACCCCCCTGCTCAGTCAACAAGCCATCATCAACAGCAACGGCTGGCCCCAACTCCACCGCTTCCTCACCGCCAGCCTCCACCCTGACCTAACCCCAACCCTCCTCACCACCACCGGCAACGCCCTCCTCACCACCCTCGCCTACGCCACCTGTGGCAGCTTCCTCAGCCTCATCATCGGCTCCCTCCTCGCCCTATTCAGTAGCGAAACAGGCTGGCAAACCCTCAGCCCCAACCACCGCTCCGCCGCTAAGCTTGCTGCCAAACTTCGTGGCCTCCTTGCCCTGCCCCGCGCCATCCACGAACTCATCTGGGGCCTCATCCTGATCAACATCTGGGGCACCGGCTCCATCACCGGCATTGCTGCCATCGCCCTACCCTTCGGCCTCATCACCGGCAAAGTCTTCGCCGAAATCCTCGACGATAGCCCCCGTCAAGCCTGGCAAAACTTACTCAACAGCGGGGCTCATCCCGGGTCAGCCTTTCTCTATGGCCTCCTTCCCCAGGCCAGCCTCAACCTGCTCTCCTATGCTTTCTACCGCTTTGAATGTTCCCTCCGCTCCGCCGCCGTCCTCGGCATGATTGGCGTCGGCGGACTCGGCACCGAAATCCAAGTCAGCCTCCAGTCCCTACGCTACGAGCAACTCTGGACCTTTTTCTACGCCTTAGTCCTGCTCAATGGCCTCGTAGACTGGGCCTCTGCCCAAGCCAGACAGCAATTGGGCTGTGCCACAAGACTGGATATTAATGCGCGATCGCCCAAAAGACAGACTCAAATCAATCTACCCAAACGGACTGAAACGCCAAGAGAGCAAGCAATTGAGACATTGACTGTCTCTACAAACCCACCGACATTAACCCAATCGATCCAAGCCACCTTGCCCTGGCTATCCCTACTGGGCCTCATCGCCTTTTGCTTCTGGCACCTCTCCCCCGACCTAGACCGCATCGCTTCGCCCCGGAGCCTCGACCTAGCCCAGGAATTGCTCAGCCAAGCCTTTCCACCGGACTGGAGCCTGTTTCCCCAACTGCCGATCCTCATACTCCAAACCCTGGCCATGTCCGTCGTCGCGATCGCCCTCGCCAGCCTAATCGGTACCAGCCTGGCCTTCCTCTCCGCCCGCACCATCATGCTTCCAGGCGGCCTCCTCACACCTCACTCAGTGGCCAAACATTCCCACCTTTCCCAGGGATTCGCTTGGCTATTGCTCCTGAGCAGTCGGACCTTGCTGCTTTTTGCTCGGGCCATTCCCTCGCCCGTTTGGGCTTTAGTGCTGCTTTACATGCTGTTCCCAGGGATTCTACCGGGAGCGATCGCCCTCGCCATCCACAACTTCGGCATCTTGGGTCGCCTAAAAGCCGAAGTCATCGAAAATCTCGACACATCATCTCTCGACAGCTTGGCCGCCCAAGGCACCCCCACGGTCCTGATATTTTGCTACGGCATCCTGCCCCTCACCCTGCCTCGCTTCCTGGCCTACAGCTTCTATCGCTGGGAAGTCTGCCTGCGCGAAACCGTAATTGTCGGGTTGGTGGGGGCAGGCGGATTGGGCTATTTAGTAAAGGAGCAAGTCAGTGCCTTTGACTATGCAGGTTTGAGCGCCACCCTGCTTAGCTTCATGGTCCTCACCTGGGCCGTCGATAGCCTCAGCAGCCAGGCCAGACACGCCTTGAGATAAACTTGTCGTTCCTGAAAGAATTTGTTACAACGGGTCCGCCAACGATATGCAAGCTTTCAGGTTTATCCCGTTCTTAATAAAGACTAAGTGAAATTCAGCGGATTCCACGCGATCGTCCATTGAGGTAGGTAATTCTGATGAGAACAGCAGCAGCGAGCATTGGATTATGATGACGACCCATGCAGCAGTGGCCCAGCAGGCCCGAAAGACTTCAAGCCAGGTGACCTCTGCCCCCCTCAACGGCACAGTCATCACCCAGATACAACCCCACACCACCGCTGGGGCCGCTGTGACGGCCACCATGAACGTTCCGCTCACTCGGGAGCAAGTCTGGCAACAGCTCACAAACTACTCGCGCTGGACAGCCTTCTTCCCTGACATCACCCGTAGTGAAGTCACCGCAGAGCTATCTCCCCAAAGCAAACGCATCACCCAAGCGGCCTGCAAAACCTTTCTGATGTTGAGCATTGCTGTGGAGATTCAGCTCCAAATCGATGAAATTCCCCAGGAGTCCATTCGTTTCTCCATGGTGGATGGCGGCGTCAGCTTCCGCGATTTTGCGGCAGTGCTGGAGTTAAAGGACCTGGGTAGCAGCACCGAGCTGAGCTACACCGTTCAGGCTACCCCTTCCATTCCTGTCCCCGGACTGTTCATTGAGCAGGCCATGAAATTCGACTTACCCAACAACATGCGTCATCTACGCAAGGTGCTGTTGCAAGGCTAGGAAATTGACTGATTCATAGTGCAGTTGCTGCTGCAAAACGAAAAGGAGAGGTGCAACTACGTTGCACCTCTCCTTTTCGTTAGCTCGCTTGGCTTATAGCAACGAAGCCGACTCATATAGCTGACGCACAATCGCTAAGATGCGATCGCCATAGGTCAAATCCGCCTCCCAGCGACCACTCAATTGACTCAACAGCGGAGCCACCCCTCTGGTCACAAAGCGGAAGCGTGGGTCCACAATCTCCTGGACCACCGGTTCAGTGCTGGCATAGGCCTTGAGATGCTGTATCTGGGCTCTCACCCCAATGCGAGCACTGGTAAAGGTCGCTCCCTCAGACCCCGCACCCGCACCAATCCCTCCCAAACCACCGAAGTTATTTTGAGTGGGCTTCAAGGTGCCGCTAAATCGCAGAAAATTGGTTTCTAACAACATTTGGCAAAAGGCGATGTCGTAATTAACGCCTTCAACGCTGCCCTCCTCTCGAAATAGCTGAGCCAAGTCGGGATAGAGCCCCAGAGCCTCAGCATTTTGCTGTTTCAAAAACTCAACTAGCTGAACTTCAGCGGTATTGCCATGGCCCATGATGCGATCGATGGTGCCCTTACAAATTTTCAGGATGGACTGGAGAATCACCGTGCGGGTTGCCTTATCCCAACCCACAGAAATATCAAAATCCCGCAGCTCCACAGCCTTCACATAGACCACACCGCGATAATTCACCCGGCGCACCTGGGGAATAGCAGACAAGTCAGCCTTGAGGCTATCGACCAGATCCACTGGAATATAGGCATTGTTGCTAATCAAAATGCCCTGTTCACCGTAGACCTGACCATTGATGCGAATATTAATCGTCGGATAAATCGGCACCGGATCTAGGGGAGCGCCCGAATCAATCGCCCGGCTCCAGGCCGAAACACCTTCGGATAAACCGATCGCAAAGTCACGACGCTTCGTTTGTAGAAGCTGGCGATCGCTGGGATTAGTAAGATAGGCCACCTCCATGAACAAGGAGGCAGGAATAATATCTCGACAAAAAGACAAACGCCCTAGGCCCGAAGCCGTATCCGGTAGGGCTCCACGACTGGGCAACTGAGGCACCCTACGTAACATGGACAACAACAGAAATTCCGCCTGTTTTTCCCGCTGATCGTTATTGGCAATGTAGTAGCAAGTCGCCCCGCGCAAGCTGGGATTTGTAAAGGCTCCTAAGTGCATTTCAAAAGCCACATCACCGGTCTGGGCACGGCTATTAATCCAAAAGGCGCTTTGGGACTCACTCAAGTCATCGGGTACCAGCAAGACTTCAAAGCTACGCGAACGCAACTCCAGAACCATTAGGTCCCGCAGCTGAATCATTTCTTGGGCTTCGGTTGTTCCCCCGGCGATCGCGCCGGGGTCCGTCACACCATTTTCAAAGCCACCATGGCCTGCGGAAAGAAAAATGCGTCCCATTTAGGAGGTAATAATGAATACACGGCCCGGATGAGAGTCGCCGTAGGATACTACAACAATCAATCGGCTTTAGGCAGGATTGGCAGGAGGGGTTTTGCCCCTCAGCAATTCCAAGCTTCAGACTCAAGCGTAGCAATGCCAGAGCAGGCAGGTTCACAAAAACGACATTTAGATGAACCTAGCAATGTCATCACGTTGAATCTACCCCCCTTTCCCTTCCCTCCAGAAGAATTCCGGGGAGTTTTCTGGAAGTTTGCTGGGAGTTTGTTGGGCGAGTCTCATGACCATCTAATCATTCATGGCATTGAGGCCGTGAAACGCTAGGTGCAAGCTTTTCAAGCTCTAAGCCTCAGCAGGAGCCCCCGAAACAGCAAGAGCGCAAGCGCTCCAACATTGAGAGAATGGCCTATCGGGGAACTGTGCAATGGCCTGTAAACCGCGAATAAAGTCCGCCTGCATTTGAGCAACCTCTTCCTCCCCCAATACGGCTGGATTATAGAACCAAACACAAGCCTCACCACTTTCTGTAACCTGAATCGTCAACGCTTGCCCCAGACGATGGGGCGCTTCAGAAATTTCCGTTCCCACCTCCATTAGCACCGGATACAGAGAAGGTAACTTCTCCTCATTAATTCCCAGAACTAAATCCTGGCGATGGGTCAAGGCATTTTCTAAGAAGCGCAACTCCTCCAAGACCACCGCTAGGTTGTGGGATAAGGCTTCGGTCAAGTCCAAGGCAAAACAAGCCGGAACATGACTGGCAAATAATGCCGTTAACTCCTCGGAGCAGAGCATCTGCTGCAGGCGAGTACTGCGCAAACCAATCTCGCCTCGGCAAGCTGATTTCCCCCAGGCCCCATCATCACCGGACAAATCAATCGAGGATCGTCTCGAAGCAGCCCCCTGACACAAGCTCATAAGGTAGCCAGTCAAAGCCGTCAACAAAATCCCGCCGCCAAACTGTGCCAAACAATCCTGAAATTCCCCATTACCCGAAGCCAAAGTAGGTTCTAGCTCCAACGGCAGACGGGCAAAAATAGAGCCCAAACCCGGCTCCCCCTCGCTCTGGGGCAATTGCAGCGGTCGTAGCTGGGTCAAGCGCTGATGCCAAGTCATCTCATGGGCCGCGATCCCGCCCTCAAACTGAGTAATTGCCCGTTGCTGATAGGGCGTTAATCGAGGCAAGCGTTGACCAATGGTTAGGGGCAACTGAGTTGGCAACAGGGGACGCCCCAAAGGCGTGAGAAAGTTCGACAAGCGAACCGCGCCATCTACCACTGCCACGGTGACGCCATTGGACTTAATATCCAAAACAGTCCCTGGCGGCGCATTACGAGGATTCGCCCGAGCAGCCCCGCCCCGCGAACGGGCAACAGCCTTAACGAAGCCGACGCCATACCAGCTATCACAACAGGGGCTATCAGCGCTGTATCCCACCCACAACTTGAGCGATATCGTCATTGGAGCCGTCTTTTGGCGGGAGGCATGACGGACAGAAACAAGTAATTCTTCCACCGTGGATTGCCAGGCCAAAATCCCTTGGGCAATCGTTTGAACATGAGGCTTTTGCTCAGTCAGCCAAGCCGGAACATATTGCTGGGAAAGACTATCCAGCAGTCGAGTCGAAGAGGAGACAACCATAACGAATAGGGTCAACCCGAATCACATAAAGGCAATCCTCCTCACAATTCTCAATCTCTAGAAAGACAGAGGTTGTGCGAAGTTGTTCCACCTTGCAGCGATCGCTTCTGGAATCCGCAGGGTTTTCAGCTCCTCGGTACTCGCAGTCTCTAGCTGAGGTGATTTGAAATATGGCTAGGATTGAACGAGGTCTATCCAGTTAACGTCTGAAAAGATACTCAGGAGATTGACCTTGCAGATTTTATTTTTATGAGATGAATTATTGAGTCAGGAATTTGAGTCTAATTGGCCCCGCCAACAAGCCCTAACCTACAGCAGTTGCTTCTCAAGAGAGGTCTCTCTCTCCTAACAGAACAAGCCTGAATTTCCCCTGGGTCAATCTAGTGATTCCGCCATGCCCCAATCCGGGGAAGCTACGGAGGAAGAAATACTCAGCAGAGGCAAGTTCCGCGCCAATAAAGTTTTGGTAAAGCCATTTTGGAGGCAATGAAAAGAGCACTTCAATACTTAATAGTCGTTGCCATCAGCATTGAAGTGCTTAACCTTTTTCCAAAATTTTTCCGTCTTTAAATTCTCCGAGGCCCCAAAAATAAGCTCTACTCCCTAAAACACAACGATTCAACCTCAATAAAGACAAGAAAATAAAGCGACGAAACATGGTGTAGTTCCGGCTTGCAATTTCTCTGGCATTTGTTCATTGCCTCCAAGCAGGAATTCAGCAGCCAGGTGCGATCGCAACCACCAAATGAACAATTGGCGATCGATCACCACCGAATTAAGACGAATTCTTCGGAAAACGGCTGGCCCAGCCTGAATGACCTTCTGAGGCACAAACGTTCACCCATACAAGCCCAGCAATATGCTGTACAGCTCAACTGGAGTGAAGCAACGCCTATCCCTATCCCATTCATTGCATTTCCCGGATCATGTTTGCACCCCTTGAGCAGTACCAAGCTTCCGGTATCCACTCCCCTGACCTCGGCGACTTCATGTTGCGGGTACAAAATGCAGTACGCGAGCAATTCAGCGGCGACCTCTGCTTTCAAACCCATGCTGAGGCCATCTGGAAACTCAGCTTCCGCCATGGCCGCCTCATTTGGGCCACCGCTGGCATTCATCGCATCCGCCGCTGGTGCTGCATTACCCACCAGCATCTCGGCTCAGCTCAATTACCCAGCAGTGCAATCATCGCCGACTCTCATTGGGAATATAAGGCCCTAATTCATTTGGCCCACAACGGGGTTGAACGAGACAAGCTTCAAGCCATGATCCAAGAAGCAATCAAAGAAGTTTTATTTGAGCTGATTCAGATTCTCAGCAACGCCTGGGAGGCCCAAACCACGATTACAGAAGAGCCGGTCAAGCTGGAGGAACCCATTTGCTTCTTTGCCCTCAATGATTTATTAGATGAAGTCAACCAGGAATGGCAAGTTTGGTGCCAAGCTCAATTACAAATCTACGCACCCACATCTGCCCCGGTGATCACCAGTGCAGAGAAGCTCAAGCGTAAGCTCCCCGAAGCGGCTTACAGCCAGCTGAGCCGAATGCTCCAGGACAAACGCTCTCTCCGGGAGCTATCCATCCTCACTCGCCAAAACATGGCCCAGCTCACCCAAACCCTCGTGGGCTACGAGCGTCCCGGCTTGATTCGCTTTGAGCCCATCCCAGACCTAGCCTTACCGAAGGCTGCGTAATTCCTTAGGAACAAGAATTACGTTAGACCTTCACCCTTCCCAAGGGGGATTTGAGGGAGATCGGCTGTTGAGCATGTCATGACACGATCCCTCCAGCCTCCTTAGAAAGGGGGAGTTAATCAAATTGCGAGATGAATAAAGTCCTGTTCCTCACGGCTTAATGCCCCACAGCAGCCCAAAGCGCAAAGCCCCTAGCAACTCAAGGTTGCCAGGGGCTTTTCGCTAGAAAGATATCGGATTCTACCAGCTCTAGTGAGCTCCACCCTCCGTTGCCCCTTCCTTATTGTGAGTTGCCAAGCGTTCTAACAAACCAGCACTGGCTTCATCCAAGCCCAGCAGCTCCGTTTCAACGCCCCGCTTGCGGAAACGGAACACGATCTTATCGATCGCATCCACCGCCGTCTGGTCCCAAATATGGGCATGGTTCAAATCAACTTTGACCTGCTCCAGACCCTCTTCGCGGAAGTCAAACCGGTTCAGCATGCCCTCCACGGAGACAAAGAAAATATCGCCGGAGATGCTGTAAGTCCGCTGGGTGGCTCCCTCTTCTCGTAGGGAATCCACATGGACAATATCAGCGACTTTACGACTGAAGAACAGCGCACTCAACGCCACGCCCGTCAGCACACCGTAGGCCAGGTTGTGGGTCAGCAAGGTCACCGCCACAGTGGCCAACGTCACCGCTGTTTCGCTTTTAGGAATCAAGCGAATGTTGCGCAGAGACACCCAACTAAAGGTACTGATGGAAACCATGATCATCACCGCCACCAAAGCCGCCATGGGAATCTGGGAAACCCACTGACTGCCCGCCAGGATAATCACCAACAGCACCACGCCCGCTGTCAGGGTGGACAGGCGAGTGCGACCACCAGACTTGACGTTAATAACAGACTGGCCAATCATGGCGCAGCCCGCCATGCCACCAAAGAAGCCTGCAACGATGTTGGCCACGCCTTGGCCTTTGGCTTCCTGGTTCTTGTCACTGGTGCTATCGGTGAAATCATCTAGCACGTTGGCCGTGAGGAATGACTCCATCAAGCCGACAATCGCCAAGGAAAAGGCAAAGGGCAGAATAATCTGAAAGGTTTCCAGATTGGCCGCAACCTGGGGCAAGTGGAACGGCGGTAGCGTCGTCGGGATACTGCCCTCATCGCCCACCGTGGGAATGTTGAGCCCGCCGAACATTGACACTAGGGTCAAGATCACGATCGCCACCAGGGGCGAAGGAATCAGCGTCGTAATCCGGGGCAGGCCATAGATGATCGCCAGACCAGCTGCCACCATGGCGTAAACCACCCAAATCGAATAGCCCAGGGCATCACCCGCACCGCCTAGGGCGACATCACCGGCCGAAGCAATCAGCGTCCCGGCTTCACCTATAGCATGGCCTCCACCGTCCATCCAGGGAAAGAGTTGGGGAAATTGGGCAGTGAAAATCACAATGGCCAAGGCATTCACAAAGCCTACCATCACCGCTCGGGGGACAAAGCGCATCTGGTCACCCAGGCGCACATAGCCGAGGATAATCTGGAAGATACCGGTGAGAATCGTCGTGGCTAGAATATATTCCAGGCCCAATTCCCGACCATAGGTAGCGGTGAGGGGAACAAACAGCAGCGCCATAGCTCCCGTGGCCGCAGAAATCATGCCAGCCCTACCGCCCATAAAGGACGTAATAATGGCAATGCAGAAGGAGGCGTAGATGCCCACCTTGGGATCGACATCGGCGATGATCGAAAAGGCGATCGCCTCTGGAATCAGCGCCAGGGCCACCACGGCTCCCGACAGCAGATCGGCCTTCACATTGGAAAACCAAGCGCGCTTGTTTAATACCTGACTAATGTGGCTCAACAGACTCCTCCCTTTGCGACAGCGTGGCCCCTAATCAATGACCTAGGTCCACCCATGACAAGCAATTGTCAAAAACGGTATCCAAGAGCAGCAGAGCGGCACGATCATTCAGTATAAAGAAGTCTTGTGTCAGATTGTGAATGACTTTCTGACCGGAGCTATTCAATGGTGTGAGCCTTATAGCAGTCTGGTTTTAACCCACAAATTTTTCTTCCCTGCCCCCAGGAGCTTTCGCCTTGAGTGAGTCGACGTCCAACGCCCAGTCCGATGCCCAACCCAATCCGGCGGAATCCTGGCCCGAGCGCTACAGCGCTTTTGTGGAAGAAATCATCACCGGCACAATGAAGGGCCGTATTGCTTCCAAGGAACAGGTTTACCGCTTACTCAGTGAGGCCCTGGAAGGGGGCGTGGGGGAGATTTTTGAGCGTTGCCTCTTGGACCGCCAGGCCCAGGTTGAGGAGCAGCAAAAAAATGGCACGGAAATGCAGCAAGCTAAGGCTCTGCGTCAGTCCAGGGCCTTGAAAGTCTTGGCGGGGGCCTGGGAGCGCTGGCAAAAGGATAACCAGGCGAAAAATGCTTCGGCGGCGGCGATCGCGCAGCTCAACAGCACCTCCCCAGAAGACCGCCTCTCCGTGCTCTTCCAAATCCTCGATCCCAACCAAACCTACGTTTTTAACCGCAAGCAAATTCGCTTGCTAGCGAACGACCTGGGGGAAGCCGATAGTGATTTACAGCCCCTGGCTCGGGGCTTGGATCAAGGGCTCAAATCCTTTGAGACGATGGAGCCTCACCTAATTGGCTGGATGTACGATGCCCCCCAGCGGGCCGTGGGCTTTGAATCCAGCCGCCAACAAGTGAGCCCCTGGAAATTCTGGTCCCAGAAAACCAGCAGCAGCTTGGCCCAAGAACTCTTTGCCGGGCAAGTCGAAAACCGCCCCGCCTACGATCTAGCGGAGGAGCAGACCAATGTGGACCTGGCCGCCTGGATCGAACTGGCAATCCTACTGCGAGGCATGCAAGGCGGACTGATTGCCTGGTTTGATAAGCAGCCCTATAGCCTGACTGGAGGTCGTAATCTGGCCGCCATGACTTTTCTGACCTTTGCCCAGCTCTGGTCTGAGCTGAGCGGTGGCTTCCGGGACAATGAGCAACTCCCTGACAGTCAGGCCGAAGCCTTGGCTCGGGCAACATTCCAGGTTTCACTACAAATTCTGCGGGCCTTTGCCCAGCGGGATACTTTTCCGCTCTATGGCGGTGTGTTGGCTTCCTTCTCCGGCGAGAGCTTCCGGGAAACCATTGGCTATTTGGACCAGCCCCTGCGGGCTTTGGAGAATACCCAGGAGAAGGCCAGAATTTTGACCCTGGTGGCCTATTCCCAAGGCTGGATGGGGGATGTGGAAACAAGCCTAGAGCTACATTACGAGGCTTTGGAACTAGCCCAGTCCGCCGATGATCAGCGCTGCGCCATCGCCAATCTCAACCACATCAGTCGAGCCAAGTTAAAGTTGAAGGACTACGAGGGGGCGATCGCCCAGGGTCAGCGTGCCTTAATTTTGGCGAGGCAAACTGGCGATCAGCCGGGGGAAGCCCAGGCCATTGTCAGCACGGGCTACAGCGAAGTTCAGCAGGCCCAGGCCCAGGAGCGCCCCAATGTGGATCGACTGGCGCTGACGGTGGAACAACTTAGGCAGGGATTGCAGCGGGCGGAGAAAGTGGGCGATCGCGTCAGCCAAACCCTCTGTAGCAGCGGCTTAGGCCAGGCTTATCTGCTACTGGGTCGCAACCGGGCTGCCCAGGAAGCCCTCGAACTGGCGATCAAGCTGGCCCTGCAAACGGGCAATGCGGATCTCCATGGTCTCTGTCGCTGTTACCTGACGGAGGCGCTGTATCAACAAAATGAAGAGACCGAGGCGCTGTTTCAGGGATGCTTAGGCATGTATTTGCTGGAGCAGCGGAGCGCACCGGAATGGCGACAGGCAGCGGGAATCGTCAGCATTATCCAGGGCAAGCGCAGTGAAGAGGCCTTTGACCAGGCGCTCCAAGCAAGACGGAGCGAGATGATTGGTCTGATTGGCGTGGATGGCATGGACCATTTGCCCAAGCTATTGGAGAAGTATCGGGAGGGATGAGCATTGAGAATGCAAAGACACCGGGTGTTTGTGCAAATACCCAGTGTCTAAGGGACTTCCTATTTTTAAATCACCCTGAAATCTGGCCATTTATAACCTGAGTTCGGCAGCCGACAAATCGACCTCATCCCCTAACCCCTTCTCCTAAGGGAGAAGGGGAACCGAACGCCAGCAGTCTGTTTCAGAGCTTTTCATGTTCCCCTCTCCCCAGGGAGAGGGGCTAGGGTTTGGCCTGATTCAGGCCAACCGAGGTGAGGGCAGCTTCGCTTTGTCGAACTCATCAGATATGGCTAAACAGTGCAAGGTTCAGAGACTGAAAGAGGATGATTAAATCCTTGGAGGTCCCTAAAGAACCAGAGCTACTGCCCGCTAAGCAAATAACTCACCGAAACCGAAGTTTCTGGGAAAGCCAGCGGGTGAATCGAGCCAGCTAGAAATTGCTGCTCCGACTGATAATCTCCGTCGCTCGGATCGCGCAGAACAATGACGATGCCTGTTTTGAGATTGACGATCCAATATTCTGGGATGCCTGCCGCAGCGTAATTTGCACGCTTGGTCTTGAGATCTTTTTGCAGGCTGCTGTGGGAATATTCCACCACCCAAAAGATATCTGCGGGGTAGGGATGGCGCTGGCGGTATTTAGATCGCGGCGGTGCAACAATCGCTAAGTCCGGCTCCGGCTCGGATGCCTGCTCTGGCAGGGTGATCGGCTTCGCCTCTCGCACAATGGCTTTGCCCTTGAGCAACTCTCCCAGGTAATCCTTGCTATCCCCATTGAGCGACGCATGCTCTGGACCTTCTGGGGACATTTCGACAATTTCTCCGTTTAGCAATTCAACCTGGCGATTTTTCAGCAGGCCCGTCTCGACCATCTGGTGATAGTCGTCGAGGGTCCATTTCGCAAGGGTTAGCGTCATAGGGACTTGGGGCGCGATCGCAGTTTCTATAACCATTCTAACGACAAGCCCCCCGGCGTTGGGTCAACACCGGAGGGCCCATGGCTTCATGAGCTCTGACTTAGAAGCTGGCTAATTGCGCCAGACGAGAAGCGGGCCGGGGAAACAGCTTGGCAAAGCGCTGCTTACGCTCAGGGGCAGGCTCCGGTGCGTCATCCCAGAGGCTTTCATAGAAGAAGTAAGCCACGCCCAAACCTCGCTGGTGCGCTGCCCGAGACTGCTGCTCAATTTGCCCCATGGGAATAGGCCGACGAGGGAGACCCGAGAGAATACCAATCCCCGTCGAGATTTTCTTCTGGGCTTCCTTAATTTCAGCACGTTCGAGCTGCTGGACAAAGCTACTGTAGTCGTCGCGGTAAACCTGCATGACAATCTCATCCACGAAGTCTTTGCGCACCCAGGTCAACCAATCCTGGAGCGAAAACTTATAGGCAAAGTCTTGGTAATTAGGCGAGACCGAGAAGACAGTCTTGGGCTTACGAGTTTTGACCGCATCGTGGAGATCGCCAATGAACTCGGTGATCTTGTCCGCTCGCCAGCGCATCCAAACTTGGTCTGCTGAATTGGAGGGGACGGTCCTGCCGGTCTCCTGCTTGTAGAGCGCTTTGGTGTAGCGGTCATAGCCAAAGTCTCGGGGCAGGCTCATATGGTCATCAAACTGGATGCCATCGACATCGTATTTATCAACAACTTCCATGACGAGGTCAGTGAGAAACTTTTGCACCTCGGGATGGAGCGGGTTGAGCCAAGCGTTTTGGCCACCCGCACTGTTGGCGGTCGTATCGCCGTTGGCTTTGACGCTGAGCCAGTCGGGGTGAGCCAGGGCTAGCTCGGAGGATTCTGGCAC
>CALIGI010000195.1 GCA_938021205.1 uncultured Pseudanabaenaceae cyanobacterium
CAGCCGTGCGAATCATGATCGACCAATGGGATACAAGGAATTTTGCGCCAGTCCCTCCTTTATATTCCTTCTTTCGATCAGCAACAGCATCCCAAACGGCGGAATGGAGCTCTGCTGCTCAGACTGATTGGACCAACACCAAGGGGTTGTTTGATGGAACAAATGGGTCGGGCCGCGATGTTTTTTTTGGCCTGGGTGCTCCCGGTGCTGAGGAGGCATCGGTGTCCTATGCTGTTTTCTCTAATGCAGAACCTGTTCCGGCACCGACCCTAATTCCTGGCCTCTTGGGCATGGGCCTCGCCACCCTGCGCAAGCGAAAAAAACCTCAGTCCGACGCAGCATAATTACACTATACCTGCGGCTCCATTAACTGCCAAGAAGGCCTGACAAGTTCAAATTCAGTCAGCTTTACCCCAAGTCGGGGAAGCCGCACTGCCTTGATTGAACCTTCGCCATAAGCATCTCCTCTAAAAAACGAAGTCCCCAAATCTTCCGGGACTTCGTTTTTTGGCGTTTGAGCATATACCGCTGAGAACAACTCATATGACGTCCTAGCAATTCGCAGAGTTACGAGTCTATATCCGGCAAGGGTTGGAGGCTAATAATTCTAAGGTTGATTAGGCGGACGTCATATCAGAGAGAACCTCGATCCAACCGAATGAGATTCAACTGGCACTCAACTCATCACATCCACCTTAAACAGCAAAATCTGAGTCTTCTGGAAGGACTTAAAATTGTCATCGCTGATCAGCAACAGCGAGCGGCTGCCGTCCTGGAGGCGTGGCCCCCAGCTCATGCCTTCCAAATTATCAAGACCAATGCCCAACTCATTGAGATGAAGCAGGAGTTGCTTTTGAATGGGCTCGACCTCTTGCAGGGTGCCTCGCAAACTCTCCGTACCAGAAATATCTGTTGCCCCAGCCAGAGTGAATTGGAAGAGCTTGGCGTCAAAGCCTAGCGGCGTTAAAGCACGCTCTAAACCGAGGAAATGTCCTTCGCCATCCAGGGCAAGAATTTCGCTGAGGCCGTGGAAGATAGAGCCCGGCAGCGGCTCTAGGGGGTAGAGATGTTCGGCAACGAGGAGGGGACGCCCTTCACCCAGGTAGTAGTGGAGCAGGCGATCGCGGGGGGCAGCGTTAATGCTGGTTGCAGTCTTGTCCTGCACCAACGGTCCTTCAGTCGCAGTAAACAGCCGCAGGGGCTCACCGGGAGCAGTGCCCGTGGCATTGAGGCTGAGGGATTCAAATCCCTGGTTGGACTGAACGCCTTGGGTTTGGACAGGCTCTGCTTCGATGGGTTGGATTTCTCCACCAATGGCTTGCTCTTCACCCCTTTGCGCAAACTTTGGCACAAATTTTTCAGGCACGGGCAGCTCGCGCAGCAGGTCGCCGCTGGTGCGGTCAAATTCAAATAGACCCGGCGCGAGTCCCTGGCTCGGCTCGCCTTCGGTGGAGACAAAGAAGCTGCCCTGGGGCGTCAAGGCCAAACCTTCAGGATCGAAGCTGCCGCCATAGGGTTGGCCTTCACTATCCTTGGGGCGAATGAGGTCTTTAACCTCAGCGGGGCCAAACTGGGTTTCCCCATCAATATCCACAATGGGCAGGTCTAGCTCGTAGATACGGGCTTGGCTGCTGCCATGGTCATCGGAAAGGGCGTAGAATTGACCGTTCTTGGGGTCATAGGTGAGGGCGGAAAGCCCCCCGACGGTGGTGCCTTCAAAGCTTTGGCTAGGCAGCTCCAGGCTGGTGACGTATTCGATGCAAAGATTTTGACGGAAGCGTCGGTCTACTGCTTGGGCGGACGCAACCTGACTAAGGGGGAGCAGTAGGCCCCAACTAAGAAAGACGAAGAGAAGTAGGCGAGAGAGCTGTCGGAGCGAGCGTTGAGACAGTCGTCCCGCAGTCAAGCTCAAGAGAGCCGAAGCAGAACCTAGCCAAACAGACCAGCGATAACCCATGGAGCCAAAGCGCGAAAGACTACAGTTAGGGTAACGAGTTGCGAGCCCCCGGAAAACCTCAATTCGGACCGCTCGCAAAGTTTTACGCACTTAATCTCGATGCTTCAACCGTTGCTGCCTGAGGTTCGTGAGCTGATGGCGTCTGGCCAAGACGTGGTCAGCTACTGGTATCAAGATCGCGATCCCTTTGTGGGCAATCCCCAGCGCTTGCCTCGCACTGCCACAGCGGAAGCCTTGGGACGAGCGCTGATGGCAGAGCTAGAAGCTGAATGGAGCAATGCGGCTGGCCGGGAAGGCAAGATGTATGGCGTTCTTATGGTGGAGAAGGCCGATGGAGAGCGGGGCTGGCTTAAAGCATTTTCGGGATTATTGGAAGGCAGTGCTGAGCGTTCGGGCTGGGTGCCGACGATTCCGGGGCGCGATCGCGTAGCCCTCCTCGAAGCCCAAACTCTAAGCCAATTAGAAGCATTGAAGTTGGAGCTGATCTCCCTCAAGTGCATTCCCCAACGCAAGGAGCATGAAGAACGGAGCCAGGAATTTGCAGAGCAGTTGCAGCAGATGGGCGATCGCCACCGTGAGAACAAGGCCCAGCGAAAAGCTCAGCGCGATCAACTTCTTGCAGATTCTCCTCCCCCTTTGGCAAAGGGGGGCTTTGAGGCTAGGAAAGAGGAGCAAAGTTTGTGGACAGAGTTGGAGGAGCAGAGTCGTCGGGATGGCCGGGAAAGGCGGGCCCTGAAGCGGGAGCGAGATCAAGTCCTAAAGCCATTAAAAACAGCGATCGCCCAGGCCGACGAACAGAGACTGAGCATCAAGCGCCAGCGAAAAGCCTTGTCTCAAAAACTCCAAGCCGAAATGCATCGTGCCTATAGCCTGCAAAACTTCTCCGGTGAAGCAGTCTCCCTAACGGATCTTGGCCTCGGTTCCTTACCCACCGGCACTGGCGAATGCTGCGCGCCCAAGCTGCTTCACTACGCTGCAAGCCAGCAGCTCAAGCCCCTGGCCCTAGCCGAATTTTGGTGGGGAGCAGCGACGCGGGATCGCCAACCGGGGCAGTTCTATGGTGCCTGCGAGGAACGCTGTCAGCCACTGATGGGCTTCTTACTGAGCGGCTTGGATCGGCTGGTTCGGGCTGAGCCCAAGCCAATGGTTGAAAGCTCTGCATCAGAGGATTTGAGTCTGCCGATTCTGTACGAGGACGCCTGGGTAATTGCGGTGGATAAGCCTGCGGGGCTGCTATCCGTGCCTGGGCGATCGCGTCAAAATCAGGACAGCGTTCTCAGCCGCCTACGTAATCAGCTCAAGGACGAAGCCGGTCACCCCCTGGGCGATCGCCTCAACACCGTCCATCGCCTTGACCAGGACACCTCCGGCATATTGCTATTAGCCAAGGACGCAGCCAGCCAGCGCAATCTTCATCAACAGTTTCAACAGCAACAGATTTCTAAAACCTACGAAGCCATCCTCCAGGGCCAACCCATGCTCAAAGGAGGCTCCATCAATCTCCCCCTCGCCGCCGATCCCGAGAACCGTCCTCGTCAGCGAGTAGATCACGAAGCAGGCAAGCCCAGCAAGACTCACTTCATTGTCTTAGACCGTCGGGGTGGCCGTAGCCGGGTGCGCTTTGAGCCCATCACCGGACGCACCCACCAACTACGGATCCATGCAGCGGAGGGACTGGGCATGGCCATTGTGGGCGATCGCCTCTACGGCATGGCTGCCCCTCCCCCTTCAAATCCAGCTAGCAGGGATTCCGTAGGAAGCTTACTTTGCAATCGCCTTCATCTCCACGCCAGCCAGGTAGAATTTCGCCATCCCTTTACCGATGCAGATATTATTTTGCGATCGCCAGCCCCCTTTTAATGGCCTATGCTGGAACAACACTGGTTTGTAGGACCGACAGGTATGGCAGGCGCATCATCTCAGCAAACAGCCGCCCAGACAGCAATACGACAACCGAAGCGACTGGAGCACAAGCCCCAGCTTCACAGCCTCAATCTCCCATCTTTAGATCTCGAAGAACTCAACGTCACCCACGCGGATTCTGGCGCTGAAGCTCTTATTCAATGGGGTCTAGAGACCTTCGGAAGCAGCATGGTGATGAGCACCAGCTTCGGAATTCAATCCGCCGTAATGTTGCATTTGGTAACGAGCATCGCACCAGACACACCGATTATTTGGGTGGATACGGGCTATCTTCCAGATGCCACTTATCGCTTTGCCGATCAACTAACGGAACGCCTCAAGCTCAATCTCAAGGTTTACCAATCGCCCCTATCCCCCGCCCATATGGAAGCCCGTCACGGGCGGCTTTGGGAGCAAGGAACCGTAGAAGCCTTTAACCAATACGATCAAATCCGCAAAGTCGAGCCCATGCAGCGGGCACTCAAAGAGCTCAATGCCAAGGCCTGGCTTGCTGGGCTACGCGCCAAGCAAACACAGCATCGAAATCAGCTTCAGTCCATTGGCATACAAAATGGTATTTACAAGTTGTTGCCCATTTTAAGCTGGCATTCCCGCGACATTTACAACTACCTCACGGAGCATGAGCTGCCCTATCACCCCTACTTCGATCAGGGATATGCAACCGTCGGTGACTGGCATTCAAGCCGCCCCATGACCGCTGCCGATGACAACGAGCGCGACACTCGCTTTCAAGGGCTCAAACAAGAATGCGGCCTGCACTTGCCTCAAACAGAAGCCGAAGCGGAGAGTTTGAATTCCAGCTCGCTTTAAAAAAGCTCGAGTTTGGCTTCTGCAACTTCTCCTCTAGGCTTAGGCGTCCCACCCACCTACCCATGTCTTGGACTAGATTGAGTAACTGTCGTTCACGACAGTTATAAACAGCTCCCAAGTCATGGGCGAATGGAGGAATGCAAACCCATCCACCGCTGGTGCCTGCTTTCAATATGTTCTTGTGCGGGTCCTTACTCTAAGGATCTGAGTGAAGCGAAAGTCAGATTAACCTACTAGTCATCCCAGTAAAAGCGATAGAACAATTCGGCATCCTCAAAGTCATGCTCGTGGGTCACATGGTGCATCCAGCGTTCATCGATCAACCGTTGTCCCAGGCGCAAGGCCCCTTCTGCAGACAGACCAAAGTTTTCCATCAGCCAAGCATGAGCTTCTTGGCCTAAGAAACACCGAGTGTAGGTTTTGAGGTTATAGCGGCGATCCTTAATGAGCACACCATTCACATCTCGCATGCGGGAAACTAGCTCTTCGAGTTCAAGCTGGTAAATGGGGTCCGTTTCCGAGACTAGCTCATTGGTACGAAATAGCCCGCGATCTTCACCCCAAATACTGTAGATGGCCTCTTCGGACACCACTAACACAAGGTATTTGCCTGACGTTTCCCGGTGGATGCGGCGTGCCATGGCGAGCGCTTCGCTGGTGTCCGGGCCGGGAAATTGTTTTAATCTGCGAAACAGCTTGTCATTGTAAATAACACCGGGAAAAGCATGAAGCTTACCCGCTTTGCGCTTCATGACACGGCAAGGCTCGACCTCGTTTTCTTGCAAAATCAGCACAATGTAGACTCCAACAGTTGAAGGTTTGGCAGTTCAGGCATTAGGCAAGCGTCGTAGTTCCCCCAGTCATTGCAGGAGTCATCCGGATTTATGCCAGAAGAGGCTAGGTTCAGTGATGGGGAATGGGCAGGACTCTTTGCAGGGCGCAGGAGGGGCGGAAGTCACATAGAACTGACCTGGCCTGCAATTTTCCTACTCTGAAGGGGTGCTCTTAAAGGCATGTGAGCCTTCCCTGAGCCTTTTGAAGTAGTTTACTGAGAATTGGCTGTGTGGTGGTGAATCCAACCCAGGGAGTTTGAACAATCAGGTCCTGTTCAGGCGTTCATCCTCCATGGAGAACCTGGGCAGACTAGCTTGATCTACGGTTGGCGCTCTGGGGTTGTGGGGATTGCTGAGCTCACCAAACGTAGAAGAAAAGGCTCTGCATTGGTGAGGACGTCCGGGTCTTGCAGGGTCAAGGCTGTGATCATCGTGCCTTGGAGTGTGCCGATGATGTGCTTGGCTAAGACCTCTGCTGCTTGGCGATCGCTTGGCAAGCTTCCGGAGGAATCGCGATCTCCTTGAGCCTCACAACCTGTAAGAAGTGCTGTGGCAGTCCAGTGAATCATTTGCACAAAGAAGTGATTCACAGCCTGGGAAACCACAGCTGGTAAATCCAAGCTTTCCGCCCCCAACACGCAACAGAGACAGGGGACCTCCTCATGGATTAAGGCATGCTGATAAGCCGAGCAGAGTCGTTTAATGCGGGTCTCCACAAACTCTGTGGGGTCATCAGGTGCCCCCAAGAATGCCAAAAGTTTCGTGGTGTAGCGCTCAACAACGGCCCGGCCTAAGTCCGCTTTCTGAGGGAAGTGGTAATGAACACTAGAGGCCTTGATACCAACAACGGCCGCTAAGTCGCGGTAGCTTACAGCATCAAACCCCCCCTGGCGCATGCGCAGCTCTGCGGCGTTTAAAATTTCATTCGCCTTCTCTGAATAGTTTGGCCCCGCCATACCGTGCCTCAACGAACTACTCCCATAATCTAACGAACGTTAGGTATTGACAAATTCAGTTAGCTCCCAGATTATGGATTCAACGAATCTAACGAACGTTAGATAGATTCCCTAAAAGCAATATACTTATCCAGGAAAAATCAATGAAAGTCTACGAATTCAAAGCATTTCCCAACCCCTACCGCGTCCGCATGGCATTGGCTGAGAAGGGATTGACGGAAAAAGTTGAATTTGTCCAGGTGGATGTGCCCGGCGGTGAGCACAAGCAACCAGCCTTCCTCGCCAAGAACCCTGCTGGTGCTGTCCCCGTACTAGAGCTGGAAGATGGCACGATGATTGCGGAATGCACAGCCATCACGGAATATCTAGACCATTTGGCAGGGGAAACGGTGCTCACAGGCCGGACTCCCAAGGAGCGGGCGGTAATTCACATGACCCAGCGCCGCATTGAGGCTAATCTTCTCGATGCAGTCGCGGCTTACTTCCACCATGCCACCGATGGCTTGGGTCCTGAGATTGAGGGCTATCAGAATAAAGCTTGGGGCGAGAAGCAAAAGGA
Organism: uncultured Pseudanabaenaceae cyanobacterium; assembly: GCA_938021205.1. Taxonomy (GTDB): domain Bacteria; phylum Cyanobacteriota; class Cyanobacteriia; order PCC-9006; family JAAUQQ01; genus JAAUQQ01. The sequence goes on from CALIGI010000195.1 coordinate 7,039, forward strand.
GCGGGCGATCGCGACCCTCGCGGCTCTCAACGAAAAGTTGTCTCAGCAACCCTACATGGCCGGAGACAGCTTCTCCGTCGCAGATATCACCGCCATGGCAGGTCTTGCCTTCGGTGGCTTTGTCAACATCGGTCCTGCCGAGGATGCCACCCATCTCAAAGCCTGGCAGGAGCGCGTCAACGCCCGCCCCAGCGCCCAAGCCTAAGCAGGTACAGGTACCGTTGAAAACTGAGTTCGACAACTACCACTAAACCGACCTCATCCCCTAGCCTCTTCTCCTAAGGGAGAAGAGGACCGAACGCCAAGAAAGCTCTCTCCCCTCGCCAAATTTTCTGCTTGCAGCCAGTCTTCCGCTATTACTTTTGTCTGCGAGGTTGTTTGAAACAAGCACTGGGCTGTAGCCAGCGACTTGATTGCAGATCACAAGCAACGGAGTCTAAGCGAGATGGACTGGACTTGAAACATCATTTTGGCGCTTGAGCAAAAGTTAAAAGCAACCTCTGAAGGAGTTCACAATGGAAATTAATGCCGACTTCTCCAAAACCGTTTTAGTTCATGGTGCGGACCTACACTGGCAGCCTTCTCCCATGGCGGGGGTTGAGCGGCGCATGCTCGATCGCATCGGCGATGAAAAAGCCCGTGCCACCACCATTGTTCGCTATGCACCCGGCAGCCATTTCTCCGCCCACACCCATGGCGGCGGCGAGGAGTTTTTGGTGCTAGACGGCGTTTTCCAAGACGAGCATGGAGACTATCCCGCAGGCAGCTATGTGCGCAACCCACCTGGCTCCAGCCATACGCCAGGAGCTGAGCCGGGCTGCGTCATTATGGTGAAGCTGTGGCAGTTTGACCCGGCGGACCCAACCTTTGTGCGGCTGAAGGAGCAGGACTTGGAGCCTGTCTTGGTTGAAGAGCGTCCGGGCGCGGAAATTAAGCCGCTGTTTAAAAATGATTATGAAACTGTGCGATTTGAGACCTGGCAGCCTGGCATTGGCATAGAGCTTGACGCTCCTGGGGGTTTAGAGCTGTTTGTGCTGGAAGGAACGCTCCTAGTAGATGGTCAGCGACTGAGTCGCTGGGGATGGCTGCGTTTACCCCAGGGTAAACAGCTAGATGCATTGGCTGGCGCTGCCGGTTGCAAGATTTGGGTGAAAACGGGGCATTTGGCCCATGCTCACTTACTCGCTGCACCGACGGTCTAATCAGTGGATCTATGGCGGATGTGGGCATCGGTGGGGATATAGAATAGATGCTCATTGCTTCTGTGAGCGGTTCCCATGGCTTCCCCTCTGCTTCCCATCGACATCGCCCAACAATTTGTCCATAGCGGCAGCATTCGCGAGGTCAAGCCCTTTGGCAGCGGCAATATCAATGACACCTTTTTGGTGCTGCTGGATGATGCAGATGAACCCTATTTCATTCTCCAGCGCATCAATACCCAGGTGTTTACGAATCCGCGTGGGGTAATGCAGAACATGCGGATCTTTAGCGAGCATGTACGCGATCGCCTCAACCGCACCCCCCCCAGTCGCCGCTGGGAAGTGCCCCGCGTGTTACTCACCCACGACGAGAGTAACCACTGCGAGGACTGTGAGGACTTCTGGCGGGCCATTAGTTTTGTGGACAACTCCCACACCCATGACACTATTCAAGATGCTCGCCACGCCGAAGAAATTGGCTATGGCTTGGGCATGTTCCACAACCTGATCAGCGACCTGCCGACGGACGATTTAGTAGACACCCTTGAGGGTTTCCACATCACCCCGCGCTACCTGGAGCAATTCGATGCCGTCTTGGCCCAGATCTCGCCCCAAAGCAAGGCGGAGCAAATCGCAGAGTTGGAGCAATGCCTAGCCTTTGTGGAAGCCCGACGCAGCTTGGCCCATGTGCTAGAAACCGCCAAGGCTGAAGGCAAGTTGCCCATGCGACTGATGCATGGCGACCCGAAGATTAATAACGTCATGATTGACCGCTCCACGGGGCAGGCGGTGAGCTTAATTGACCTGGATACGGTTAAGCCAGGATTGATTCATTACGACATTGGGGACTGTTTGCGATCGGGCTGTAATCCATTGGGAGAAGAGACGGAAGACTTAGAAGCCGTCCACTTTGAGCCAGACCTTGCAGAAGCAATGCTCAAGGGCTATCTATCGGTGGCGCGGGAGTTCTTAACTGAGAATGATTACAGTTATCTCTACGATTCCATTCGCCTGATTACCTTCGAGCTGGGCCTGCGCTTCTTCACGGATCATCTGGCGGGCAAT
>CALIGI010000196.1 GCA_938021205.1 uncultured Pseudanabaenaceae cyanobacterium
CCTCTCCCCTAGCCCCTCTCCTAAGGTCACGGGGAACCGAGACAAGTTGAAAACCCTCGGTTTTGCGTTCGGTTCCCTTGCTCCTTTAGGAGTAAGGGCTAGGGAAAGAGGTCGGCTGTTTGGCTGTCGAACTCAGGTTAATTAGGGAAACCTAGTGCAGAGGCTCGATGTTTGCCTCATTCCATGCTTCAGTTGTGAGTGAAGAGCACCGTGAAATTGAGTGCCATTCAACCCAATAATTTACTCCAGAGCTTAGGCTATTGCAGTTCTGTTAGACCGCGTCGAATGAGGCGTAACGGGTTCCTGTTCCTGGCTTTCATTGCGTTTTTCTGTGCCAGTTTGGCTCTGCCCGCCATGGCGACCTATGGCAACCGCAACATTAATCCTGCTATGAGGGGCAGAACCCAGCCCAGCGAAGTCCTGTCCTATTCTCCTCAACTGGGACTGAAGCTGGCGCTGACTCAGCCCGCTGAAGCACTGATTACCCAGGCTCCATTACAGCCCAGCACAGCTACGGTGCTGCGCCAAGCTCAGGCCCTCAATGCCGAAGCCAGTGAATTGTTTCATCGAGGGCAGGCCCAAGAGGCATTGCTGATGTGGCGCGATGCCCAGGCTAAATATGCTGAGGCCCATGACCCGCGAGGGGTGCTGGGCAGCCAAATCAACCAGGCCCAGGCCCTGCAAACCATTGGCCTCTACAACCGCGCCCGCACTCTCATGGAGACGCTGAGAGCCGAACTGGAAACCCAAGTGGACCCAGACATTCAAGCCCTGGGCCTCCAAAGCCTGGGGAGTATTTTCCAAGCGACGGGTTACCTAGCCGATTCTCAAGAGGCCTTGGGAAAGAGTCTAGATATTGCCCAGCAATATCAGTTGGACAGCAGTGCCACCCGCATGACCTTGGGTAATACCCTACGAGCTCTCAAGCAACCCGAAGCGGCCCTGGTGCAGTACCACCTGGCAGCGGCGACGGGCGATCGCCTCATTCGCCTCGAAGCGCTCCTCAACCAGCTCAGCCTCCACATCGACCAGCAGCAGTGGCAACTGGCTCGCTCTCTGCTGGGCATCATTCATCAGCAATTTCAGGAGCTGCCCCCCAGCCGCCGCGCTATCTACGCTCGGGTCAACCTAGCCTCTAGCCTAATGCAGATGCTAGAGCAACAAGGGGATTTATCCCTAGCGGTGGGGACAGCAAAATCGGTTTCCCTGGCGCGCCTCCAGGTGAGTAATAAAGCTGCGGAGAAATCGAGCTTGGTTGTATAAACAAGTCCACTGAGCACCGTTCGAGCTGTGGCAGGACAACTCGCGATCGCCATAGAACAATCCCGCCAAATCCAAGATGCTCGTGCCGAATCCTATGCCCTGGGAGAGCTGGGAACCCTCTACGAGCAAATTGGGCAATGGGACGATGCCGCCCAACTCACCCGTCAAGCCCTACGCCTTGCCCAAACAAACCATGCCCCCGATGCCTCCTACCGCTGGCAGTGGCAAATGGGCCGAATCACCACTAAATCAGGTTATAAAGACTCTTCCCCGAGCCCGGCCCAGCGCCAAGAGGCCATCTTGGCCTACCGCGATGCCGTCACCACCCTGCGTTCGATTCGCGGTGATCTCGTTGCCACAAACCCCGAAATTCAATTCTCCTTCCGGGACAGCGTGGAGCCGGTTTACCGGGAACTGATGTCCCTGTTAATTCAGCCCAATTCCGACGAGGCAATGTTGACCGAGGCCCGTGATGCCATTGAGGAACTCCAGCTAGCTGAATTGGAAAACTTCTTCCGCTCTGCTTGTCTTGATGTCACGAGCCAAAAAATTGATGAGATTGACCGCAATGCAGCGGTGTTTTATCCCATTCTCCTGAGCGATCGCCTTGAGGTCCTTGTCTCCATGCCAGGCAAGCCCATGAGCCACCACAGCGTAGCCATCACCTCCAAAGAGATGAATCGCGTCCTGGATGATTGGCTCCAATCCCTCACCCCCATCGCCTCCAACCGTCGTCAGCTCAAACTAGCAGGACAACTCTATGACTGGCTCATTCGTCCTGCTTTAGCTCAGCTCCAGGAGCAGGGCATCGAAACCCTAGTTTTTGTCCCAGATGGCCCCCTACGCAACCTGCCCATGGCGGCCCTGCACGACGGCAATCAATACCTAGTGGAAAACTACCAAATTGCCCTCACTCCTGGCCTTCAGCTTCTAGAGCCCAAAATCCTAGGCCAAGAACAGCTACAGGCCCTAAGTGTAGGACTCACTGAGGCTCGCCAAGGCTTCGCCGCCTTGCCCGGCGTCCAGCAAGAAATCGATCAAATTCAGGCCACTGTACCTGCCAAGATCTTCCTAGACGAAGATTTCACAAGAGCGAATCTCCAGCGCCAGCTCAAGGACAGTCGCTATCCCATTGTTCACTTAGCCACCCACGGCCAGTTCAGTTCGAATCTTGAGGAGACCTTTCTTCTGACTTGGAATGAACGGCTCAAGGTGCGAGACATGCGCGCTCTGCTTAAGAGCAGTAGGGATAGCCAGGAAAAGCCCATTGAGCTCCTCGTCTTGAGCGCCTGCCAAACTGCTGCTGGAGATAGCCAGGCAGCCCTAGGCCTAGCGGGTCTAGCGGTACAGTCCGGTGCCCGTAGTACCCTCGCGAGCCTATGGTCTGTTAACGATCGCTCCACGTCCCAGCTCATGACTGAGCTCTACCAAGACCTAGCCTCCTCGGATAATCTTTCCCGTGGCAAATCCCTCCGTCAGGCTCAGCTTGCTCTGCTCCACAGCGATGAATATAGTCACCCTTTCTATTGGTCTCCCTTTGTCTTAGTGGGAAATTGGCTGTAAATTCACTGACCCCGAAGGATGTGTCTTTGTCCCTAGCAAGTCATTGCACAAAGAGAATTAGGCTCAAGTCTTGAGGTGATTTTGATGTGATGTTTTGCGATCTCCTGCTCAAAAAGGTCCACTATTTTGCAAACCTTTTTGATGTCATTTGAGACAATCATGGCTCTGTCTCTTTCACGATGAAAATACGGACTTAGTGATGTTTGAGTCTCAAGTAGAAGTCTCTATAAAGCGTAGTTTTCGTGATTTTATCCTTCGAGACCTAAACTATACTCAGTAGGAGCCCTGGTCAGAGATTCTTTGAGAAAGGCATTTAGCTGTAGCAGGATGACCTATGGTGCTGCCAAGATTAATAGGATTCCGACGTTTCATTGCTGGTCGAGGTTGCAAATTTAACGCTTGGCCGAATTCTCAAACAACCTCTCAAACCCGTTGCTGTTTGAGAACGTTCTCGGCTGAACATCGCTGCATCTTTTCGCCCATGGATTGAGTCAGCCTTTCTTCTCTAGCGTTCACTGGCTCAAACGAACTAGCATCGGCAAACAAAGTAAAACTTGTCACTGCGAGATCTGTTCTAAACTTGCTCACTCAATAGAAAAAATCTCCTTTGGGCCAGTTGACGTGATGAGATTGATTGCCCAATTTTAGCCTAGGAAAATAATCTTTACCTAGCAAAAAATATAAGAAGGAAAGAGCTATAACTACCATAGGCTGATAGGTCTATTTCGAATTGATGCCTCGTGAACCTTTGTTGCTTCTTTGCCATGTCTAAATCAAACTTCATTAGTTGCTTTTTGTTAGCATTAACCCTTATGGGAACGGCTGGCCTGGGAGAGGTGACCCGGCCTAATGCTGCGATTGCTTCGCAAGCTTCCGGAGGAATTGCCCAAGCCCAGCCAGCCTCCAAGAAAGCGAAGTTCAATGGCTTCTTTGCCCCAAAGGATCGAGCCATGCCTAAGGATTCTGGAGGGGGAGCTTCTCGCGGTCGCTGTTTGCAAAATCGTACGGGTATCCAGGAAGCCGTTACCCTGCTCACCCCCGAGGGCAACAGTGGCCTCACCGCATTGGCCCGGCCCAGCTTCATGGCCAAGGTCGACCAGACGAGTGCCAAACAAGTGTTTTTTAGCCTCAAGAATGAGGATGAAAGCTACTTCTTTGAAATGACCATGAGCCTTCCCAGCAGCGACAGCAACTGGGTGAAATTCCAGCTACCCGAAAATGCTCCCCCCCTTAAAATAGGAGAACAGTATCGCTGGTCTGTTGCGGTGATTTGCGGCAGCAAGCTAGGTCCCGATAGTCCCTGGGCGGCTGGGTGGGTGGAGCGAGTTGAGGCTGTGGACCCAAACGCTGGCCGGACGCTCCAGCCCCTAGAACTAGCCTCTTACTACGGCAAGGCAGGTCTCTGGTATGACACGGTGGCAGTCCTCGCGAACCACCGCGAGAACAATGGGGCCGAGGCCGAAGCTGCTTGGAGTCAGCTTTTCAAAGATGGGGTATTAAACAAAATAGGTCTTAAGTAGGAAGCTTGAAGACAAAAGATCTAGCTTTGCCTTGCGTTCCCCTTCTTTCTTGGGAAAAGAGGGGAGGGGATGAGGTCAGTGGTTCGCTGTCAAACTCAGCTTATTCAGATAGATTCGGTTCATTTAAATGCTGGATAAACATTTCTAGAAATCGCCTAACTGCTGCTTCATTTGAGCCTCTTCTTCCCCCACTATGCAGGTCATTTTCCATAGTATTAAAGCCAGTCTGTGTCGCTGCCAGAGCAAATTTTCCCAACAATCTTCTTCTGGAATTGCAGTCACCCTTGGCATCACAGGCGCTGTCATGGCTATCAATAGCCTGGGCTGGTTGCAATTACTAGAGTTTCAAGCCTTTGACCTCTTCACTAGGCACCAGCCCGCTATCGAGCAAGACGGTCGTATTGCAGTCCTAGAAGTGGCAGAAAAAGATATTTCAGCTCTGGGTCGTTGGCCCACTTCCGATGAGCAACTAGCGGAGCTTTTGGAGAAAATTCATGATTACCAGCCGAGAGCGATAGGTCTCGATCTCTATCGTGATGTTGAAGTGCCCCCTGGCCTGACTCGCTTGACCGCAGCCTACAATGCGATGCCAACTTTAATCGGTGTCGAGAAGGCGGTCGGCCAAACCGTACCGCCCTCTCCCGTCCTAGAGTCCCTCGGCCAGGTTGCCCTTGCGGATCTGGTGTTAGATCCCGATAACCGAGTGCGTCGCAGTCTTATTTCGATTCAGTCCGGTCCAGACGAGCTCAAGCTGGGCCTGTCCACAACCCTGGCTCTCCATTTCCTCGCGGGAGAAGGCATTGAGCCAGAGATCGTTGGGGATGCTTCAGAGACGGTTCGCTTGGGTAAGGCTACGTTTGAAGCTTTGGGCGATCGCAGTGGCGGTTACCAGGGCATCGACAGTGGCGGTTACCAGGTGTTGATGAATTATCGCGGAGGCAAGGCGGGTGGCAGAGAGGTGTTTCCGACTTATTCGGTGATGGAAGTACTCAACGGTACGTTGCCCAAAGAAGCCCTCGCGGATCGCATTGTCTTCGTGGGCGTTACGGCACCGAGCCTCAACGATGATTTCCTGACTCCCTATAACACTAGCTTTTCCAACAGTCGCCACAATATGCCTGGGGTGTTCATCCATGCTCACTTCACTCGCCAAATGCTTATGGCTGCCCTGGAAGGTGAGGGGCTGATGGGCTATTGGTCAGAGCCCTGGGAATATGTCTGGATTGGGCTGTGGGCGATCGCCGCCGCTGGGGTCTCTTGGCGTTTGCTGCAATCGAGCCACCTACGCAAGCACATTCCCCCCGGCTGGCTCGTCTTCGGTGGCACAATAACCCTGGGTGGTGTCATTGTCCTGAGTGGCTATGGTCTATTTTTTCTGGGCTGGTGGGTGCCTGTAGGGGCTCCCTTGGTTGCCACCATGGCCCTGTCAGTGGCCATGGTGGCTTATCAAAATCAGGTCTTAGAGCGTCTAGCCCTGGTGGATGAACTTACTCAAGTCGCGAACCGTCGACAGTTTGACCGAGTCCTCCTGCAAAAGCTCCAGCAGCAAAAACAGGTATCGCTGATCCTCTGCGATATCGACTACTTCAAACCCTATAACGACACCTATGGGCATCAAGTCGGAGACGCCTGCCTCACCCAGGTTGCCAAAGCGATTCGCCAAGCGATTCGCCGGGCCGATATTGTGGCCCGCTATGGAGGAGAGGAATTTGCCGTCATTCTGCCCAATACCCATCCCGAGCTCGCGGAAGAAATTGGGGAACGGGTGAGAGCCAAGGTGGAATCTTTGGGTCTGGAACATCGTGGTTCCCAGATCAGTCCCTATGTCACCCTTAGCTGCGGCGTGACAACTGTTAATGGAGGAAAATTTCCCTCCGAGCAGGCTGTGTTAGAGGCAGATAAGGCTTTGTATCAAGCGAAGCACCAGGGTAGAAACTGCGTGGTACTTCGCTTGGGCGGGTGCGATGCGGGAGAATAATCTGCATCATTGATCATCTCTCTAGCCCCTTCAGCGAGGAGCAACCTCCGTGGGACCAGCTTCAACATCCTGCGACGTTTTTTGCCATATCTCTGCCATATCTCTGAGGAGAGACAGGCCCGGTCCTAAACGGTTCGATATGATGGGTCCACCAGGAATACGCTCACAGCACAACGGAATGTCATCAGCCTTAGAGGTGCAACAACAGCGATGAAAGTCACCGATGCAGTCGTGCTTCAAGCCTTTGTAGTCACAGTCTCGCGCATGGATTCAGTCCTGCCTTCGGACCTGCGTCAAACTGCCCAGCGCATTGGTACGGAGGTCTCTTCCCAGGTGGGCCAGGCGTTGCAAGAGATTCAGGAACTGGTCACCCACAACGACTGCATTAAGGATCGCTATGCCCTGGCCCATCGGCAACTGCAGTCCAGCCTAGGTGCGGACACAGAGGTTCCGGAGCCTCTGGAGCAGGCCTTGGAGGGGGCTGTGACGGCTATTTTGACCGCAGTGGATGTGAAGGCCAAGGCGGGAGAAATGGCCAAGCGGCTGGCTCACCATGTGGAATTTGCCCCTTTTGTGGCAGCCTTAGAAGAAGCGGTGTCGGTGATGGATCACCAGGCGATCGCCATTCTCCATGCCTTGGAAAAGCGTCCTCTGCCCGCTGAAGCATTAGCAGAAACGGTGACGCTCCCCCTAGACTATTTGATGGAAATTCTGCAACATCTCCACCAGCAAGGCTATATTGATCGCGCCAGTGCGGGCGTGTTCCAGGTGATTTTCCCGAAGCTGTGGAACAAGTCCCGTGAAGCGATTTCAGCCCAAACCTATTTGACCGTCACGGCCCAGGGACGCTTGGCACTGCATCGCATTGTGTCCCCGAAAGTCAGGGTGACTTCGTCACTCAATCCTCGGAAGTATTAGGCTGTCGAAGGTTTGAGCGAAGGTTTGGGGCATTGTAATTTCAGGTTATTACAACGATAAAGAACGCGAGGAAAGGGTTTGATTGGGTTGCAAACTTGGTGGCCTTGGTTGGCGATCGCGGCTACGCCAGGCTTCATCAATCTAATGGTTGCGTTTCAGGAGCTGGATGAAGAATGCCGGTTCTTGCCATTTTTTGAACCTTATAAAAACCCGGGTGTTTGGCTTTGGGCAGTGTTTCAATTCCTGTTACCCATGGCGCTGTTTTGGATGATGGCTTCCCTCAGTCATCAACCCCAAAATTACTTGGAGTTAGTGATTGAAGCCCTGCTATTTGGCTTTGGTTTTGTCGCCCTGCTTAATTCCCGTACTGAGATTGGTTCGCGAGTTTACGATCTCAAAAATATCTACATTATTGTGGTGGGGGTGGCGTACCAAATGATTGCTCGCAATCAAACGAGTCGCACGGCTCAGTTTTGGACAGATGTGGAGGTGGGGTTGAAGGAAAGTGCAGATCTCGCACCAGGTTTTCGCTTTTTAGAGAACTACTTTGCCAGCGATATTTCGGTGCCACTGGAGGAGAAGGAGGCGTTTCAAACGCGAATTTTGGATGCCCAAACGGCTTCGGTGGGGCAGCGGATTCGGGGGGCCAAGAATTTGTTGCGGGATGTACGGCGGCGGGATTTACCGGAGGCGTTGCGGCGGTTTGGTAGTAGCTCGACGGTCTTGAAGCAGTACTTTGGGCGGCGAGGATGATTAGTTGTCTAAGTCTCTTAGTAAGGCCTCTGTTCGAGTTGAAAACTTAAGTCTGAGCGCGATCTCGACGCTTACTAATCCCGTACAAACATAGGGCAATCACCAGGCTTGCAGGCAAGCTCAGAATTGAAAAGACAATCCACATCGCCCGAAAATCAGCTCCTTCCATACCCGCAATGTCGTAAAAGATTTGGTTCATTTCGACCTGTTCTAGTGGGTCGCTCAGGCTATCCTGGCGAAAAATGATTTCGTAATAGGGGTAGTGGTCATTTTCGATTTGCCCCGCATTAATGGCGAAGAAGAGGTGACGTTCCCCATTGGCCATGGCTTCGATAATCAAGCCTGATTCCCAGAGAACGGCTTCTGCATAATCACCGTCAACAGTCAGCAAGAGGCCGGTCTGGCGGAGCTGTTGCTCGGCTTGGAGAAGCTGAGCTGGGGTGAGGCTAGGCTTTACTGCGGAGAGGCTGCCTTGTTCAACGAGCTGAACGAGAACGCGGCTGGGGTGGCAGTATTCAGTGTTGCATTTGGTTGAGCCGAGGTAGCCGCTGTTGCCTAGGGGCTGGAGGTAGTTGCGATTGCGCAACAGCTCGGGCGTAAGCTGATAAGCGAGTGGGCTACCCTTGGATGTCTCGTCTTCGGGCTGGGCCTCAAAGGGGGTGATAGTTAGGATTTCGTCAAATTCGCTGACAGCTTTAGGCAAGGCTGGAGCGGTGAAGGGATAACCCCAGTAGGTGTTGGAATGCAAGATGGATAGGCCACCGCTGAGGGCAGTTAGGGCTGCGAAGGCGAGGCCCCAGGTTTTTGGGAAGCTTAGGGGTGATTTTGAAATTTGCTGTGGCTTAGGGGTGGCTGAAGTCATTGAATGGCATTAAGGCTACCGATAATCACAATGGGAAGAGCGGTCAATCCTGAAAAACCATAGAAATATACTGTTCTCTCATGTTCTGCAAAGCATTCTCTGCGCAGAACATGAGACTCTCCCGAGGGATATCTTATTCAATAGTCCTCTTGCATAAATCCTGGCCCTCTCCCTAAATCCCCCTCCCAAGCGTGGGAGAGGGACTTTGAGGCTCCCTTTCCCCCAAACTTGGGGGTAAGGGGCTGGGGGATGGGGGCGGTTTGAGTATTCGTGCAAGAAGCCTAATACCGGCACGGAGCTCAGCCATTGTCAGAAAAGCACTCTATGCTCCGGCGAGGGAGTCGAGCAGTTCGGGCCAGGATTGTTGACGGTGAGCGGGGCTAGATTGGAGTGACTCGCTCTGGGATGGCTTGGTAGAATCTCTGGGCCAGAAGCTGCTCAAGCTTTTGATTAATCGTTCGATGATGCGTAGCTTGTCGCTAGGTGGTAGTTGCAGCAGTTGTTGTTCTAGCCAGGCTGAGTCCTGGAAGCGAGGGCGGTGCCCAACCGCTCATGGCGTTAGAAAAGCTCCAACTTGGGGACGTCCACGATCGCTAAAGGACTCACCACAGTATTCGTTTCAGCGGCAATAACCTTCAGTTCACTATCTGCCTCTAGCAATGTCTGCCAGCGCAGTTGAGCTTGCTGCCGAATGGCAGGACTAGAACCTTCTTGGCGTAAATGATTGAGCTGAACCATTGCGTCGTGCCAGAGACCCATCTCAACGGACTGTTCAATCTGGAAGAAGGGGTCCAAGGCATTCAACCCTGTATTAGAGGACAGGCCTTGGGAGACCTGGGCAAACCGCGAGTCAAGCGCCACTGGATTAAGCCGACCTTCAACGACTATCTCCTTAGAGCGATCGCTCGCATCACAAACCAAGGAGAAATAGACGTAATAATCTTTGCCCTTCGTCAAGCTAGGTGCATCTTCTAGCTCTGACATATCCACGGTCACTAAACCTGACTGTTCTGAAAGCTTCAGTATCTTGCGGTAAACTTCTGGGCCATTCCCCTTAGCGCCCTCACGCAAGGCAAACTCCACATCCCGCTCGTACTGCGACTCATTCACCCAAAACATCAAACTGGGCTTCTCGGAGGTCGTCACAGTGACATTGTCAGCAGGAGAGATCATGGCTAGCGACTGGGGACCCGTCGCACAAACATTTTGAACTCGACTCCCAGTCACATCGCCATTTCCCACCCGACTGCCGCCGCCAAAACGACGGCTGGGAGCACCTCGCCTCCCAGACAGATCCACCTGGTTGAGGCCATTACGGCTTGGTGTTGGCTTAACATTCCGATTGGTCTTAGCGGTCTCGGCAACCGCTGCTGCCCCTCCCAACATTAGAGGTACGAACAAAGCAATGGAGGCAGCCCAGAGCAAGGGACGAGAAGATTGAAACAGTCGTGAGATGGCCATGGTGAATTGTGTCTTCTGTAAAATACGCCCACCGAAGGGGAGACAATGGAAGCGAGCCCCGAGGGGGCGTAGATGACGATTGCTGGAACACCGCTACAGAGACCCAACAAGACTCAGGAATTTCTGACGCTAAATAACGGTGACCGCTTAGGAAGATCTCAACCGATGAGACCAGAGATGAGGCTCATTCACGGAGATAGAGCTTCTTTGCTGGACTTGCTACCATTCTGAAGGTTTTCTAGGGATGAAAAACCGCAGATACCCTGACCCCTGTAGAACAAGTTTTGGCCACACGCACTGTTCAAACCGGATAAATACAGACTGGGCCAGATCAGCCTGCGCCAAATGGCTCAATTTTGTATGGAGACACCTCGAATGATGCCTCCAAAATCACCAGAAAGATGCGGTTACCTCCCGAGTTTCTGGGCTCCTAGACAGCAGAGGCTAGCCCAATCCATTGCCCCATCCATTAGCCCAGTCAACCTGCCGGAGAAGCCAAACCATTCCCTAGGCACTTGCCGCTGGTTGATTGCTAGAACTTGCGAACCATTACGGTTTGAGCAGAAGCGATCGCCCTTTCAGTTCCAACCGCTATAACCAGATCAAGTCTCTGGCCCATTCCTAACGAGCCGGTCCTTGTTTGGCCCATCCCCATTGCTCCATGGCTCAGCCCGTCTCCCAACCGACAACTCCCCCCAATCATTCGCCGAGGCAGCGGCTGAGCCATGCCCCTATACTCCCCAAAGCCTGGATTTGCGATCGCTATGAAGTCAAGCAAGGCCTGGGCAGGAGCCCTTCAGCTCAACGCAACCCCAACCATCCCCAAGACCAGAGCCACAGCCCAATCCGAACCTTCCTTGCCTGGGACCACCAACAGAACATCAACGTGGTACTCAAGGCGCTTCCTTTCGGACAGCTCCAGGGCTGGAAACCCCTAGAACTATTTGAGCGAGAAGCCCGTGCCCTCTCCCAACTCGACTATCCTGCCATCCCCCGCTATCTGGATTACATCGAGCACCGTGAAGCAGAGGAGATGGCCTCCACGTTTTATTTGGTGCAGACCTATGTGGAAGGCTTGTCCCTGGGGGAGCGGGTGCAGCGAGGCGATCGCTTCACCGAAGCAAGCGTAAAAGCGATCGCCCGTCAGGGGCTCAAAATCCTCGACTATCTCCACAGCCTCAACCCAGCCTTGATCCACCGCGACATTAAACCCGACAACATTATTTGCAGTCATGCCTCTGCCCAAACAGGCGAACCACAGATCAATCTGGTAGATTTTGGTGCAGCCCAAGCCGTCAACAGTAGCGGCAGCACCGTCATCGGCACCTACGGCTACATGGCCCCAGAGCAGTTTCGCGGCCAAGCCACCCCCGCCTCAGACCTCTACAGCTTTGGGGCAACCTTGTTGAACTTGCTGACTCACCAAGACCCAGTTGCACTACCCACCCAGCGACTCTGCATTGATTTTCGTAGCGTCCTCAACCTTAACGACGACTTTGCTCTGTGGCTTGACGGTCTACTAGCCCCCATCGCAGCAGATCGCTTTCGATCTGCCCGGCAAGCCCTAGAGGCTTTAGACAATCCGAGATTAATCGCCACCTCTCTAGAGGGCGCTGGCTCAGAAAGGAGCGAAACAGGAGGCGCGATGGAAAGCGTGACGGAAGAGACGGAGGGGATAACAGAGGGAGTAAAGGAGGGAGGCATCGCCAAGCCAGCCTCCAACGGAATCGCCTTATCTGATTCAACTGAGATCGCAGCCTCTCCAGATAGTTTTGTACACAACCTTCGACAACCCAGCAATAGCAACATTTGCCTTCAGCGCCACAGCGGCAGCTATCCCCTGAACCAACCCAGCCTCATCTTAGAAATTCCCCCCATTGGACTACAGCGAGAGCTTTGGGCTTTGGGCAGCTTTGCCCTGCTTTGGAACGGTGGCCTGCTCTACTGGCTCATTATGGCCTGGGCCATGGATGCTCCTTGGTTTTACCCCCTTGCCTCTGCCCCACTCTGGGGATTGGGTTTACTGCTAATGGGACGGCTCGGGCAGTCCTTCTTTGGGCAGGTGCGACTGGTGGTTGATCAAGATCAATATTGTTTGGAGCAACGACTCGGGCCGCTCCGACGAGCACAACGCGGCCCCCTCAGCGACTGGCAAGGCATTTACCTACGACAGCAATACAGCCGAGACAGCGAAGCCGTCACCGCGATCGCCATGTCCATCGGCCTAGAGACCGTAGAATTTGGAGTCATGCTCTCTGAAGCAGAAAAACAGTGGTTAGTAAGCGAACTACAGGATTTTCTCAAGGACTAGACTAGCAACTCCCCTCGTCGACAGCTCCTCCTAACGCTCCAGCAACGGCAACACCAACGTCACAAAATAGAACACCAACGGAGCCGTAAAGATATAGCCATCCATCCGATCCAAAATTCCACCATGACCTGGAATGATTGTCCCTGAATCCTTCACCCCCGCATCCCGCTTCATGATCGACTCAGTCAAATCCCCCAACAAGCTGATAATTCCAATAAACAGACCCAACACCCCGCCACTCAGAGGCGCATAGGGCCACTGCAAAACGATAGAACTCAAAGCTCCCGTCAAACCACTGGCCCCAAAACCACCTAAAGCGCCCTCCACCGTCTTCTTAGGGCTAATGTCTGACAATGGCGTTTTACCAATCTGTTTGCCAAAAATGTAAGCCGCGATATCCGCTGCGCAAACACAACCGATCGCCAGCAACACACAATTCAACCCCACCGGCAACCCACGCCAGCCCGGCCAATCCCCTGGGAAATACCCACCACCCCAGAGATTAGCAACATCCCCCCCCGGCAAGGCTCGCAGCCGGACCCAATAGCTGGGCAAGAAGCCACAGTAAAACAGTCCTAAAATCGAGCTGGAAATATCAGAAATGGAAGCCAGCCTGGGACGGAAAAGTAGATAAAAGCAGGTGAATGTTCCAGCGATCGCTAAAATCGCCTCCGTCAACTCCGGCTTCGCCTGGGCCGAAATAATTAATGCCTGACTGACAATCATCGTCGTCTTCGCCGCAGGCTTGCTCTTCGTCGCCTTGACCATCTGAAAATACTCAGACTGAGCCAGATAGACTAAAACGCAGACGGCTATGGTGAAATACCAGCCCCCAAGGATACCAACGCCAATGCCGAGAATGGCAACTACAATTCCGCTGAGAATTCTCAACCAGGGCATGACGTCATCGGGGGGAAGTGATTATAGACAGCGCTTGACGAGAAAAGCACTCCAAGAGCACTCTCGCACAATTTCTCTGGTGTACCCGCAAAAGTTCTTAATCTTTGATGTCTCCAGCCAGAATCCAGACAGCCCAGTTAGAGGCTAGGGCAGGCGACTTGAGTTTCTGGATATTAGCGCCTCTCAACTAGAGTCTTAGCCCAGCACCCGCAATGTCGCTAACGTCTCATCGGCACAACCACTAATCACGCCGCCCTGGGCCTGAACCTGCCGCAAATGGGCCACTGCCTCCCGTGTCACCTGCTCCCCAGGTAGGAGCACTGGGATCCCTGGAGGATAGGGGCACAGCGTTTCTGCACTAACTCGCCCGATCGCCCGGTCCAACTCCACGACAAGCTGCTTTGCATAGAAAGCCTCTCGAGGTGTGCAGACAACCTCAGGCATCAACCCAACAAAACGGGGCAATTTAACCAGGGAAGACTGGGGTCTCGCCTTTGCTTCACGCGATAACATGGCAAAGCCTTCCATCAAACGGTCAATATCGATTTGTCGATTGCCCAAGCTAATAATGAACGTCAGGCTGCGTAGGCTGGGCAACTCCGCCACAACGCCATGGTCATTGCACAATCGCTCATCGGCCTCAAAACCACTCATGCCTAGCGCACTGACATCAACGGTCAAGCGTGTCGGGTCCAGATGGGTAAAGCCTGGTAAGTCTTCCGGCAAGTCCAAAACGCACAGGTCCGACAAGCTGCTCAGTCGTTGTCGAGCATCATGGGACAAAGCCAGGGTTTGAGCCATCAGAGCTTCGCCTTGGGTCGCCATTTGCCGTCGTGCCACGTCCAGGGAGGCCAGCAGTAAATAGTTGGGGCTGGTGGATTGGACCAGGGCGAGGGCTTGACTGAGGCGATCGCGATCCACCCGTTCTCCCCTGACATGTACCATCGCCGCCTGGGTCAGGGCTGACAAAACCTTATGGGTCGATTGCACCGCCAGATCGGCTCCGAGGCTGAGAGCACGAGGGGGTAAATCCGAGTGAAAGCCAAAATGGGGACCATGGGCTTCATCCACTAAGAGGGGAATATTGTGTTGGTGACAGAGATGGGCGATCGCCATCGTTTCCCCACAAATCCCTTCATAGCTAGGAGCCACCAGCATCACCGCACGAATATCAGCCTGGGCCTTTAACGCCTGAGCCACCGCCGCCACGGTCAACCCACCCACCAGACCAGAATACGAGTCATAGGCGGGTGCCACAAAAACCGGCCTGGCTCCGCTGAGTATCAGCCCCGACACCACGGAGCGATGCACTGTGCGCGGCAGCAAAATGGCATCACCCGGGCCACAGGTTGCCAAAATCGCGGCCAGAATCCCCGCTGTGGAGCCATTGGCCAGAAACCAAGTCTGCTCCGCCCCAAAAGCTTGGGCTGCAAGTGCCTGGGCCTCTGAGATGACACCACTGGGAGCAAAGAGATTATCCAGCTCCGGTAGCTCTGGCAGATCGGCCCGCAACATGGCCTCCCCCCAAGCCTCACGCAGCATAGGGTCTCCCCCTTGGCCTGCTTTATGTCCCGGCGTGTGGAAGGGAGCCGTAGAGCGCTGGGCACAATGCTGGAGCTGCTCAAATAGAGGCGCTGCTTGTTGCATCAGAGATGGACTAGAAACAACAGGATCCAATGACCAGTTTGTAGAGATTCCCAAGAAAGTCCTAATGTTTCAATGTAGTTTCCTGCAATATGATTAAGGATAGTTAAGATCACGGATAAGGCTAGACAGCGGAAAATGCTCCAGCTCTCGCCCAATAGGGAATACCCTACCTAATGGATAACGGCTGATATTCGCGATGACCAGAGGTGAAACCCAAAACTTGATGGCCCAAAACTCCCTCGACCCCGAGCAGCTGCGGTATTACGATTCTGCGGCGATCGCTCGTTACTACCGCCCTCGCATCTGGAAGCCCCTTTCCCGAGCCCTATGGGTGTTTTGGAGTTTCATTGGGTTAGTTTGGGGACTACTATTTGACCGTGTGCTGGGGCTAGAAGAGCGCAACCAGTTCAAACGGGCAAATCACCTACGCAAAGTTTTGACCCGCCTCGGCCCCACCTTTATAAAGGTGGGGCAGGCGCTGTCCACTCGCCCAGACTTGATCAAGCCAGACTTCCTCAGCGAGCTGATCAAGCTCCAGGATCAACTGCCGCCTTTTTCCAGCGACCTTGCCTTCGACATCATTGAGCGAGAGCTGGGCATGCACCTCGGCGATGCCTACCGCGAGATTTCACCCCAGCCCGTCGCGGCAGCCAGCCTAGGCCAAGTTTATAAGGCGACCACCCACAAAGGCGAAACCGTTGCCGTCAAGGTACAGCGCCCCAACCTCGTCCCAACTCTCACCCTGGATCTGTACTTGATTCGCTGGGCAGCGGGCTGGTTGGCCCCTTGGCTGCCCCTGAATCTGGGCCATGACCTCCAGCTCATCGTCGATGAGTTTGGCACCAAGTTATTTGAAGAAATTGATTACGTTAACGAAGGCCGCAACGCAGAGCGTTTTGCCACGAACTTCGCGAACTATGACTACGTCAAAGTTCCCCAGATTTACTGGCGCTACACCACACCGCGACTGTTGACCCTAGAGTGGATTGATGGCTGCAAGCTCACCACCTCTGAGTTGAAATGTTCCGGGCTAGATGCCGATGCAACCGTTCGCATTGGTGTCGTGTCGGGCCTTCAGCAACTGCTGGAATTTGGCTTTTTCCATGCCGACCCCCACCCCGGAAACCTCTTTGCCCTCCCCGCAATGCCCGATTCGGGTGAAACCGCCCGGATGGCTTTCATCGATTTCGGCATGATGGATCAGCTAGAGGAATTTACGAAGGAAACCCTGGTCGATGCTGTGGTGCATTTGATCAACCAGGATTACTCCATGCTGACAGCAGACTTCGTCAAGCTGGGCTTCCTCGCAGAAGGCACGGATATTCGTCCAATCATCCCGGCGATCGAGGACGTGCTGGGGGACATTATGGGCGAGAGTGTGCGGGACTTTAACTTTAAGACGATCACCGATCGCTTCTCGGAGTTGATGTATGAATATCCCTTCCGCGTTCCCGCCAAGTTTGCCCTCATTATTCGCTCCCTGGTGACCCAAGAAGGCTTAGCCCTGAGCGTCAACCCTGACTTCAAGATTGTCGATGTGGCCTATCCCTATGTGGCCAAGCGCTTGCTGGAGGGCGAGTCTCCGGCCTTGCGTCGTCGCTTGCTGGAAGTGCTATTCAAAGATGGAACTTTCCGCTGGGACCGTTTGGAAAACCTAATTATGATTGCCCGCGCTGATGGCAACTTTGATTTGTTGCCTACCGCTCAGATGGGCTTGCAGTTCTTGATGTCCGATGAAGGCAGCTATATTCGTCGCCAACTGCTGTTGGCTCTAGTGGAAGACGATCGCCTACACACCGCAGAGGTTCAGCGGCTGTGGGAGTTGGTGAAGGGTGAGTTTGAGCCAACGAAGCTGTGGGGGACTGCCTGGGATACAGCGGTGACTGCGATTTCTGATTTCTCGCGAGAGCGGGTGGCCAGTTTGTTGCCTAGCCTGGAAGCAAGCTAGGGGAAGTTTTAGGTTTCTCTGTTTCTCAAGGCTCTGAACTCAGTAAGGGGGTGGCGCGATCGCCTCCCATGCTGAATCATTAAGAAATGTACGCTGCCCTTTATTATTGAACCCCATGGATTACGACGCTGCTATGGATTACGCCTCGATGTATGGCTATCCGTCGCCGAATTACGCGCTGTTGATGATTGGGTTGTTTATGGTGGTGACATCGGGTTATGCATTTCAGGAAACACTGAAGCTGATGGTGCGAGCTTGGTTCCAGCAGAGTCCTGATTGGGATTTACCTCGGGTTCGAGAGAGTATTGAGTTACGGTTGCCCTTTTGGGGGATGTTGG
This sequence comes from uncultured Pseudanabaenaceae cyanobacterium, assembly GCA_938021205.1. Classification (GTDB taxonomy): domain Bacteria; phylum Cyanobacteriota; class Cyanobacteriia; order PCC-9006; family JAAUQQ01; genus JAAUQQ01. The sequence goes on from CALIGI010000196.1 coordinate 17,463, forward strand.
TGGGGACGGGGTTGTTTTTATCCTCTGGGGTTGAGATTTTTGGGTTTTCGGCGAAGGCGTCTTATGCGTTTTCGATGCCTTTGACGGTGATTACTGGAATTTTGGTTTGGTGGCAGTTAGGTAAAATTTTGGCTCAGTTGGGTGAGGGGGGATCTGCGGCGATTGATTTAGATTCGCTGATTTAGGTCGAGTTGGTAAAAGGAAAGCGATCGCACAAACATGCGATCGCTTTCCTTTTGTTTATGACTTAGCTCTGGGTTCAAGAGATAAATCGTCAAATCCAGATAGCCTTGGGGCCAGCCCCAAAACCCGCTCAAGGAGGAGGCGCTTCGTCCTTAGAGGTTATCCTCCTGCGCAAGGGAGCTGGGTTGCTTCACTGTTTGAAGCAAGTACTTTAGGCAATGCAATATTAACGGGCGTTGTTGTGGGGTGAAGTGTGGATGATGAAAGTCTTTCGCAAGCGTTGGTTAAGTAGAGCCGAAACCAGCAACCTGACTAACGTGAGTTCGACGCATTGATGCCTGGCCTTGCTCTGCTGCTGTGAGCTAAAGTTCACAGCTAAAAGCTCAAGTCCGTTAAAACGGACTAAACAGCCGACTGATCTGGGTTTCAGCCCGCTTTAGTGGGCTTTAGCTCTTAGCCTGGGGATTTATCCCCAGGGTGCTAGACCAGTGTTTTGGCAAGCTGTCGAACTCAGGTTGACTAGTAACGCTCCCTTCGACTTCACTCAGAGCTGCACCAACTTCAGCTCAAATACTTCGATCCGCGTAAGCGGTAACCCAACAAACCAACTAAGACCAGAGAAACGCACATCAACCTATCGCAGCCTCGTACTAGAAACTATGAACCGCCAGGTTATGCAGGGGGTAACCCGTAGGGGGAGGCATCTCCTCCCCATCGGCGGGAGTTTGAGGGCTGGCCCTCATGGCTGCCAGATTTGCCGCTTTGCGATTTGCGATTTGCCTCTTCAAGCCAATGCCATAGACACCCCAGACAAACTTAGCCGCCCTTCGAAAACGTAAACAGAATAATGATCGACAACAACAAACCAGGAGACAAAAATCCCGCCAACAAACCCAAATCATGCCAAGTCATTCTTTCTCTCCTAAAAACTCACACCTAAACAAACCATCATCCCCAGAGCTTAACACCGCCCAATAGCCATCCCAGCCCCCGATTCTACAAAAAATATTAAGACCCACCTCCCCCAAATATTCCCCATGACCATCTCCCAACTCTTCGACAACTCCAACCTCTACATCCTCCCCTTCTGGACCCTCATGGTCCTCCTCCCCAACTGGACCTGGACCCGAAAAATAATGGGCTCCTACCTCCCCTTCATTCCCCTCATCCTCCTCTACCTCTACCTCTTCAGCTTTAGCCTCAACGCCGAAACCACCGAAGCCCTTGCCAGCCCCACCCTCACCGACATCGCCCGCTTCTTCGCTGACGAAACTTCCGTCGCCACAGGCTGGACCCACTTCTTGGTAATGGACCTCTTCGTCGGTCGCTGGATTTACTGGCAAGGTCAAGAAACCGGCGTTTGGACTCGCCATTCCATTGCCTTTTGCCTCTTCGCTGGCCCAGCTGGATTGCTATCCCACATCATCACCGCTGCTATTCATGGCAAATGGTTTGCGAAGGACACCAAGGGCGAAGTCACTGAAGCCACTGCATCGACTGAGAATTAGGAGAACAAGGCCTTGCTAAGTCACATTCGCGTCGTGCTGGTAGAGCCTTCAGGTCCCTTAAATGTGGGATCCGTGGCAAGGGTGATGAAAAACTTTGGCCTGGAGAAGCTAGTCCTGGTGAGACCCCGCTGCGATCGCCACGACCCCGAGTCTCTCCAAATGGCCGTCCATGCCCGCGGCCTCTTGGATGCGGCCCAAATTGTCGACAGCCTACCAGCAGCCCTCATCGGCGTAGAACGGGCGATCGCCACCACCGGAGAAATCCACGACACTCCCACCCCCCTAGAAACACCTCGCCAAGTTTTACCCTGGCTACTCAGCCCTAAAACCACACCAGCCACCCTCAATACCCCCAGCTTCCAAAGCGCCCTCATCTTTGGTCGCGAAGACCACGGACTCTCAACCCAAGAATTGCACTACGCCCAACGCCTTCTGCAAATCCCCAGCGACCAGGCCTACACCTCCCTCAACCTGGCCCAGGCTGTAGCCGTCTGTTGCTATGAGCTAGGTCAATTGGCTGCTATCTCCACGGACCCAAAGCCAAATCATTTACAAAGTCCCCACGCAGCTCACTCCATTGTTGAACCGATCCAAGAAGATCGCCCCGCAACCTTAGAGGCCCTAGAGGGCTATTACGAGCAGTGCGAATCGCTGCTTTTAGAGATCGGTTACCTGCTCCCACACACAGCCGCAAGCCGCATGAAACGCTTTCGCCGTCTATATCACAGAGCCCAGCCTAGCGATCGAGAAGTCAATATGCTGCGAGGAATTTTGCGCCAAATGCGCTGGGCCTTACACAATTTGCCCAGAAGCAAGTAGAGTATGGGCTACCTGAGCGCAGGAGGGAGCTGTACCCCCTGTTGCTTATGGCTGCGAGTCAGGCAGTATTGAAATCCTACCCAGGGAATTCCCCTTTCATCTCTTCTATATTATGGAGGAGCTGAAATGATTAATACCCATGCTTGACCAACCCACTGACCTTTTCCAAGGCCAGCCGAGGGTTGCCAGCGCAGCTGTGATATTCCTTGTTAATCCTCGGTGTGGCTATGGTGCTGGATGGAAGAAATCGACCGCAAATGCGCAATGCGCGACGGCCTCGTGGTCGCCGTGAAAAACTGCAAGTGGTTCCTTCTACCCGTAGCAATAGCAATAGCCGCAGTACTAGCTTTACCAACACCTCTACTCCTAACCGCAAGGCCCGCCTGACAGTCGTTTCTACCCAACCCAGCCCTAAACCCCTAGAGCGTTCCACTCGACGTCGTCGCCTCGAAGAACGTTCCCCCAGCCGCCGCAAAGCTTCGTCTCGCAATCCAGACCATCGATCCGAGAGTCGCCTGGAGCGTTCTGCTCGCAATCTCCAGAGCCGCCGCCAGCGCAACGCAGCGACTCCCCGCAAACGGCGCAGCCTGTTTTCGAAAGGCAAAACTTCACCCCCAGGCTTAGGCTTACGCTCTCCTCATCAGTTAAAAGGAGCAACCCCACCCAAGCCTGCTGCTGTAGCTTCAAGGGGCTCCACGACTCGACTGGCTCAGCAGCCTTCTGGGACAGGTCTAACAAGTCGTCGTAATCGCCGTGCAGATCTCTCCCGTCGCCGTTCGACCGGTGCCAAAGCAGCCAAGTGGAAGCAGAATCAACAACAGCAACAGCCTCGTCAGGCTGCTCCTCCCGTATCTCCCCTAACCTATGTCCTACGCCTGCTGATTGTGGGTGTGGGCTTAGGCGTCATTGCAGGAACCGTACTGGCCTCCATTGACCCAAGCCTACGCTACGAGCCCACTGCGGCGGAAACTGCTGCAATGGCAGCCACGAAACAGCCCCCTTCCACGGAACTGGTACTGACGCGAGAAATGCCAGCCCTCACGCTCCAACTCCAAGGTCTGATTGACCAAAACGAAGGCCTCACCGCTGGCGTGATGGTGGTGGACCTGGAGCGAGATAGCTATGCCTCCATCAATGCCAGCCAACAGTTTGCTTCGGCCAGCACGATAAAACTGCCTATCCTCGTTGCGCTTCTAGAAGAAGCCGATGCGGGCAACCTCGACATGACAGAATTGCTGACCATGGAATTGGCAGACATTGTCAATGAAGCTGGAGAAATGCAGTTTCAGCCCCCCGGCACTCAGTTCTCAGTGCTAGAGACAGCCACAGAAATGATTCGCATTAGCGACAATACTGCAACGAATCTGTTGATTAAGCGCCTGGGTGGCATGACCCTGCTCAACGATCGCTTCCGCTCCTGGGGCCTCAAGCAAACGGCTTTGCAAAACATGCTGCCGGACCTGGGTGGCACGAATACGATTTCCCCCAAGGACTTGGTGACTTTGCTGGGTCGGGTGAACCGAGGAGATATTTTGTCGGCAGCGGGACGCGATCGCCTCTTCCAGATCCTCCAAACCACCGAAACTAACGACCTCCTCCCCCAGGGCATTGGCCCCGGCGCAACCATCGCCCACAAGACCGGTAACATCGGCAAATCCATCGGAGATGTGGGCCTTGTGCAAATGCCCAGCGGCAAGAACTATTTGATGATGGCCATGGTAGAACGTCCCCATGGGGATCTGCGGGCGGATGAGTTGATTCGCAACATGTCTTGGGAGACTTATCAGTTCCTGGAATCAACGGAGCAGAAGTCTGAGCAAATGGTGCCGCCCAATGTGCCGCGCTCTAATATTGCTGGGGAGAACCTGGAGCTAGATTCTTCGATCATGACGACTGAACCTTAATTCAGTCGCGAGCAGTTAGGGCCGTCCTACTTTTAAACCATCCTGAAATCTTGCCATGGTTTTGCAGAGCAAGGTTCACAGACTAGAAGCGGATGATTACATGCTTGGAAAATCCTTCACAATTAAGGCCACAATCCACGAGTAACGATTTGAAGATTATTTCGCATGCAGTTTTAACCTGTACATCCACCCAGTAAAGAAAGCTCAGAACATCTTTTTTATAGAGACGGTCCTGGGTCAAGTTTCGGCTTGACCTAGAATTTTGCGTGTTTCTACGAGAGAACCAAGGCTACAACGTGAGTAATTCCACGGCGCTTCTCAGCCTTGCACTCTTCCGCTATGACCCCTGCTTCTTCTCAGCCTGCCCTGTACGATTCCCCTCAACGCGCCTCATTCGCAGGGGTCATAGACAATGGACTATCGCTTCTCCAGCAAACTGTTCAGCCCGGCCATCAGCCAAGTGGCGCAAGTGAGAGTCACTTCCTCCAAGTCCTAAGCCAATCCTACGCAGCGCTGCTTCAGCAACAATCACTAGATAACCTGGCTCAGCTTTCGACCCAACAATGGGTTCAGCTAGCCAGCTCCGTCACAGTCGATATCCTCCAGGGAAGTGCCGAAGATGATCTACTCATTGGCACAGCAGGCGCAGATGTGATTGTGGGTGGAGCTGGGCGAGATACCTTCAAATTCAATAGCGCTGCTGAATTTGGTGATATTGTACTGGACTTTGAAGTGGGGCGCGATCGCATCGATCTCACCTCAATCCTGACCACCGGCATCAGCCTGGGACAAAACCTCAAGCTAGAGCAGAGCGACTCCCACAGCTTGGTCTGGGCCGATGCCGGTCAGGGCTTCCAGAAAGTTGCGACCCTGATTAATGTAGACACAACAAATTTAAAATCCTCATCATTCCGTACTGGACCTGAGCCGCACAACGCCCTGGCCTCGACTGATTTCAACGGCGATGGCCAAGGTGACTTACTGCTTTACTACGAAGAATCTGGATGGAGTGGTATTGGCTTTTTAGATGTTTCGGCAACTGATGCGGAGGTTGTCGGTTCAACAGCACTGTGGCAAGGCTGGAAGCCCATTACCACGGGTGACTTCAACGGCGATGGTGAAACCGATGTCGTGGTGCAACACCAGGAGCATCATTGGCAAGGGATCTTGTACAGATCGGGTGGCCAGATCCAGTCTAGCCAGAGCATTGTCGGCTGGACCGATTGGGATATCGTGGGGGGCGGTCACTTCGATGGCGATCGCCAGTCCGATCTCCTCATCCGCCATCGCACCCAAAACTGGCATGGTGTGCTCCATCTAGGAGGAGTTCAGGGCAATGAAGTGCTAGCCTCCCAGGGCTTGAACCTCTGGACTGGGTGGGAACTTAAAACCACCGGGGATTTCGATGGTGATGGCCGAGCCGATCTCGTGGTTCAGCACGAAACCGAAAACTGGTCCGGAATCCTTGGCCTCAACGACCAACAGCAAATTGTCCGCTCCCAGGGCATTGAGAGCTGGGAAGGCTGGGACATCGTTGGAGCCAGTGACCTCAACCAAGATGGACAACTAGACCTGCTGCTTGAGCATCCCGAGCTGAACTTGCAGGCAGCCTGGTGGATGGACGGTAGCCGCATGACCGCAGCCCAAGGTCTGACTAATGGGCAAGGCTGGGACCGCAGAGCCGCTACGATCCTGACCAGCTCGAATTCTGTTAACTCAGATGGACACCAGGGTTTGGCCTACTGGCTGTCCGATGATGCCCAATGGGACGGGAGCGATCGCTTCCTCGGTCAAACTCAGACAGGGAATGGGAGCAAGCCTTTCCAGTTCAACTACGAAGCTGATTGGGGAACGGGCAGCAAATACCTCCTCATCCAGACTGGAGCGACCGTGGTTGCCCAGGCGCTGACGGTGAGCGAAGCGGCTCCCGACCTCAAACGCTACTGGTTTTACTATGACTTCAACCCGGCCCAACCGAGCCAGGCGGATAGCTACTTGGGCTCAGTGATTGCCCCCGAAGGAACCTATAACGTGGCTCGTCCGCTCACGGCGGGTGGCTATGACCTAGCAGATGGCTTTAATCCCAATCCCCAAGCTACCGAAGCTGGAGCAGATGGGCGCTACTTCATTTACCTGGAGGAGGACTACGACGATCGCCGCATTGATGAAGTGGGCCAAGTCTCTGTGATTTCCTACCGCGATCGTAGTTCAGCCAGCGCTCAGCAACCCTTCCAAACCATCACGCCTTATCACTACTCCCAGGGACAGCCCGCAGGCTACGCCTTTCTGGGAAGTGAGATCGATTACCTGGGCTCACCCAACAATCCTGCAGCTCGCTTCGGTCAAGACTTGTATGTCGCTGAGGCTGGCAAGCCGGATTTAGACATTCAAGTTCATGCGCCTGCCAGTGACTTCACAGCTTATCAACTGAACGCGATTAATATCGCGATCGCGAACTGGGAGAAGCTAATTGTGGTGGACAAAGATCAGTCTGGTCAGCTCAAACTCGCCATTACCCGAGGCGATCGCCGCATTGGCGGACAAGATTGGAATGGCATTTGGGGAGAGGCCTTCTTTGACCCAACTGTAGGTCGCCGCCTAAACCGCAATACTCCTCAAGTCGATTTGGGTGCAGATTTCCATAGTCGTATCCACTTTAGTAACGCTCGCTTGGGTCGACTGAGCACCCATCAGCTCATTCGCTTGACGATGCATGAAATTGGTCACACCCTGGGCCTCAATGAAGCCCAGAATGACGCAACCCTCGGACTCGATAGTGTGATGGATAAGGAGGGTCTAGATGCAAACGTCACCGAAGGAATGCTCCAACGTTTGGAATCCTTGGGATATCAAGTTAACCGTGCCGCTGCTGCTAGCTTGCAGTGGCATTAGCGACCCAATCAAGAGCAAGCACTCGCAACCAGCCAACCTCATTTGCGCTAGCCAATCACCCCAGTGACAGGAGAACTGGCACTCGCATAGGCTTTGACTGGAATGCGGCCCGCCTGGAATGCTAGCCTGCCCGCTTCTGTTGCCATCCCCATGGCCTTGGCCATGGCCACTGGGTTTTGGGCCTGGGCGATCGCCGTATTGATCAACAAGGCATCTGCGCCCAGCTCCATCGCCATGGCCGCCTCACTGGGCGCGCCAATGCCCGCATCCACGACCACCGGAATATTGGCATTCTCAATAATGATGCGGATATTCGCCGTATTCTGAATCCCCTGACCGGACCCAATCGGCGATCCTAAGGGCATCACCGTTGCGCAACCAACCTCTTCTAGTCGCTTCGCCAAGAGGGGATCAGCATTGATATAGGGCAGTACCGCAAAGCCTTCCTTTACCAATTGCTCCGCAGCTTCAAGCGTACCGATGGGGTCCGGTAGTAAATACTTAGCATCAGGAATCACTTCCAGCTTGACGAAGTTGTTATCCTCTTGGCCCAGCAACTTTGCCATTTCCCGACCCAAACGAGCCACCCGCATCGCATCCTCAGCCGTTTTACAGCCTGCGGTATTGGGCAACATCCATACCTTGGTCCAATCCAAGGCTTCGGCCAAGCCTTCATGGCCCGGAGCCTGGGTGTGAACACGGCGCACAGCTACGGTGACGATTTCACAGCCGCTGGCTGCGATGCTATTGCGCATGTCGTCGAAGTTTCGATACTTGCCGCTGCCCGTCATCAACCGTGACTTGAAGCTCCGCCCGGCGATGATGAGTTGATCTTCGGGGTTGGCTGGGGCTGAGCTGGGGGGATGTTCGAGGGTCTGCATGGCGGTGACGAGTTGAAATCCTGGGGGAAGTCCTGAAGGGAAGATTGCATAAAGCGATCGCTCCCGAACTTCCATGGTTGCATTTGAATCTGATTCTAGGGACGGTTCGTTGCCTTCTGAGGTGAATCGTCGAATTTTGCAATGTGGGCTGCAACTCCGCTCAGCCAGCGGGAAGAAGAAAAACTTAGGCCTTAGTGGCGATGCCCTGATACATGAAACCAGCGACCTTGGGCAGGCGATCGCCATAGAACGTCTGATAATCCACAGGGTTAAACTGCGCCTTCACCAGAGCTGCAATATCTCGATCCAAATGGCAGCCATCCCCAATCACCTTCTGAATCGGCGTGAGTCTCCTTTGCCAGGGCTGGAGTTTGGGCTCATCAGACAGTCCATGTTCAATGAAAAAGAACTTGCCGCCAGGTCGCAGAACACGATGAACCTCGGCGATCGCCCCGGCCACATCTGGGATACTGCACAACACCCAAGTACTCACCACACTGTCAAAGCTGTTATCAGCCATGGGCAAAGCTTCCCCACTCAAACAATGGTGGGTCACGGTTACCCCGCTGGCATCAATCCGCTTTTGGGCTAACTGGTTCACCCCTGGATTGGGATCCACCGTGGCCAATTGTTTCACCGTGGCTGGGTAATAATCCAAGTTCAATCCCGTGCCAAAACCAATTTCCAAGACATTGCCTGTTACATCTCTCAGCAAGGCCTTACGGTACCTGGGAAAGGGCTCTACAGCCATGGCTACGTCTAGCAAACGGGGGAAAAAGAATTGTGAGTAGAGCTTCATGGGCTGCCCAGATCCGGCCTTACAATCAACATGGGATGTCCTTTGACCTTAGCGTAGCGCTGCCCAATGACCGGGCCTTTTCTTTCGAGAACGCTACTCTCGCTGGCCCCGACTTCCAGGAAATCGCTTAGCCTGCAAGGCCATCGCGAGCTTCCTGTCCAAGACCAGCGATGCTCCATCTTTTTTCGCGCGCTATGACTTCTCAACCTATGGACCTGTCCCAGATCAGGCTGAGTCTCGACAGTGACGACTCCCAGGAACGCATGCGGGCGATTACGGCGCTGCGCAACTATGACGCTGAAACAGCGGTGCCCCTTCTATGCGATAAGCTAGGGGACCCGGAGTTTCTAGTGCGTTCTTTTATTGCCATGGGGCTAGGCCGCAAGCGGACGCCCCAGGCCTTTGAAGGCCTGCTGTTATTACTAGATGATACAGATGCGAATGTGCGTTCCGAGGCAGCTAGTGCTCTAGCCCTGTATGGCGATCGCGCCCTGCCTCGCCTCGTAGAACTGTTTGAGCAGGATCAACATTGGCTCGTCCGCCGCAGCATCTTGGCAGCCTTAGGTGAGATGGATGCCCCAGCCACGCTCTATCGCCTCTGCGTCGCAGCGAGGCGCGACAGCGACCTCACCGTTCGGGAAGCCACAGCCTTGATGCTGTCTCGTTTTGCAGGAACTGAGTACCAAACTGCTGCCCTGGACCACTTACTCCAATTTGCCCGAGCCGAGGAAGCCATGGTCCGCGCTGCCGCTGCCCGTTCCCTGCGCCAATACGACTTACACCAGGCGCGGGAAGCCTTGACTCAGCTCCACGATGACAAGGACCATCGAGTGGTTGCAGCGGTGCTCGAAGGCCTCGTCGAGAACTAGCGCTTGATTCAGCTCGTTAGGTATGAACTGTGCCGTCGGGCATCACCGTGCGATTGAGAATAGCCCCTGCCAAGTTCGTGCCATTTAAGACAGCATCCTTGAGGTTAGCCCCACTCAGGTCTGCGCCAGCTAGTTCTGCTTCGGTCAGGTCTGCCCCCACGAGAAAGGCCCCGTTAAGCTTGGCACCTTGAAGCAGGGCTTGGTTCAAGTTGGCATGCCAAAAATTCCCGGCGGCCAGGTTGGTTTGACTGAGGTCTGCCCGGCGTAAATTGGCCCAGCTAAAGTTGGTTTGATGGAGATTCGCGCCATTGAGAACCACTTCCTCTAGCTGGGTTCCGCTCAGATTGGCTCCCTGGAGATTGGGCCCCGAGGTAACCGGTTGGCTATTGCGCATGACAACACGGGTGAAAATTCGCGTTCCCGTAGCGTATTGCTGGAGAAACGTAACGATGCGCTCTTGAATGGGCTGAATTGACCCCATGATGTTGTGCTGTTCCTTAGGAACTAGTGCGTTCTATAGATAAGAATGATTGGCCTCAGCCAAAAGGCTGATCCTGTGTCAGCAGAACCACTCATGGAGAGCACAATCACAGATAGCCCAAGAGAGAGCCTTGGCAGAAGTGAGCCAAGCCATGGATCTCAAGGTGCCTTGACCAAGGTTTGCAGCAGCAAAGCGGTGACATACAGGGGGCCAGCAGGGGGAATGAATGGCCTCGTTGTAGAGGCAACCTAAAGACGTTTTTAATCGGCTTTGGGCTCGTCGGAATTTACGTTCTTCAATCGTTAGAAAGCGAATCCGAGCAGGCATTCAGTCACCGCTTTGTCCATTTAGGATGCCCAGCTTGAGGAGAAGAGGGGCGATCTCAATACAGCATAGAGCTCAGGAATGATATGTTTATATTCTTTCAAAACGTAAAATACTGTCCTGACAGAGTTCTAGAAGTCTATAAAAATTAGAATAAGAATGTACTTTCTTAGCGCTGAACGTTGTTTCATTCTCGTTCCAGCCCTCAAAAACAAGCACCAAGGCTAGTGTAGAGGGCTCAACCCTCTACACTAGATAGGTCACATATACATCATTTTTAGATCTGTAGAAACCCTTAAGCTAATCGTAGTGGGTGTACGTGTATGGAGTATATTTAACTACGTTATAGATTTATGCCGGAGGCATGGGCCCCATGGCCATTGACATCAACCCTACTGCTGAAGCGTCCTATGCACGCACGCTCATGAGTCGTGGTTGCCCCAAAACGTTGGCGGTACAAGTTGCCAATATTCTGGCCCACACCCCTGATACTGCAAAGCTCTCTACCGATGAGGAACGTTTGGTCAAGCAGGCCTATTCCTATACGCCCGAGTATGTTTAACACTCGGGTGACAGTTTTGAATACATCTGCAACTTGCATCGCCGAAGTTGCAATAATGATCAGGCTGGGGGTGCGTAACAGACGAAAGCCCTGACGATTTGAGGTGGTATTACTTTAATGGTGAACGAGCTGACTGTAATTTTCAGTCAGCCACGTCATGACCTGCTCGCCTAAACGCACGTTGTTGAGGCGGTCAATTTCACGAATTCCTGTGGGGCTGGTGACGTTTACCTCTGTGAGATACCCCCCAATGACATCCAATCCGACAAAGTAGAGGCCGTCGCGGCGTAGGGCTGGGGCGACTAATTCGCAGATTTCGCGATCGCGATCCGTAATGGCTGTTGCATCAGCACGCCCTCCCACTGCCATGTTGCCGCGAAACTCGTCGCCGGAAGGCACTCGATTGACGGCCCCGATGGGGGTGCCGTTGAGCATAATAATGCGCTTATCTCCGTCGCTAGCCGCAGGAAGATAGGCCTGGAGCATCACGGGTAGGGTCCCCCGTTGGGTACTCAACTCAATCATGGAATTGAGATTGCGATCGCCCTTCTCTAAAAACAGAATCCCTTCCCCACCCTTGCCATCCAGAGGCTTCATCACCGCCTGCCCCTGTTGACCTACAAACTGAAGAATGTCACTTTTACGCCCACTGACAATCGTTTGGGGCATCGCGGCTTGGAACTGTAGCGCATACATTTTTTCATTTGCCTTGCGTAGTCCATCTGGAGCATTGAGGACTAATGTCTTGGCAGGATCCACATAATCGAGAATATAGGTCGCGTAGAGATAGGCATCATTCGCCGGGGGATCCTTACGCATGAAAACGGCCTGCACCTCACTGAAAGGCAAAAGCTTGAGCTCACTCAGCTCATACCAATCCTCCTCTGCCTGCCAATGCCCATCGATTAGCGCCACTGGCTTGAGCTGTATCTGCTGCATAGGAGCATGGGCTGCTCCACCAATGACACTGAGCCAGCGGGCTTCGGTAATCCAAACCTCATGGCCCAAAGCTTGGGCAGCTTCCATCATGGCAACACTGCTGTCATGGCCAGGATCAAGAAGATGAATGGGGTCAATGATGAAGGCAAGTTTCACGGTAGGCAGGAGATAAAACGATGGAGCCTAGCAGCTTTAGGCTTGGCTCATGTATGGGCTTGGATGATTCAAAATGTTGGAACGATCCAAGCCCATACAGCATGACAGATCAAAGCGGGGTCGAACCATGGCTCGACCCCGCTTTTACATTTGTGCTTTATTCAAGGCAAAGGTCTTTGCCTTGGGCAGTCATTAGGCTAACAGAGGATCGAGTTCTCCTTTTCGGTCTAGAGCATGGAGGTCATCACAGCCACCGATATGATCACCTTCAATGAAAATTTGAGGGACACTGCGTTTACCCCCCGTTTTTTCTGCCATGGTGCTGCGAGCAGCCTCATCGCCGTCAATGGCATACTCGGTGTACTCTACGCCTTTGTTATCCAAAAGTGCCTTGGCCCGAATGCAGAAAGGACAAGTGCGCCAGGTGTAGATTTCAACTTGCTTTGCGGCCATTGCTGCTCCTGATTAAATGGTGAGATGGAAATTATTACGCGCTGTATCCCCCTATTGTAATCAGTCGAAGCCGCTTCATCAGCGAATTTCTGGAATCAGGATCACAATCTAGCCTAGCCCAGCCCAATAGCTTCAGGAAACTCCGCTGTCTTAGCAGAGCGATGCCCACAGGGGGATTTTAGAACGCTAGCAGCGCGAATTAGGATGACTCGCCAGCATATTCAATTAAGTGAATTAACCGCTGTTTTAAAGTGTCTAAGCCAAGGCCATCCTGGGCTGAGATGAAGATGGCCTGGGGGAATTCCTCTTGGGCTTCCTGGAGGCGATCGTTGCTAACACTGTCAATTTTGTTGAGCGCTAGGACAATGGGGCCAGGCGTGACAGGCATCTCTGCCAGAATGCCCATGACCGATCGCACCTGACGCAGCCAAGCGGGGTGAGAAACATCCACTAAATGGAGCAAGGCATCGGCTTCTGTGACTTCCTCCAGGGTTGCCCGGAAGGCATCGACCAGGGAGGGGGGTAACTCATGGATAAATCCCACGGTATCTGTCAGCAGGATCTGCTGGCTTTCCTGCGTATCTTTGTCCTGTAAATGTAGTTTTCGGGTGGTGGGGTCCAGAGTCGCGAATAATTGGTCGGCAGCGTAAACTTCAGCATCGGTCAAAACGTTGAGTAAGGTCGATTTCCCAGCGTTGGTGTAGCCGACAAGAGCCACGGTGGGAATATCCTTACGCTGACGTCGCTCCCGCAGGCGAGACCGGTGGGCTTGGAGCTGGTTGACTTCTTTTTGCAAACGGGACATCCGCTTCGAAATGGCGCGACGTTCGGTTTCCAGCTTGGTTTCACCGGGGCCTCTTGTACCAATGCCGCCGCCTTGGCGGGACATGGCTTGGCCGCGTCCCGTCAAACGGGGTAACTGATATTCCAATTGAGCCAGCTCTACCTGGAGTTTTCCGGCTCCGGTGCGCGCACGTTGGGCAAATATATCGAGGATGACTTCCGTGCGATCTACGACTCGGACCCCAATTTCCCGCTCTAGGTTACGGACCTGTACAGGCAAGAGATCGCGATTAAAGACCACAACGCTAGCACCCACGCTTTGGGCAGCCAGGGCGATTTCCTCAATCTTGCCTTCACCAATGACGGTTTGGGGATGGGGACGCGATCGCTTCTGCTGAATAATTTTGAGCACGTCACCCCCGGCAGATTCCACCAGCCGCTGGATTTCTGCCAACTGGTCCCCATATTCCTGGGCCGTGAACTTCTCGGTAAAGAGACCGACAATGAGTACGCGATCGTGACCCGGCTCCACAGCCTGGCTATCGCTTTGACGACGGAACTCAGCTTCTAGACCTTCTACTAGATCTAGAAAATCCTGTTCGCCCAAATCATTAATGGCGATCGCAGGCGAAACATCCCACAGTGCCTCGGGGTGAGGAATCAAATGGGCCAGATAGGAGGTTTTGACATATCCTGTTGAGCCACCACCGCGCTTGGTAAAGCCTTCTCCCGTCAATTCCAGCGTCACCAGGGCATCGAGGCGCTGGAGTGCCATGGCCGTCAGCTGAGATTCTTTGGGCGGTCCTCCCTTCAACTCCGTTGTAATGCAGCGAATGCCCGACAAACGCTCCGCGCCATAGCGGGGCAGCTCTAAGATGGGAATCTGGGTTTGCCGCACGCTGCCCACACCCACGCGGATCACATGGCCGCGACGATTAAAGTAAGCGGACACGGGTTGCTTCAGCTCAGTACTAACCGCGGCAAGGCGCTGGGCAAATTCTGGTGTTGTTACGCGATCGCCGGGCAAGCGCTCCTGATACAGCCTGCGTAGCTGCTTGAGCTGATTGGGCTTCAGGCCCTTGAGATTTCCGTAGATGGTCTCGATAGTGCTTTAATCCTGCTGGGGGCGAACTCTCTACATTGTGTCAGGCGAGCTGCTTGATGTAGATGCGATCGCAACGCTCTGTTTCAATTAGCGAATTTGGGTCACAACTATTACAGCCTTTGCTGGCCAGAGGTGCTGCGCTATTCCCTTCAAGATCACTCGCCATGGGCAAGCGATAGCCCATGGATTCATAAAATTCACTTGCCCCCGTAAGGGCCGTAGCTGTTTCAAGCCAAATTTGCTCGAAACCCCGCGCCGCAATTTCCCCTTCCAACTGTTCAAGCAGGTAACGACCCAACCCCTGTCGCCGGGCGGAAGGCTTGAGATACATCTTGCGCAGCTCTACGGCATTGCGACCACGGTCAATGGGGTGAAAGGCAGCAGTTGCCACAACTTCACCATTCTGTTCCACCACCCAAAACAAGCCTTGCCCGTAATGGGAATCCACCTCCAAGGCATCCGCATCGGCACCATCGGGTTCCCAACCCA
>CALIGI010000197.1 GCA_938021205.1 uncultured Pseudanabaenaceae cyanobacterium
GACGGAGGGACATTGGAGTCGACGCGGGGACATTATTGATATTTTCCCGGTGGCTTCGGAGTTGCCGGTGCGGCTGGACTTGTTTGGCGATGATCTAGAGCGGATTCGGGAATTGGACCCGGCGACCCAGCGATCGCTGGATACCATCGAGGGCTTGGTTCTCACACCCACTAGCTATCGGCCCATTATTCGAGCCAAGCTGGAAGAGAAGGGGGACTTTGAGCCTTCGGACTATCTCTCCGATGAGGATGCGGAGAAGTTTATTGAAGGGCAGGAAATTGAGGGGATGCGTCGGCTGATGGGCCTGGCCTATGAGCCTGCGACGATTCTGGACTATTTGCCTAAGGAAACGCTGGTTGTTGTGGATGAGCCGGAGCAATGTCAGGCCCACTGCGATCGCTGGGTGGAGCATGTCAACGATGGCTGGCAAGAGTCCAAGCCACTTCTGCCCAAAATCCACCACGATTTTGCTCAGTCCTTGGCCTTGGCCTCAGACTTCAAGCAGCTCCATTTGGGCCAGCTTTACGAAGAGATTGAGCGGGATGGACTGAAAATGTTCAACCTGGCGGGTAGCCCAGTGGCAGCGGTTCCCCATCAGTTTGGTCGCCTAGCTGACACCATTAAAGCGGAACGGGAGCGGGGCTTCACAGTTTGGCTCTTGTCTGCACAACCCACGCGATCCGTCGCGCTGTTGCAAGAGCATGACAGCCCGGCTCAGTTTATTCCTAATCCCAGGGACTATCCGGCGATCGAGAAGCTTTGCCGTGCCAAGGTGTCGGTGGGTTTGAAATATGCGGGCCAAGCGGAACTTCAGGGCTTTGTCCTACCCACGTTTCGTACCGTTGTTGTTACCGATCGCGAGTTCTTCGGTCAGCACAGCCTCGCCACCCCCAGCTACGTGCGCAAGCGCCGTCGGGCCAGCTCCAAGAAAGTTGATCCTAATAAGCTCAATCCCGGTGACTACGTCGTCCACCGCAAGCATGGCATTGGCCGCTTCATCAAGCTAGAGACCCTGCGCGTTGCCAATGAGACGCGGGAATACCTGGTCATCAAGTATGAGGATGGCGTGCTGCGGGTGGCGGCAGACCAAGTGGGTGCCCTGTCCCGTTTCCGAGGGACCAAGGGAGAAGCACCGAAGCTCAACAAAATGACGGGTAAGGCCTGGGAGAAGACCAAAAACAAAGTCCGCAAAGCCATTAAAAAAGTGGCGGTGGACTTGCTCAAACTCTATGCCCAGCGGGCCAAGGATTCAGGCTTCACCTACCCCCGTGACAACCCTTGGCAGCAGGAGCTAGAAGACTCCTTCCCCTACCAGCCCACACCGGATCAGCTCAAGGCCACTCGCGATGTCAAGCAGGATATGGAGAGCCCACGCCCCATGGATCGTCTGGTCTGTGGCGATGTGGGTTTTGGTAAGACGGAAGTCGCGATCCGCTCGGCCTTTAAGGCGGTAACGGCAGGTAAACAGGTCGCATTACTTGCTCCCACAACCATTCTTACCCAGCAGCATTATCACACCATCAAGGAGCGCTTCGCGCCGTACCCCATTCAGGTTGGTTTGCTCAATCGCTTCCGCACTGCCAGCGAGCGCAAAGACATCATCAATCGCCTGAAGAGCGGTGAGCTGGATCTTGTTGTAGGAACCCATCAGCTGCTTGGCAAGGCTGTGGAGTTTAAAGACCTGGGCATGCTGGTGGTGGATGAGGAGCAGCGCTTTGGCGTGAACCAGAAGGAGAAAATCAAGGCCTTAAAGACTGAAGTGGATGTGCTGACCCTGAGTGCAACGCCGATTCCCCGGACGTTGTATATGGCACTGTCTGGGGTGCGGGAGATGAGTCTGATTACGACGCCGCCGCCATCGCGCCGTCCGATCAAGACCCATTTGTCGCCGTTTGACTTAGAGGTGATGCGATCTGCCATTTCCCAGGAGCTGGATCGAGGCGGACAGATTTTCTATGTGGTGCCGAGGGTCGAGGGCATTGAGGAAATTGCGGCCCAGGTGCGGGAGATGATTCCTAGCATTCGTATTGCGGTGGCCCACGGACAAATGCAGGAGGGGGAGCTGGAGGCGACGATGCTGGCCTTCAGTACAGGCGAGGCAGACATGTTGGTCTGCACGACGATTGTGGAGTCAGGGTTGGATATTCCTCGGGTGAATACGATCTTGATTCGCGATGCCCAGAAGTTTGGCCTATCGCAGTTGTACCAGCTACGGGGCCGAGTCGGTCGCGCAGGGATTCAGGCCCATGCCTGGTTGTTTTATCCCAGCCAGTCGGGGTTGTCGGAGAAGGCACGGCGGAGGCTGCGGGCGATTCAGGAGTTTACCCAGTTGGGATCGGGCTATCAGTTAGCGATGCGGGATATGGAGATTCGCGGAGTCGGTAATTTGCTCGGCGTGGAGCAGTCGGGCCAGATGGAGGCGATCGGCTTTGATCTCTATATGGAGATGCTGCAAGAGGCGCTACAAGAGATTCGGGGTCAGGAGATTCCCAAGGTGGATGATACTCAGATTGATCTGAAGATTACGTCGTTTATTCCGGCAGAGTATATTCCGGACCTGGATGAGAAAATGTCGGCTTATCGTGGGGTGGCCGCTGCGAGTGATAAGCGAGGACTATTGATGATTGCAGCGGAATGGAGCGATCGCTATGGTCCTATTCCTAAGGCAGCTCAACAGCTACTGCGAGTCATGGAACTAAAGCAGGTCGCCAAGAAGGTCGGCTTTTCGCGGGTTGCGCCGGAGGGTAAGCAGCATGTGGCGTTGGAGACGCCCATGGAGGAGCCCGGTTGGAAATTGTTGAAGGAGAACTTGCCGAAGCATTTGCATTCTCGTTTCGTCTACAACAACGGGAAGGTGATTGTTCGAGGTCTGGCGGTGATGGGTATGGAACAGCAGTTGGATAGTTTGATTGAGTGGTTAGGGAAGATGCAAGGAGCGTTACCGGAGGTTGAGGGTGAAGGCGAGGGCGAGA
This sequence comes from uncultured Pseudanabaenaceae cyanobacterium, assembly GCA_938021205.1. Classification (GTDB taxonomy): domain Bacteria; phylum Cyanobacteriota; class Cyanobacteriia; order PCC-9006; family JAAUQQ01; genus JAAUQQ01. The sequence goes on from CALIGI010000197.1 coordinate 2,973, forward strand.
CAACAGACGGTGAGGCAACTAAAACAGTTGAAGTCGTGGAGGTCTTGAAATCGTCGTAGGAATGGAGGTCAGAAACAAGTTCTAGTAGGGACAAGGCATTGCCTTGTCCGGGCTGGACCGGCTTGTCTCTGCCGTTGGTCGCTGAGCCTGCCGGAGTGGGCGGAGCCGAAACCAGTGATTAGACCAGTGTCCCTTTGGGCCAGCTCCGGGATTACTTTCGCGGTCTTGAGCGATCGCCACACAGCGGCTCGTCTATCGAGCTACGCAGTCCCAGTATTGTGTAAGCAAGTAAAGTCACGTCTTCCATAACTTTGTGCTTCAGCCGCAACATCGTTGAATTGCCACGGTTGAAGATTTCGTTGCTGCTGTTATCAATGTCGGTGGGGCTGCGATCGCGATCGTCCACATGATTTTGGTAGATTACCTTGCTGAGGCTGTTATCAAAGTAGAGCTAGGTGATGACGAATGTTTGATCGTCTAAGGTGACTTTGAGGTGGAGGTGGGGAGTGCGATCGGAGTACCAGCCAGGGTAAATGCTGCGGAAGGTGAGGCGACCTTGGCTGTTGCTAGTTTGACTGCCGAGTAGGAAGGAAGGTGGCAGCCAAACTAGCTTGGGCTTGACTTGGACCTCTGCCATTGCACATTGCTGCTGAGGTTTTGCTGGAGTAGAGACCTTGGGGGGGTTGCCAAAGCTCGATTTGAGTATTGGCGATGGGTTGGCAGGTTTTGGCTTGGACGAGTTGGAATGCGAGGCGCATGGGGATACCGGTTTCGCCTTCGCTGATGTCTTGGCGGTTAGGCATGGTCGAGACGTAGCAGGGACCTTGGGATTGGGCGCAGGTTAGGACACAGTTGGAGTGACTGTCGCTAACGGGGATGGGGTAGTCAACCGCCATAGCTGCTGTGTCGCCACTAGCGTAGGGAATGGTGGCGCTTGCTTTTGCTTCGTTGGATTTGGTCTCGGCGGGGACCTAGAAGGCTTGAGTTGTTGCATTTGAAGATTGGGAACGGCTCTTACAGCCCTGGCTCATCCAACTCGCGAGGCCCAGGGTAGAAAATGCACTGGCTTTGAAGACGCGGCTAAGCCTGAGGAGCGCTTCCATGGAGTCACTCTTGTCTTGAGGAGCGTACTTGCAACCAGATCGCTCCTCAAGACACCTAATTTCATGACATTCGCTGTACAAAGCGCTTTTCCTGCTGCTCATTCTTCTCCAGATACTACTTTTGGGGAGCCCGGCTCTAGATATTGAAGTTTAAAACTCTCCAGAGGACGCCTTCTTTCTCCATACAAGCTTGTACTCAGTGCTATCAATTTGCCAATAAAGCTCGCAAAGCCTTGCTGTGCTGTACTCCAAAAGAAACTTGGAAAAAAGCTTGCATCAATTTGCCGTTCCCTGTTACTTTAGTAAAGCGCCAAACGGGACTTCGGTTCCGGGCAGACGCCAGAACCTAGACAGAGCAATAGATTGAAAGCTTAAAGCCAAAGTTCTCGTCAAAGAACTAAGCTGCTCAGTTATCAGGATTTCCTGACAATAAGAG
>CALIGI010000198.1 GCA_938021205.1 uncultured Pseudanabaenaceae cyanobacterium
AAGGTGGCACCGCTGCCCGTGAATGCGCTGATTGAAAAGCTGGCTGAGGCTGAGACAGAGTTGCTGGGTGCCCATGATGCCATCGACAGCCTGCCTTACAACGGCATTTCCCAAACCGAGAGCGAAGGCTTTTACGTCAACAGCGATGGCGCTCGCCGTGTGGATGGCGGAACCTCTGCGGTGACCTACCTCTATACCAAGGCCCAGGAAGAAGGCCGCCGCCCTCGTAGTGCGGGCGCTTACCGTGTGGGCTATGGCGTGGAGGAGTTGGACCTTAAAGGTTGCATCGCTGAAACCGCAGAGAAGACCATCAGCCACCTGGGGTACGACAAAATTGAGACGGGCAAGTACACCGTGGTGTTTGCGCCGGAGGCGATTTTGTCGTTAATTGGAGCCTTCTCCAATATGTTCAATGCCCAGAATATTTTGGACAATATGAGCCTGTCGGACAAAGATTCGTTGGGTAAAGAGCTGGCTAGTCCTAAGCTCTCGGTCTATGACGATGAGCTCCATGAGGCGAATATCGGTGCCAGCACCTTTGATGGTGAGGGAACGCCGACCCGCCGCGTGGCTTTGATTGAGAAGGGCGTGCTAACGGGCTTTTTACATAGTGCTGGCACTGCGAAGCGGCTGAATGCGAAGCCCACAGGCCATGCCAACCTGGGAGCCAAGGTGACAGTGAGTCCTAATTTCTTCCACATTGCTGGTGGCGAGGGCGGTGACTTTAGCCTAGAGACTGCTGAAAATGTGGTTTACATCGATGAGCTGTCCGCGCTGCATGCCGGGGTTCAGGCGATGCAAGGCTCTTTCTCCTTGCCCTTTGATGGCTGGGTGGTGAATAAAGGCCAGAAGGTGAGCGTGGAGTCGGCAACGGTTGCGGGGGATATCCGCGAGCTGTTGAAGAACATTGCCCAGGTGGATGTGGAGGAGAAACAGACGCCTAGTGGTGTTGCTCCCCATATTTGGGTTGAGGGGCTTTCCATTACTGGGGAATAGTTGTCACTCTGAATGATTCAGAGTCTTGGTCAAGAAGGGGCGTATCTGGCTTAATTGGCAGGTGCGCCCCGAACTATTTTAGGAGATTAAGATGACGCCCATCTTCCATTTGGCATTTCCCATTGGGGATGTCGCGATCGCAAAGCAATATTACGTGGACGGTCTAGGTTGTACCTTAGGCCGAGAGTCAAAGCAGTCGGTAATTTTAGGTTTGCAGGGTCATCAGTTGGTGGGCCATGTCAGTTCAGCGGATGGGGAGTCTCAGCAGGGGATTTATCCGCGCCATTTTGGCTTGGTCTTTGAGGCTGAAGGGGAATGGGAGGCTTTGCGCGATCGCGCCTCATCCCACAACCTCCCCTTCTACCAGCAGCCCAAGCACCGCTTTCCAGGTGAGTTGTTGGAGCATCGCACCTTCTTCCTACAGGATCCCTTCGGTAATCTGCTGGAGTTTAAGTTCTATCTCCACAGCGATTCAATCTTGGGAGCCAGTGAATTTGGTCTTGTCGGAGACTCTAAGCATGGGATGAAGTCCTAGATGTAGAAGCCTGGGCTAGGCGCAGAATTCGATTAACATTTGTAACGACTGCCACTCATTTCTTGAGGTGACAGAACAAAAAACTTGATAATACAAAAGGTTAATTTGAGGGTACTAGCGTTTTCGCTAGGCCTAGTTGAGGGGCATGGAAGCCAATCGAGGCAACATTGCACTTCCGATTTTAAGAAACCTTGAGAATCATTCGCCGGAGCTGATTGGCATCATGGGCATAATCAAAAATATTATTGGCGCGGTCTTGGGCCTGTTGGCTGCGATCGGTGGTTTGGTCGGTATTGGCGGAAAGAGTGACAATGGCTACTTCCTCGACCTCAGCGAAGGTCAGGGTGGAGCAGCAACTCCTGCTAAAGTCGCTGCTGCTCCAGCTGCGAAGGCTCCTACTGCCCAAGCAGCTCCTGCTGCTGTTGCTCCTGTCGAAAAGGTTGCTGCTAAGGCTCCGGCTGCTTCTGCAGATAATGATGCTGCTGCTTCTGCCAAAGCGGCTAAGGCTGCGATCAAGTCTGAGAAGGCTGCGGCTAAAGTTGCTGCGACTGAAGCTGCTGCTGCGACTAAGGTGGCCGAGGCTGACTCTGCTGCTGCAGCTGAGAAGGAGGCCATTGCAACGATGACCTTCTCCGACGTCATGATGGTTCCTTCTAACACCATGTCTAAGCGGTCTCCTGGCCCTAGCTTGGCTGGCTTCCAGGAAATGGCGAAGGAAATGGCGTCTAACCGTTAGACAACGCAGTAATTTGACAACAACAAAAGGCAGGGCGTATAGACGCCCTGCCTTTTGTTGTCTGGATAGACAAATAATTGCTGTTTCTTCAACCTAAGTTCGACAGCCGACAAAACGACCTCATCCCCTTCTCCCTTACGCTAAGGGAGAAGGGGAACCAAACGCAAAACAGGCTTTTCAGAGCCTCACCCCTAGCCCCTCTCCCTAGTGAGAGGGGCTAGGGGTGAGGGTAGCTTAGCTCTCTCGAATTCAGGTTTCTTCAGGATTTTGCGGTCAAGTCGTCAGATGCTTTAGCAGGCAGCTATTGAAGAAATTTCCACAGCTGTAGGCAACTGTAGAGGTGGAAGGCTGGATCCCATAGCTCTTCATCTGCTCGATTGGTCATGGTGGCAGTACCCGTTACACGAAGGTGGGGGTCGATGCGTTTGAGGAAGGGGATTTGCTCAATGACGGTATCGCCGAAGGCTGTGAATTCCTTGGGCCCATGCCAGGTCTGGGAGAGTAAGGGTTTCCATTGCTGGGTGAGGAGACGATGCCAGCGCTGGGCGATGGGAGCGTAGCGTTGGTCAACGGCGCTGCTTTCGCTGCTGGGGTAGCTGTAGTCGCGATCGCACAATCGCACAATCTTCTTTTCCCTCGGCAGGTGCAGGTCCAAAACCTTGGCGTAATCCTTCACGGCTTCCTTGCGGATCGTGGTTTTCTTGGGGCCAAATCGTCCTTGTTTGAGGCCCGTATCTACCACCAACTCAAAAATGGGTACGGCTCCTTCGACACATTGGCCTATGGCACGACGCTGAAAGTGAAAAGGGTCACGAGTCGCATTTTGGACTTTGGCATCTTTAGCGGGGGGCTGGGCCGTGATTTGGTCTCCTTGGATATCTAGACGAGTTGCATAGATGACTTCGTAGATGGCGAGTTCTTCGAGGGAGGCGCAAAAGGCAGGGACGCCGATTTCGGCTAATTCCTTTACATAGACGCTCAGTAAGCCAACGAGGCCAGTCCGATAGAAGCGCCAATTCCGGCTGGGCAAGAGCATGCGGGCGGAGTAGGGCTCTAGCTCCATAAGGCGCGCGAAGGCTGGGATGACCTGCTTTTTGGCAGTGCTATCCGTTATGGGTTCTAAGATGAGACAGCCCAGGGCGCTGTTGTCTTCGGTGGCGGTAGCTTGGGCGATCGCGGCTCGGCGCTGTTCTTTTTCCTTGGCCTCAATGCGCTGGATACCTTGGCGGGCCTGGCTGATGATTTTGCCGTTTGTTGTGGTTTTGAGCAGTTTTCGGTAGGTCTGCTCTGCTTTGTCGGGTCGTTTAGAGACTTCCTGAACGCGGCCAATGTAGAGCTGAACCCAGGGATCCTGGGGATGACTTTTGTAGAGCGGTTTGAGGAGTGCTGTGGCGGTGCGGTAGTCCTTACGCTCCAAGGCTTCAATTACAGGCTCTAGGTTGGGTCCAGTCATGGGGTTTGGGAAACGAATCGTCTGGCTCAGGCGTTCGGGCTAGATGCACTATAACGGCCCATGATTATTGTGACCGCTGCAGGGCTAGCAGTCACAGCTCGAAGAATGGTGGAGCCAAGGGTGATGGGTTTGTAATTTGCGGCGATCGCTTGCTCAATTTCCCTATCGCTCCAGCCCCCTTCGGGACCAATGGCGATCGCGATTGTCGGAATCTCGCGACTCTCCAATGCTTCGGGTAGAGCGGTGAGCAGATGCTGGGCATCGGCGCGGGCAGCAGCGATAAATTTGTAATCCGCTTCAGCTTGGGCGAGAGCTGTTTGCCAACGGCTAGGAGCTTGAATGTTGGGAACAGTAGGACGTTCGCATTGCTCGGTGGCTTCTTGGGCGATGCGCTGCCAGCGTTCGAGTTTTTTGGGGCTGGGTTTGAGGATGGTGCGATCGCTCAATACAGGCGTAATGCTCCCAACACCTAGCTCGGTGACTTGGCGAACCACGTC
>CALIGI010000199.1 GCA_938021205.1 uncultured Pseudanabaenaceae cyanobacterium
CGGCCTCTTCTCCACCGATGCACTGGTGACTGGCTGGATCGACAACGCGATTGGCATGGGCCAGCGCAAGTCTCCTGTCATGGCTGAAGCTGAGAAAGAGAAAGTCAACGCTTAGTTGATTCGTTAATCATTGCTCTATAAAGGAAATCAAACGGACTCTCCTCCAAACGAACCGACCTAGACCAAAACCAACTTGCTGTTAATTACTCCTCATTGTTCATTGGACCCTGGGCTAGGCGCATAACAGTTCATCGGCCGCCTGAAGCGATTCAGGCGGTTTTTGTTTTCTAAGAACTTTCATCTCTGCCTCATCGAGACTCTACTTTTATTGGCTGGCGAAGTATCCAAACCATGCAATCACGCAAACCGAAGTGAAACGCAGAAAGTCCACATTTTAGAGAGATGACTTAAATTAGTTGAATTCACAACCATCAAAAATCATTCCACTTTCTCACAAACTTTCACCTAAATCCCTAGTGAAGCCCATGGGTAAGCTTCTGCAGGGCGGTTGTTAACGTGGCAAAATCAAGGTCATAGCAATAGCGAATCGCGATCGGAGTCCAGAGTGACGGTTAAGCCAGATTGGTTACGGGTAAAAGCGCCCCAGTGGGAGCGCGTTGGCAAGGTCAAAGACGTTTTGCGAGATCTCAATCTCAACACCGTCTGCGAAGAAGCCTCCTGTCCCAATATTGGCGAATGCTTCAACAACGGCACCGCCACATTCTTGATCATGGGTCCGGCCTGCACCCGCGCCTGCCCCTACTGCGACATCGACTTTGAGAAAAAGCCTGTCGCCCTCGACCCCACCGAGCCTCAGCGCCTAGCCGAAGCCGTGAGCCGCATGAAGCTCAACCATGTGGTCATAACCTCCGTAAACCGCGATGACCTATCCGACGGTGGTGCCAGCCAGTTCGTCAAATGCATCGAAGGCGTTCGCGAGCTTTCCCCCGGCACCACCATCGAAGTGCTCATCCCAGATCTCTGTGGCAACTGGGCTGCCCTGGAAACCATCCTGGCTTCCCACCCCGACGTGATGAACCACAACACCGAAACGGTGCCTCGCCTCTACAAGAAAACTCGGCCCCAAGGGGAATACAGCCGCACCCTAAAACTCATTCGCCGCTCCGAAGAAATCGCCCCTTGGATTTACACCAAGACCGGCATCATGGCGGGCCTGGGCGAGACTGATGAGGAAATGCGCCAGGTCATGCGAGACCTACGGGAAGTCAACTGCGATATTCTCACCATCGGGCAATACCTCCAGCCCACCCAAAAACATTTGGGCGTCAAAGACTTCGTCACCCCAGAGCAATTTGACGCTTGGCGCGAATATGGCGAGTCCATCGGCTTCCTTCAAGTCGTCTCCTCCCCTCTCACCCGCAGCTCCTACCATGCCGAGCAGGTCCGCATGCTGATGGAACGCTATCCTCGCGAAAAGCCCGCTGTCGTTCAGACCTAACTCCCCAAACATTACTCAGCGATGGAGACTCGCCTCTTTTTTATCGGTGACTCGTTTGTAAATGGAACCGGTGACCCAGAAGCGTTGGGCTGGGTGGGTCGAGTTTGTGCTGCTGTTCAAGCATCGGGCCGACCCATCACCTTCTACAACCTAGGAATTCGTGGCAATACCACGGCTCAAATTCTCCAGCGCTGGCGAACAGAAGTAGAAGCTCGCTTAGCACCAGGCTCTAAGTCTTGCTTCGTCTTTTCCTTTGGTGCCAATGACGTCACCTTCAGCAATCAGGCACGTCGGCTGTCCCATGCTGAGAGTTTGGACCATGCTCGCCATCTTTTAACCACCGCTCAAGCCCTCGGCCCAGTGCTTATGGTCGGCTCCCCTCCCATTGCCGATGACACTGAGGCCAATCAACGCCTGAGCTTGCTCTGTAATGACCTGTCGAATGTTTGCGAGGAACTCGCGATTCCCTTCGTACACACATTGCAAAGGCTGCTGAGTACATCTACCTGGATGGAAGAAGCGATCGCCCATGATGGAGCCCATCCCGGAGCGGCAGGCTACCAAGCCTTAGCAGATTTATTACTGCGATCGCCAACCTGGCAAATCTGGATTTCCTCCCTTTTCGCTACTGATTGACCAAATCCGTCGAACCAGAAGTGAAGCGGGGATGAGCTCAAACCGACATCTAGACGAGACCTCAGTCAATCCTCCTAAGCGTTATACCGTAGGGAATATCATTCTTTTACAGAACAGAAATAATTAGACTCTTCAAATTTCCAAAAAGCCTGCTTCGTTTTTGTAGTTTAGTGAACAACTAACGGACCTTTCCGGGAATGCTTTCCTAGGCCAGCGCTGTATCTCCCCCGACGCTTCACCGGCTTTGTCCATCTTCGGGCATTGAAATCTTCACGCCTTTTTAACGCTATCGACTCAGATCTCCTATGGACTGTCCCAAGAAACAACCACTTTGCGTAGATTTTGCCAAAAATGTCCGTCAGGAAATTCACGGACTTGTACGGATCTCCCCCCATCATCGGGAAAGTTGAATTAACCTAGAGAGACGGAGGTACAAACCCTTTGTCATAGAAGGGCTTGGCCCTCTCGACTCTTTTGGTACCCATCCAATTAATCCAGAAACGATTGCTCTCCCGAGAGATTTCGCCATAGCAAAATTCACTTAGACATTGCATTCCTGCGAAATATTCTTCGAAAGGTGCAAGTTTTGAGAGAAAAGCTACAATCGTAAAACCACGGCAAAGTCAAACGTGATTTCACATAAGCCTGGTTCGGTTATCCCTTGATAACTAAGAGTATTTTCGCGGCGTAGTACTGCCATCCATCTAAAGGATTATTCCAGGATTGGTACAGTAAGGGGGTCGTCCCCAGCGATTAAGACTCCAGTGACTGACGTGATTGTCCCATTCCTTAGCAATCATGGAATTAGTCTTCTACCCAACCCAAAGGAGAACGAGGAACGCAGCATGACGAAGGCTCAAGAATTAGCGACTTCTGCACCAGAAATTATTGAGGTGGCTGGCACCAAGACAGCAAAGAAAAAAGCCACAGGTACCAAGCGGAAATCGACTAAGACTAAAACAAAAGCCGCCGCATCCAAAAAGGCTAAGGCCAGTGATGCAGACGCTGTTGAAGGCTTTGACAACAAGCTAGAAGCCGATGCTAAGACGACCAAGAATAAGTCGGCCAAGCGCAAGACTGCTGCCAAGAAGAAGCATTACACCGAAGATTCTATCCGTCTCTATCTCCAAGAGATTGGCCGCATTCGCCTTCTGCGTGCCGATGAGGAGATTGAGCTAGCTCGTAAGATTGCTGACCTGCTTGAGCTTGAGCGCGTTCGTGAGACCGTCGAAGAGCAGCTTGAGCGTGAACCCAACGACTCTGAATGGGCAGAGGCGATGGAAATGGCGCTGCCTGCGTTCCAGCGTCGCCTTTACCTGGGTCGCAAGGCTAAGGAGAAGATGGTGCAGTCTAACCTGCGCTTGGTTGTCTCCATTGCCAAGAAGTACATGAACCGTGGTCTGTCCTTCCAGGACTTGATCCAAGAGGGTAGCTTGGGTCTCATCCGCGCCGCTGAGAAGTTTGACCACGAGAAAGGCTACAAGTTCTCCACCTACGCCACCTGGTGGATTCGTCAAGCCATTACCCGTGCGATCGCCGACCAATCCCGCACCATTCGCCTTCCGGTCCACCTGTACGAGACCATCTCTCGTATCAAGAAGACCACCAAGATGCTCTCCCAAGAGATGGGCCGCAAGCCTAGCGAAGAAGAGATTGCAACTCGCATGGAAATGACCATCGAGAAGCTGCGCTTCATCGCCAAGTCTGCCCAGCTCCCCATCTCCCTTGAGACTCCCATTGGTAAGGAAGAAGACTCCCGCCTGGGTGACTTCATCGAGTCCGATGGCGAAACCCCTGAAGACCAGGTTTCCAAGAGCCTGCTGCGTGAAGACCTGGAAAGCGTCCTCAGCACCCTCAGCCCCCGCGAGCGCGACGTACTTCGCCTGCGTTACGGCCTCGACGACGGTCGCATGAAGACCCTGGAAGAAATTGGCCAGATCTTCAACGTAACCCGCGAGCGCATTAGGCAAATCGAAGCCAAGGCCCTACGCAAGCTACGCCACCCCAACCGCAACAGCGTACTCAAAGAGTACATCCGCTAAAGCGTTTGAGCTTCGATAGTTCAATCAAAAAGCGGCTGTTCTGCAATGCAGGACAGCCGCTTTTTATTTGATTCTTCTCTGTCTCCTCTCAACGCAACAGGTGGCAAGAGCCACCCAAAGAAGGCACAGGGCAAATCTCTCCCCCCCAACAGCCGTCAGTAAAAACTGAAGCGCATTTGGTTGAACGCCAAATTATCCAAGCTGAAGCAACCCAGCTTTTTAGCGAGGGTGATCCGACAGGGACGCTTCCGTCCCTACGGCTGGGGTGTGGGGAGAGTTCCCCACGGATTTGTGGCTCGGAGCAGCCAAGCTAAAGCTCCAAACTCAGTCCTCCGGCATGATTGCCAATCCAGTAGCTGGATCAAACAAATGCAACTTCTCCAACCGCATCGACAACCAAACCTCATCCCCAACCGCCACCGGCTTATCCGCCTCAACCCGAGCCTGAAGCACCACCTCCGTCCCCAACAACTTCCCCACCACAAACGTCTCACTCCCCAACGCCTCCACCTGCTCCACCCGCATCGGCAAATTCTTAGTTGCCGCCACACTCAACTGCAAATGCTCCGGCCGAATCCCCAACAACAGATCACCTCGGTCATGACTCGCCACCGCCCCAGCCCAGCCATCCGGCAACGTAAACCGAAATTGCTCATGCAACACTAAAGCTGGTGCCTGAACCACTACCGGAATAAAATTCATCGGCGGCGACCCAATAAACCCCGCCACAAAACGATTCGCTGGTCGGTTATACAACTCCAGCGGAGCTCCCACCTGCTGAATCTCCCCCTCCGCCATCACCGCAATGCGCTGGCCCATGGTCATCGCCTCCACCTGATCATGGGTGACATAAATCGTCGTCGTCCCCAACTGCCGCTGAAGGCTAACAATCTGCGTCCTAGTTTCCGCCCGCAGCTTGGCATCCAGATTCGACAGCGGCTCATCCATCAAAAACACCTGGGGATTGCGTGCGATCGCCCGTCCCAGAGCCACCCGCTGCTTCTGCCCCCCCGACAGCTCCTTCGGCAAGCGATTCAGCAAATGGTCAATTTGCAGCATCTCAGCCACCGTCTGGATGCGCGCCTCAATCTCCTGTTCTTGCTCCGGCTTATGACGCAGGGGCTTGGGCAGCGATCGCGTTGCAGCGGCCAATATCCGATCCGCCCACTGAGGAAGCCTAGAAGTTTCAACCCGGTCTACCGATACTTCCTGCTTCGACGACATCCGCCGCAGCCCAAAAGCCAAATTGTTGTACACCGTCAGATGGGGATAAAGCGCATAGCTCTGGAACACCATGGCAATGTCCCGTGCCTTGGGAGGGAGTTGGTTGATCAGGCGATCGCCCACACGAATATTCCCCCCCGTCAATTCCTCCAGACCCGCAATCAACCGCAGCAACGTACTCTTGCCACAGCCCGAAGGCCCCACCAGCACCATAAACTCCCCATCCTCAATGGAGAGATTAATACGCCGTAAAACGCTCACACGACTGGACTGCTTGGTATTGTCGAGCTGAGCCTGGGCAGCTTTATCCTTCTTACTCTGGCGAGCCGGAAAGCTCTTGTAAACATTCTCAAACTCGACCTTAGCCACAACCCCTTCTCCAGCTTCCAAAATCCAACCGTAGGTTTGAATGAGCAGCAACGATGCCACAAAGCGGCCCGCCCAGAGAGCCTATCCAGGAATCAAGCTCGTTTACGGATAAGGAACAGCTTACAATTAATAGACTGCACCGCTAAGAGGATGTTCGCAAAGCGCCATTGGGTAACGCAGGAAGACCAAGAGCGCTCAACCTATTTCTGAAGAATCCTGCCTAGGTTTATTTGCCCACAACCGCCTGAACGGGTTGCCACAGATAGCCACATTGCTAACTTTCCAAACATCCTCTAGAGCCCATGCAATTCATTGACCAGGTCAAAATCAACGTGCAAGCCGGAGATGGAGGTGACGGTCTCGTGACCTTCCGACGGGAGAAATTTGTCCCCACAGGCGGGCCTTCTGGTGGCAACGGCGGCAATGGCGGTTCAGTGCACCTCGTAGCCAATCCTCAGCTACAAACCCTGCTCGACTTCAAATTCAAACAGCTCTACAAAGCAGAGACCGGTGACAGGGGCGGCCCCAAGGGCATGACTGGCGCCTGTGGCGAAGACCTCTTTCTTTACGTCCCCTGTGGGACCAGCGTCTACAACGACGTCACCGGAGCATTCCTCGGAGATCTGCTGATTAAAGGCGACTCCATTATGGTTGCCAAAGGCGGCAAAGGTGGCCTAGGAAACAAGCATTTCCTCAGCAATAGCAACCGCGCTCCTGAAACCTGCCTTCCCGGGCTTCGCGGCGAAGAGTTTAGCCTGCGCTTCGAGCTCAAACTCATTGCTGAAGTTGGAATTCTCGGTATGCCCAACGCAGGCAAATCAACCCTAATTTCCGTCCTTTCTTCTGCCAAGCCTAAAATTGCTGACTATCCCTTCACCACCCTCGTCCCCAACCTAGGCGTTGTGCGCAAGGATACTGGCGATGGAACCGTCTTTGCGGATATTCCAGGATTAATCGAAGGTGCCCATGAAGGCGTGGGTCTAGGCCATGACTTCTTGCGCCACGTCGAACGCACACGTCTCCTCATTCATCTTGTAGATGGCACAGCTCCCAACCCTGTAGAAAATTACACCACCATCCAAAGAGAGCTGAAATCCTACGGAAGACATCTCTACGACCGCCCCCAAATCGTCGCCATCAATAAAATCGACTCTCTCGATCAGGACCTCATCGAGATTCTAGTTGAAGAATTACAGGAAGCTTGTGAAAGCGAAGTCCTCCTTGTCTCAGCCGTTACCAACACAGGGCTAAAGCCATTTCTACAAAAAGTCTGGAACAAACTAGATGAACTAGATGCCCAAGCGCCTAAGCCTTCCATCCATGATGAACTCCCAGTAGATCGAGTTGATTTACCAGAATCTCTCTTTGCCTCACCCAAAACAGTTTCAAACGAAAGATAACAGCAACGCTATTTCAGAAAAGGGAACGCTCAAAAGAGACTCAAGCTCATCTCCGGCTAGCTCAAATACAGCATCAAAAATGGGAATGCCATGGTGCTACGCCGCCTCAGCAATAGAACAAACCTTGGAGCAAGATTTAGTAGTGTCCAGTCGTCACAAAACCCTCACATCATTCACTGCCACAGCAGCTCCTAATCAACCATACTCAGGCAAGCATCTCAGCCACAAAGCCAGGTAGGCTCACCAGCTTATTAAGTCACTTATCCACAGCAAACTGTGCTGAATTAACGAGCGATATACTCTCCCAAGCTCATTCACCTGGCTAACTCCAGCATCTTTTTCATCAGGAGCATAGTAAGTCACCAACAATACTTACCATTATCTTTGCGCGCTTGATTTTCTCCACTACGCATTGCACCCAGCAACGTTGACACAATAATACAACGCTTCATAGACCCTCCATCCTTAGGCGACAACGCTAGCCTCCCAAGCTGACCATTAACATTACCCATATGGTTAAACTGCACAAGACGCACTTCATTTACTCGACGTAAAGTCGTCTCCTCATCCAACTTCACCTTGCGAGGCAAGTTGTTCCAACTCGCCTCTAGAGGGACATCTCCTACCGGATGGGTAACCCACTGAACGCGATCATCTTTCTCGCGAAAACTGGCTTGCCATTTACGTCGATGATGAATGGCCTTTTTCTGCGACTCCCTCATCGCACTCAAAACTTCCTGCTGGGCTACATTCAAAGCTTGACGGTTGTGAAACGTATTCCAACCAGGTGTCGCGATCGCCATCAAAACACCGATGATTGCTACAACACTCATCAACTCAAACAACGTGAAACCACCAATCGAAGAAGCCCGTTTCATTTCTATTTCACCAAGTAAAAGAACTATTTCTTTCTACTTAGAGAAAAATGCCTAGCTGGAATTTAAATTACGGATCTTTGGCCACCATACTCAAATAAAGCCCACCTAAATCCCTAAATATACGGTTGTCCTACAATTTCTAATAACTATAGAGCTCTAGCAACACCAACTTCTCGAGAGAAAAGATTCGCCTTCCAAGCAGACAAACCTGCAAAGAAAAAGGTCTCCCCAACTACGTGTAGTTGGGGAGACCTTTTTCTTTATCTAAAAGAGTTACCCTGGCATCGAGCTAGTTTCACAAGCAGCTTCCCGCTCACTATATTCGCCGCAGATGCGTTTCACAACCGAGTTCGAGATGGTTCGGAGTGGGGCCACATCGCCATTGACACCAG
>CALIGI010000200.1 GCA_938021205.1 uncultured Pseudanabaenaceae cyanobacterium
AAAAACAACAGCAGTGGATGCAGCGCTACCCCGATTTAATTGAGCTGGGGCCACTTTATCGGCTAGAGTTTTCGGTCCATGACACCGGCATCGGCATTCCGGTACCCCAGCTTAAGCGGCTGTTCCAACCCTTTAGCCAGGCCGATGCTTCCACCACTCGTAAATATGGCGGAACGGGATTGGGACTGGTCATCAGTGAACGCCTGAGCCGATTACTCGGTGGCGGTATGGGTGTGGAGACCCAGGACAATAGCGGTCGCTTCGGCCAAACCGGTAGCCCTCGCCTCTTCAAAGCCGGGAGCAACATTACGCCAGCACCGGGAAGTCCCCGCGCAGGTAGCAGTGAGAATGCAACCGTCAGCTTTGGCGATCGCCCAGTGCAAACTGGATCGACCTTCTATTTCAGCATGTTAGCCCCCTCCATCTCCACGGTCTCGCGGGTGCCCATTGAAGCAGAAGTTCTGCGGGACAAACGTGTCCTAGTCGTGGATGACAACCTGACCAATCGCCAAATTCTCAGCCTCCAGGCCAAAAGCTGGGGCATGATGCCCGAATCCGTCGCCTCCGGTTTAGAAGCCCTAAGACTGCTCAAAGGAGATAGCAAGGGCTACGACTTAGCAATCCTCGACCAGCAAATGCCAGGGATGGATGGCTTAGAGCTGGTGGAACGCATTCGACAGCGCCCCGAACTCCAAGACATGCCGCTGATCCTGCTGACTTCCATTGGCCGTCAGGATCTCCATAACCATCCGGTGGAGCCGGAGCTTTCTGCCTTACTCACCAAGCCGGTCAAGCAGTCCCAACTCTATGAAGTTGTGAGTCGTAGCTTGACTGTTCAGTTGCGAACTCAACCCCAAGCCCAAGCTAATCCAGCCGCTGCCGCTCCCCGACAAGGCACCATCGACGATAGCCTCGCGGGCCAAATTCCCCTGCGAATTCTCCTGGCTGAAGACAACCGCGTTAACCAACAGGTCGCCCTGAAACTGCTGGAGCGCCTGGGCTACCGTGCTGATGCCACTGCCAATGGCCTAGAAGTGCTCGAAGCTTTCCGCCGCCAACATTACGACCTCATCCTCATGGATGTGCAAATGCCAGAGATGGATGGTCTGGAAACCACCCGTCGCATCCGTAAAGAATTCAACGACCAGCCCTACATCATTGCCCTGACTGCCAGTGCCTTAGCAAAGGATCGCGAGGCCTGTATGGATGCAGGCATGGATGACTATCTCAGCAAGCCCTTTCGCATCAAAGAACTGATTGATGCCATTCGTGAAATTCCCCAGAGCAAAAAAGCAGAATAGCGTTTGAGTCTATTTGACAGAGAACCAACAGCCGATTCACCTCAAATCCCCTTTAGGCGGGGGAAGGTTTGATTTGGTTTTGTGCCTAAGGCCATAACTGCTTGACTACAGCCCATTTAGAAATATCCCAATGGTCAATGTGGGAGCAGATTTTGCCCTGCTCATTGAGCTGCATCTCGGTCCAGCCCGGAATGGAAACGCGGGGTTGCCAGGGTAGAGGCGTAGTCCAAGCCAAGGTCCAGCGGGTCGTGATGCAGTTACCCTCTTGTTCAATCCCGTGAAGTTCTAGCTTGGGTTGCTTGAACCATTGCCCGATGAAGCCAATCATTTTGCGGTACTGCTTTACCCCATGAAACTCGTTCATGGGGTCCTTAAAATAGACATCCTCTGCATAGATGCCGTAGCTCTGGTCCTCTGGAAAACGAGCGTAATCAGCGCTGAGGGTTTCAACAATAGAAGCAGTAGCAGCCATCTTTAAACCTGGGTCGTTGCCTTTTGGCGACCGACAACGGATCTAACTCGGTAAATCGGACGGTTCTGGGACTCGTGGTAAGTGCGCATCATCAGTTCACCCAGTAGGCCAAAGCAAAGTAATTGCACGCCGCCAAGGATGAGGATGGCTACAAGGGTGAGGAGAGGGCGATCGCCAATGGCTGCCCCTCCCACCTTCAAAACCGTCAAATAAATCCCCAGCATAAAGCCAATGGCAATGGACAGCAAACCCGCCACCCCAAAGCCATGCATGGGCTTAGTCAAAAACCGCTTCATGAAATAGATCGTCAGCAGATCCATAATCACGCGGATGGTGCGACCCAGGCCATACTTACTTTCGCCAAACTGCCGCGCATGGTGGCGCACCGGCATCTCCGTAATGCGCGCCCCTTCCATAAAGGCCAGAGCAGGCAAAAAGCGGTGTAACTCACCATAGAGATTCATATCCGCCACCAGCTCAGAGCGATAGGCCTTGAGCGAACAGCCATAATCACGAATCTTCACCCCCGTCACCTTGCCAATGAGGATATTGGCAATTTTGGACGGCAAAAGGCGAGTCAGGGCCGCATCCTGGCGCTTCTTGCGCCAGCCACTCACCAAGTCATAGCCCTCATTCAGTTTGGCTAGCAGCATGGGGATATCTGCCGGGTCATTTTGCAAATCCCCATCCAGCGTGACGATCGCATCCCCCACCGCGTAATTAAACCCCGCCGCCATAGCCGCCGTCTGGCCATAATTGCGCCGCAGAATCACTGCCTTGAGGTCATCCCGCTCCTCGGCAAAGCGCTGCATCAGCTCCACTGTGCCATCACTAGAGCCGTCATCCACCAGAATCATTTCATAGCTCAGCCCTGCCCCACTCACTGCCTCCGCAATCTTCTCAATCAGCAGCGGCAAGCTATCCACCTCGTTGTAGATCGGCACCACAACCGAGAGATCCAAAAGCCCCTCAGCGCGAGCAGTAGTGGTATTAAGGCCAGTGGCCAATCGAGATGCATCCATGATGAATTGGTGAGTGACTAGGGGCAAACTGCCCTGTAAACGAGCGATAGAACGAAACGAGAGAAGCTGGGGGAAGCGATCGCCTTCAGAAAGGCTTCAGATTTCAGTTTAGTGCTTGGCAGCGCAGGCGACCCAATTGCGGGGCTCCACTGCCAAGCGAAGTAGAGGCAAGGCGACCCCCTCACGCTGCGCGCGGTCCCCCCTTCCAAAGGAGTACAGTGGTTGGCCTGTAGTGTCTCAAGGCCTAGAGTCCGAGCCAGCAGCAACGCCAGAAAATCAAAACCGCTCATCCCCAGTCCCAAAATGTATCGTGAACCAACCCAGCCCCTTGTGCAGAGGGATGACCTCCTAAGGGAGAGGCACCTCGTCTCCCTTCGGAGCGGGGCGAGGGGCAGCGCCCCATGGATTTGCTGACTTGCCTCTTAAGGCAACAGCCACGCAAAATAACAGCCGGACATGGCAATGCCAATGTCCCTACCGTTGGTATTTCATTATGGTTTACGCGCTATGAATTCTTGCCCACCGCGATAACCTTTCACCACGCGGCCTGCCCCGCGAAACATCTTGAAATAACCTCGACTCACCGCCGGAGCATCAGCATCCGCCGTCAACCGATCCACCGCAATGCCATTACGCCCCATATCCTTACCCGAACTATGGATATAACACCCCTCCCCCACATACATCCCCACATGGTTCGCCTTCTCAGGCGTTCCAAAAAACACTAGATCCCCCGCCGTTAAAAGCGAATAATCCCCCGTTTCTAAAGCCTCCACCGTCACCGGCAAAGCTTCCAAAAACGCCTCCTGCTGATAGGCATCCCGAGGCAACCAAACCCCCTCACTCCCAAATGCCGCCTGCATCAACCCCGAGCAATCGTAATGGGGATCCACCGTCCCCCCCCACAAATACTCATTCGGCGTCATTAACGCCGCCCTTACAAACGCCAAGACCT
>CALIGI010000201.1 GCA_938021205.1 uncultured Pseudanabaenaceae cyanobacterium
GGGCATCATGCCCATAACATTGCCTTGCTCGTTGCAGATGCCAGCGATGTCGTTGCAGGAGCCGTTGGGGTTTTCGCCTTTGCCGTAGCGGAAAACCACTTGGTTGTTGTCTTCGAGGCGCTTAAGCTGGTCGTCGTCAGCATGGTAGCGGCCTTCACCGTGGGCTACAGGGATGGTGAGGGTTTGGCCCTTGCTGTAGTTCTTCGTCCAAATCAGATCGTTACGCTCGACGGTGAGGGGGACGCGATCGCACACAAAGTGCAAGTTTGCATTCCGCACCAAAGCCCCCGGCAGCAATCCCGCCTCGGTCAAGATCTGGAAGCCATTGCAGATGCCCAATACAGGCTTACCCGCCTTGGCATGTTCCACGGTGGATTTCATTGCAGGGGAGAAACGCGCGATCGCCCCGCATCTCAAATAATCTCCATAGCTAAAGCCACCGGGCACAACAACGATGTCGATGTCCGAGAGGTCACTGTCCTCATGCCAGACCATGCGGGTGGGCTGCTTGAGAATGCCCTGGGCCACCCACTGCATGTCGCGATCGCAGTTGGAGCCAGGAAAAACGATAATGCCAAATTTCATGTTGATACCTTGCTGATGCCTCTGCCTGTCCTATAGATGCAATTCCTTGCGTCTCTGCCTCTATGCAGCAGCAAGCTCAAAGCGATAGTTCTCGATTACCGGATTGGCCAGCAGTTGATCGCACACCTGGTCTAGCTTTTGCTTGGCAGCATCTTCATTTTCAGCAGCGAGCTTTAGCTCTACATACTTGCCGATGCGCACGCCTTCGATGCCATCATGCCCGAGGTGCTGGAGGCCCGTTTCTACGGCGGTGCCAGCAGGGTCCAGCACGGAGGGGCGCAGGGTGACGTAAATTTTGGCTTGGTATTGGGTCACGGGATCGAACTCAAGACGAGGAGTGGGCGATGGCGCGAAGCGCATGAGTCAGCGGCAATATTGGCCCCAAACTCACCTCGTTATTCTATCCTGACCGGGTCTTCTGGTTCGCTCCCTCCATTGTTCGTCATCTTGGGGAGAGGCTGCTTTTGCAGTGAGCCAGGCGAAGTCAACCTGGTTTACTCGATTAATGTGGGTCAAAAAAAAGCCAGCTCCAATGGGAACTGGCCTTTCAGGGGTCTCTATTAGGGATTCTTCGATGCTTCAGCAGCGTAGAAAACAGTTCCCAAGGATGGGACTGTTGTGAGCTCTACAGATCTGCTTGGCAAACGGCCAACATGCTTTCTTCTTGCTCTTGGATGTTTCTCAAGGGCTGCATGCCTTCTAGGCCTAACTGCATCTCGACGGATTGAAGGTTGCTGGAAGCCACGATTGCTGTTTGCTCCAGGGCAATCTCATGGGTGTAGATACTGCTGTCGTAGGAGTCTTCAATGCGTAGAGCGAGTTGCTCGTTATTGAAACGACCTTCGAAACAGTTATAGGAGGAGTGGGGGGCATAGACAGCACCAAGGACCTGACTGTCCTTGACTTCAAAAATCATGTAGGTGCTTCCAAGCTGGTCCCGCTGGCTCGCTTCACCAAAGAAGTGAACACCATCTTCTAGATGGTTGCCGGAGGTGCGAGGTAGGGGGACAGCGCTGGCCATAGCCAATTGAATCGCGGTTTGGCGAGTCATGGCTTGGGCTGCCAGGGTTGTGGATTGCAGGGCAATGAAACCTAGGGTTAGCACAGCCGTCAATCGTGATGGGCGAATCCAGGTTGCGCTAAGAATGCGCTGGGCAAAGTTGAATGTAGACATGTTCTGGATAACCCCCCTTGAAAAATCGTTCGAATCGCTTGCTCCTATTTCCCTGATACATCCATTCTCAAATGAATTTCTGAAAATGGCTTCACTCCAATGGACAGTTTCGAAAGCCGTCTAAAGAGTGAGAATGTATCTTTCTTGCTTGCGTATGAACTAATCTTCTGTTGCGATCGCGCTGGATGGTTGTGATACCTGCCCGAAGTTTGCAAAACATAAGAAAGTTTCGGTATGAAACTTTACGTAAGGCGTTTTAAGCTCTGGCTAGAGAGTTTTGATGTGCTCCTGCACAATTCCTAACATCACAATGTGAAGTTTCTTATTTCTTCTCAAATAAAAAATGCTGCTATCCGATTTGAAGTTTGTTCGTGCTTAGCCCTTCCGGGAATCTGTTGGCCTGGGGTGACAGTTTCGGACAACTCACCTCTATATGGTGCTAAGCGGTCGATTCTAGGCAGGTCTGTGGGGAGGGGAATTGCGGGAGCGTGGCTAGCATATTCCCCGATTTCTTGAGATTTGGAGAATGGGAAGAGCAGTGGCTTCTCAACAGAATGGGGCCTACGAAGTTTGCTTTGGCCGCCTTGATTCCATGGGAGGCCTTGTTGGATAACCGTGGAGCAAACTCACGCTAAAGTTCTGTTGCAGTGCTGGCTAAAGTTCACAACGATCTTCCATCGAATGCTTTTGATAATGCGATGAGTATTATTGCTCATTCCTCGTTTTGGCTTTGCCAATGTTTAATCCAAGCAATGGGCTAGCGCGGAATGATGACATAGGGAGATGGAAGGGCTTGGACACGCCCTTTTTGAAGCAGGCCCTGGTAAATCATGGCGGCAACTTCGCCTCGGGTGGCTTCGCGGCTGGGGCTAAGACGGTCTAGGTCTGGGTAGTTGATGACGATGCGGTTGTGGAGGGCGGAGGCGATCGCTCCTCTCGCATATTTCGGAATCACGTCTTGATCAGCCAAGCGATTGACCAAGCCCTGGTGGCCGCCCGTGAGCTTGAGGCCGCTGACTAGAGATAGCAGAACTTGAACCCGCAGGATGGGGCGATCGGGTTGGAAGCGGCTGTTGGCGTAGCCCGCGAGGAAGCCGCCGCGAGTAGCCTGGAGAATGGCGGAGCGAGCCCAGAAGTTGGGGCTAATGTCTTGGAATTTGGGTTCGGGCTTGAGGGCGACGGGGTTGAAAGCCTTGGCGATCATGACGGCATATTCGGCGCGGCTGACGGCGGCATCGGGCTGGAAGCTGCCGTCGGAGAAGCCTTGGAGCAGGCTTTGGTCCACCATGGCCCGCACGAAGGGCTCGGACCAGTGACGATTAACGTCGCGCAGGCTGCGAGGAACGAGGGGCTGGGGGATGAAGTTAGAGTCGAGGACAGGAGCTTGGCGCAGGACGACGAGGGCCTGGTAGATCATCACGGCGATCTCACCCCGGCTGATGGGACGCAGGGGCTCTAGCTGGTTGAGCTGGGGGTAGTTGACGATGATGCGGTGTTGTGTAGCGGTGGCGATCGCATTGGTCGCATAGCTGGGAATTTGGGCGCGATCGCTATAGACCTCCAGCAGCCCCGGACTGCCTCCGGTGAGACCGAGGCCACTGACCAGGGCCACAATGGCCTGAACCCGCGTGAGCTGTTGATTCGCACGAAATGTCCCATCGGGGAAGCCTGCGATAAAGCCCATGCGATTGGCTTTGAGGATGGCCTGGGCTCCCCAAAAGTTGGCTCGCACATCCTGAAAATTCATGCCGGGACGCTTGAGGGGCTGGTTAAAGGCCTTGGCGATGATGGCGGCGTATTCGGCGCGGGTGAGGGAGTTGTTGGGGCGGAAGGTATTGTCGGGGAAACCGGAGATGACATTGCGAGCCACGAGGGCCTGGATGAAGCTGCTGGCCCAGTGGTTCGTAACGTCGGAGAGGCCGGTGCTTGGGGAGGGTGGAGTTGGCGTGCCGTTATTGCCGCCACCTGGGGCTGGGCTGGGATTACTGACTGGATTATTGGTCGGTGGCGCAACGGGGGTGATGCCGCCCTGGGGAAGGGCGATCGCTTCTGGCTCCAATAGAGGCCGAGGCTCAGTTAACTGGCTGACCTTGAAGTCAATTTGCCCCTGGTTGCGCTGGGGGTTGACCTGGTTACCCACGGAGGTGAGGCGGCGGTTGGTGCCGTTGTCTAGGTCAAACTTGCGGTTATTGAGGAAGACATTGGCGGCGGGGTCTTGGTCACTGCCCAGGTCGGGTTGGGCCTGACCGCGAATGACGAGGCCGGATTCGCTGCTGTTCTCGATGCGATTGTTGCGCAGCACTGGGGTGGCTGAACCGGCGATCGCCATCCCCGTTTTGTTTTCCAGCAGTTTATTGTTGGCCACTAGGGATCCACAGTTATCCCCCATGGCTAAACCCAGGGGCATTTGCCGACAGACGTTGCCCCAAAGTTCCCCTTTGGTATTGCGCAGAAGGGTGATGCCGCTGGTCTTGTTTTGCAGAATGAGGTTATCGCGAATTAAGGGATTGGCGCTGCCTAGGGCGACCATGCCTTCGCGACCGCAGTTGCGTAGGGTGCAATTTTGCACCACGGGGTCCGTGGATTCAATCCAGATGCCGGTGCCGTTGGTATCTTTGTTACTTACGGTGATGCCCCGCAGTTGCGATTGGTTTTGGAGGACAACGCCGACAATTTGATTTCCCAGGATGGGGCTGCGATAGTCTCCGCCCCCTTCGATCAAGATGCCTTGGCCTTGTTTGGATTCATCGCCCAGGAGAATGACGCCTGTAGGGACCACCAGGGGAAATTGCTCACCGGACTCACTGTTGTAGATGCCGGGAGCAAGCTGGATGACGGTGCCAGCCTGGGCTCGACCCAGGGCTTGGGTGAGGGTGCGTAGGGGCGCAGTGGTGCTTCCAGCGGCGCGATCGCTACCGCCGCTGGCGCTGACTTGAAACCGCAATAGGGTGGGGGATGGAGCCGAGGATTGGACCATGGGGGATAGGCACTGGGGTCGAGCGCCGAAGGGCATCCAAGACTTGAGGGGTCTAGGGGAACTGGGTGCTAAATACGGGCCGATTTTTAATCGAAGACGCGTAAAGAACGATACGACCAGTTTCTTTCCCTAAGGATAATAATTACCAGCGCCATTATGCCCGGTCTTTTAGCGATCGTCACATGGCGGGATGCGGCGGCGGATGGCTAAAGGCTCTCTAGGCGGCCAGCTGTTTTCGATAAATCACTTTGTCTTGTCCCGCATCATAGTAGTCGCGAATTCTGGCTTCTTCTTCGTAGTTGCAGTGGCGATAGAAGGCTCGGGTGTCTTCGAAGCTGGCTAGGGTTTCCACCAGTAAGAGGCGATCGCCTTGGGCGGTGAGGCGTTGTTCGACAAATTTCATGAGGGCTTTGCCCCGTCCTTTGTCTTGATGACCGGGGTGAATGGCGATGAATAGCAGATTCCAGGTGCCGTTGGTCATGGCTTCGGGAGCGCAGTAGGCTGCACCAACGATTTCACCCTGGTCTTCGTCGGTGAGCCAGAATGCAGCGCTGCTACCAGCAAGATATTGATCGAGGGTGGCGCTGAGTTCTGCTTGTTCGTCTGGCTCGAAGCCAATGGCGGCGTTGGCAAGGGCGAGAATGGCAGCTGTATCTTTCGCTGTGGTGGGCCGAATCATAGGTGGTGCGTTAGTAAATAACACAACAGTTGTTATGTTTTTGAACATAACAACTGTTGTAATAGGCTGTCAATGCAGCTTGTTGATTGGTGAGGGGAGCAGATTGATATGGGGTTTGACGATCGCCGAGCAGAAGTCGTCCAGGCAGCTTGGCGGGTGATCGCTCGGGAAGGTTTGGACCGAACGAGTATGCGGGCGATCGCCCAGGAGCTAGGCAGCTCAACGGGAGTGGTGACCCATTACTTTCGTAACAAGGAGGAGCTGACGCTGTTTGCCTTGGAGCAGGTGTTTGAGTCGGTGATGGCGGAAATGCGCGCCTGCGCCCAGAAGTGGCAGGGGCTGGAGCGGCTGGAACAAATGCTGTTCTTGGCGTTGCCGTTGGCGATGAGCGATCGCGATGATTGGAAGGTTTGGCTGGCGTTTTTGGGCTATTCGATTGGACGCGATCGCCTGATTCAGGAGCACTGTAAGCGCTATGGCCTTTTGCGAGAGATCCTGGTCGAGATGCTGGCGGAATTGCAGGCTGAGAAGCTGATTCGACCTGAGTTGGATTTGATGTTTGAGGCTAATGCCCTGATCGCCTTGGTGGATGGAATCAGTCTGAATGTGGTGATTAATCCTGAGCAGTTTTCTGCATCGCAGCAGCAGTTGCTGGTGCAGCGACATGTGGAGCAGTTACGAGTGGCCTAGCCGTCTACTTGCTGATTTCGTAGACTCGGGTGCTGATGACGATGGGGCATTCCTTGGCGATCGCTTCAGTTTCATCTAGGTTCTCGGCTTGGATGATGGTGTAGCCGGTGATGGAGCCTTGGGCAAAGGAGAGGTCTTTGGTTGCAGTGGGGAAAATTTCTCTGCCGCTGCGGAAGCCGCCTCGGTCTAGCTGGTGAGGGGCGATAGCTTCAAACCACTGATTCCATTGCGCCATGTCCTCGGCGGTGGGCTTTTCAAAGCCGTAGTGCAAAATGAGGTAGCTCTTCACGCTTAACTCCTGGCCTAAAGGTCTTGCTGTCACATCTTGACGATGAAGATGATCAGGCGTCACGGGATAGTCCGATGGCAAAAAATAATCGGAAGGCTTCTTTACATTTTGTCATAATGGAATTGTCGCCCGCCTTGGATTTCTGCCATGACTACCGCTGAAACTGCTCCAAATTCACCCAGCTCCTCTCAGTCTGAAGCTGAGCAGCAGCCCAAGCCGGAAGCTCAAGCTGAGAAGGTCCTTTGCCCCCATTGCAAACGCACGGCTAGCAATGGCCTCAAGTGCCTGGGCATCTGTGTGGCAGATAGCGATTATTAATGGTTGTGGACGCATCAAGGCCCTACATAGCCCTACATGATGCGAGCGGTTCCCGAGACGCGAATAGGGCTACCTGGGGTTGGTGAGATGTCCGCCTGGAGGCGTGAACCCATGCCCATGTCTTCGCCTTGAATAATTTTGATGGTTCCACCATGGGGCCAGTGGATATCGCGCAGATAGCCACCTAATGCAGCGGCAGCGGCTCCGGTGGCGGGGTCTTCGTAGACGCCGCCTGCTGCGAAGGGATTGCGGGCGTGGAACAGCTGGGGCGTTTCAGCGTAGAGCAGGGAGATGGTGACGATGTTGGCTTGGTCCATGAGCTGGCTGCCTGCGTTGAGGTCGTAGGTCATGGCGGCTAGGGCTTCGCTGCTGTTGAGGCAGAGGATGAGGTGGTTGGCTCCGCCATTGGCAAGGGCTGGAGGTAGGTCAGGGTTGAGTTGGCTGGAGTCATAGCTGAACAAGCTGAGGGCATTGGTGATGAGGTCCGCTGGGGCAGGGCTGCTGTGGGTGGGTGGAGACAGAAGGGCTGCGGAAATAATGTCACCGTTTCGATGCCCTTCGACGGTGATTTCAGCGTCATTGAGGATGAGGGGAAAGGTGCCGTCGCCGTGGCGGAGGGCAAGGGCTGCGCCGAGGGCGATGGTGGCATGGCCACAAAAGGGGACTTCGGTTTCGGGGGCGAAGTAGCGGACTTGGTAGCTGTTGTTAGTTGTGTCAGCGACAGGGGCTGCAAAGGCAGTTTCGGAGTAGCCGACTTCGGCGGCGATGCGTTGCATGTCGGTTTCGCTGGGGTGGCGATTTCCGATATAAACGCCTGCAGGGTTGCCGCCGCTGTTGCCGTTGGAAAAGGCTGCGATGCGTTGAATCGTCATTAGGATTTAGCTGAGCTCAAGCATCATTGGAGCATGAACATCTCGGATAGTCTTGATGTCGTGATAAAAATCATTCCCTGAGTTGATACACATTTCCCTCGGGGTCGATCGCATCCTGCACAACCTTCCCTCTAAACTCCCACCGCCCAGCAACCTCTATCCCTCGCCCACCCAGCAACGCCGCCGCTGTCAAAGCATCATCAATTGATGCCACCTCAAACGACAGCTTCACTGGCGAACTCCCTCTCACCTCCGGCGGCTCCGCAATCTCAATCCCCACCGCAATCCGCTCCGGAATTTGCACAATGCTCAGCTCAGCACCCGCCGCCGCCAGCACGGCGTAATCGCCCGGCTCCATTTCCACGACCTCAAAGCCAAAGCGTGCATAGAAAGCCACCAGCTTCCCAAAATCCTTTACATAAACAACCGCTCCAATCATGGCAACCGCTCATTGAGAGTTGAGCCCAGCTCACTCTTATTACAAGCCTAAATGACCTTTCAGAGTCTCTCGCATCACATCTACTGGCACGTCACCCCCCGTCCAGATGCGCAGGGCAGCAGCTCCCTGTTGCACCAGCATTTCTAAGCCGTCTAAGACAATTGCGCCTTGCTCCTGAGCTTCGCGCAAGAATCGAGTTGGATTGGGGACGTAGATGAGGTCATAGGCGATCGCCCCAGCCTGTATTTTTTCCATCACCTCCTGACTCACAGGCGAAGCCTCCACCTTGGGACTCATCCCCACTGGCGTTGTATTGACCACCAGCCCAGCCCCTGGCATCAACTCTTCCAAAGCATCCCAGGTATGAACTTGTAAGTTCTTACCAAAAGCCGAACCAGCCCAGCTCTGCTCAAAGGCTGCCAGCTTCTCCGCACTGCGCCCCACCACATGCACCTCCGCGCAGCCCAACTGGGCACAGCCCGCCACCACCGCCCGTGCTGCGCCGCCATTGCCCAGCACCACCGCACTGGTTTGAGACCAATCCTTCTCCATCGCAACTAAGGGCGACAGAAATCCTTCCACATCGGTATTCGTGCCCGCCCAGCCGCTGCCAGTCCAGCGCACCGTATTGACTGCCCCCACCGCCTGGGCGACCTCTGAAATCTCGCTCAACAGTGGCAAAATTGCCTGCTTGTGGGGAATCGTGATGTTGAAGCCCGCCAAGCCAATGGTCTCGAAGCCCCGCACCGCATCTGCCAAGTCCGCCGCTGTAATGGGTAGCGCTACGTATACATAGTCGAGATGCATTTGCGCGATCGCCGCGTTGTGCATCAGCGGCGAAAAGGAATGGCGCACTGGATCACCAATGACTGCCAATAGCTGAGTCGTGCCGGTGATTTGAGTCATGGGAGAGGGAGCCAGTTCGTGAGCAGAGACTTGAGACAAGTCTGCTTCATTAATATCCCTCAACCTGGACACCTCTTAACTGAAATTCTCTCGATTGTGCCCCTGCTTGACCCTTCAAAACCCGCCCCCTGCCTACAACCGCCCCTCAAATTGTTCGGTAACCTACCCTTCTTTGGGGAGTCACAGACCGAGGAATATAGACGAGACTGTTTCCAGAAAGCAAAACATTTGTGTTTGCTCAACAGAGCATTGTTCAGGTTTCCTCCGCTCGCCTTTGGCTTGCGAGATTCCCTGGGCAACCCACAGGCAAGTAGAGAGAAGCAAAAAGCAACACCATGGCAAAAGTTGTCGGAATCGATTTAGGAACCACTAACTCCTGCGTTGCAGTGATGGAAGGTGGTAAGCCCACCGTAATCGCTAACGCTGAAGGACTCCGCACAACGCCTTCAGTCGTGGCTTTTGACCCCAAGACGAAAGAGCGCCG
>CALIGI010000202.1 GCA_938021205.1 uncultured Pseudanabaenaceae cyanobacterium
TGGCGGGGGGAGACTGATCAAACGGCGTGTAGAGCGGATCAGCGCCAGTCAGAGTCACCCCAACGAGCAAGATCTTGTTGCGGAAGGCATCGCCACTCACCTTTCCTTCCAAGACATCCACAAACGAATATTGGGGCGCATGGGCTGCAGAGCCCGGCCAATTCACCCAGAGCTTGGGCTGATCCTCGGAGTCACGATTGAGTTCTGGATTTTCGAGGGGTTCCAGAGCAATGGATTGGGCGACCTGTCGCGGAGGCTGCTCCAAATTGATGACAGCATTATCGGGAGTCAGGGTGTTATTGAGCTGGTCCTTATAGGTTTCAAGGAGCGCCAGTCCCAGAGTGGGAATCTCGTTGTTCAGGCTGAGATAGCTATAGCGAGTGATGCCATCGCCATCGCTCCGCTTATCCGCATGGCCCAGATTGGCAGCGGCTTGCTCTAGAACCGGCGTGGGAAACAGTAGCTCTCCCTGGGTTGTGGCCCCAATGGCAAGTACACCATTGCCGTTATCCTCCAGGGCTGCTGCGAAGCCTTCATCTGCGGGGGTCGATTCAGGGAAAAGGATGTTGAACCCGATGGCACCAGGCTGAGCTGGGAGGAGCTGCTCCAGCAGGTCTTGGTAGCGCTGGCGGGGCCAAGGATATCTACCCAGGGCTTGCACGCTGGCTTCATCAATCGTGATCAGGGCAATGCGATCGTCCCAATCGCGCTCTCCCTGCAGGCGATACAGCAACTTATAGGTGAATTGCTCGGCGGGCTGCCAGGCTCCCAGCTTGAGAAACGCCAACACCAACAGGCTGAAAACCGCACCTTGGAGCAACGGCTTACTGTTGCGCCAGCGAAGAATTTGTTTGGGCCATTGCGATCGCGCCATGATTAAACCCGAAGGGCCTGAGTGAAACGAATAGCAAAGAGAGTTGAGAGAATCAACAAATGAAAGGAATCGCTCAACAGAAGATATTTAATGGCTTTGCCCCTGAAGCCTCACAGATCTCATTCATCCACGAGCTGATGAACAAAGATAAACAATCTCTCTGCGAGGCTGGGATGAGTTGAGTCCCTAAAATAAAGACTCAAAAAATGCTCTAGCTAATTAATCATCCGTTGCATCAACTGGTGGGGTCAACTGAATTCAGCTAATTGACTGACCTTTGAGCCTTTCCTTTAGCAGGCTGCCCTCCAATACGCTGAGGTGCAGCGGTGGGGATCTCCTGCGATCTACGGAGTGAATCCAATGGTTAATAAACAGAAGATGGAGTAGTCCAGGACTTCAACTTAGCCAATTTAAAGCGGCCTAAAGGATGCCCATAGGGAAGGACCCCGCTAGAATTGAGAAACGGTGATGTAAAGAATCTTTAAATCTGGATAGGCTTCATGCGCGTAATTTTGATGACCGGCAAAGGTGGCGTAGGCAAGACTTCCGTGGCAGCGGCCACAGGCCTTCGCTGCGCAGAGCTGGGCTACAAAACCCTCGTGCTCAGCACGGACCCGGCCCACTCCCTTGCTGATAGCTTCGACATGGAGCTGAGCCACGACCCCATTGAAGTCAAGCCCAATCTATTTGGTGCGGAGCTAGATGCCCTGCAGGAGCTGGAGGGAAATTGGGGAGCTGTGAAGCGCTACATCACCCAAGTCTTACAGGCTCGTGGCCTAGAAGGTGTTGAAGCTGAAGAGCTAGCAATCCTGCCCGGCATGGATGAGATCTTTAGCCTGGTGCGCATGAAGCGCCACTATGACGAAGACGAATTTGACGTGCTGATCATCGACTCTGCGCCAACGGGAACAGCCCTGCGTTTGCTGAGTCTGCCGGAAGTTGCAGGCTTCTATATGCGCCGTTTCTACAAGCCACTGCAAACCGTATCCGCAGCACTGCGCCCCCTCGTCGAGCCCCTCTTCCGTCCTGTGGCTGGCTTCTCCCTGCCCAACAAAGAAGTAATGGAAGCGCCCTATGAGTTCTACGAACAGCTCGAAGCCCTAGAAAAGGTTTTGACAGACCCCACCACCACTTCCGTTCGCCTGGTAACCAATCCCGAAAAGATGGTGATCAAGGAGTCCTTACGGGCCCACGCCTACCTGTCTCTCTACAACGTAGCGACGGATATGGTCATTGCGAATCGCATCATTCCTGAAACTGTCACGGACCCCTTCTTTAAGCGCTGGAAGGAGAACCAGCAGGTGTACAAGAAGCAAATCCATGATGATTTTTTGCCCTTGCCAGTGCGGGAGGTCCCCCTTTACTCCGAAGAAATGTGCGGGTTAGAAGCCTTAAACCGTCTTAAGGAGACGATCTATGGCGAAGACGACCCCACCCAGGTCTATTACAAAGAGACGACGCTGAAGGTTGTGCAGATCGAGAATCAATACAGCTTGGAAATCTACTTGCCTGGCATCCCCAAAGAGCAAGTGGAGCTGAGTAAAACTGGCGACGAGTTGAATGTGCGCATTGGTAACCACCGTCGTAACATGGTTCTCCCCCAGGCCCTGGCGGCGCTCCAGCCATCAGGCGCGAAGATGGAAGACGACTATCTCAAGATTCGCTTCGCTCAGGCGGCGTAGGCTCTTTGGCTTTATGCCACTAGCGTCACGACTGCGCCGCTGAAGGCGATCGCCAGTTCCTGCTGAGTCCCAAGAAATTCGCTGTAGTCGGCCATGGTGTCCGTTCCGCAGAGACCAAGGACGACTTCGCTAGCAAGCCAGAAGCTGGTTTTGACGATTAGAATTTTCCAGTGACAGCGCATGGGAGGGGCCTCAGCGAGGGGAGATGGAGCGGTAATCTCAAACTCTGACTAAGGCTATATATGGCCAAGGAGCGATCGCTTATGCAGCGATCGCTCCTTTTTTATGCTGGGCGACGTTCTTTTCTGGGTGCTTTAATCCTGTACGTACTCAGAGCCATTCAATAGCGCCAGCTCTGCCCGGACAAACTCCCGTCCGAGGTAAAGGGCATGATCCAGCTTCGTTAGGGGGCAAGGATTTGCTTCTTCGGTGATCTTCATGCCCAGCTCCTTCGCAGATCTTCCACGGTATTGAGTTGTGGCGACGCGCTTGAGATCACCTTTGCAGGCCAAGACCTCGCCTGTCTCTGGATCAGTCGCTAGGCCCTGCTCATTGATCTCATTGCCATAGTGGTCGGCGCAAATTTCCCCGGCTTCGCGGTCCAGAAAAATGATGAAGTAGCCCGCTGGGTCCAACTCAATGAAGCGGTTGGAGAATTTATCGTCCATGGCAGCTATCTTCGCTGCGATTTCTGGGGCGATCGCATTTTGGCCTAATACCATAAGTCTTGAGCATTACAAATAGTCCGTCTTCCATTCTCCCCTGACGAGGACAAGTCATGACTCAATCACCCAAGACAATTGCGGAATAGATCTCTTGTATAAATCCTGGCCCTCTCCCTAAGTCCCTCGATTCAGCTTTGGCAGCGATGGGCCTACGTTTTTCTGACCTGACCCAGGCCAAGCTCTAGAATGCTGCTCTAGAAGGAGCCTTAATTCACAGCGAGATCTTGTCCCATGCAGAAACTTTAGTCCCGAAAGTTTCTGTGCGATAAGCGAGATAAATTAATGGCATTGACTCCATTTCCCCACAGTGGAGATGACATAAAAAAGGGTAAGAGATTTGCATCTCTTACCCTTTTTTATGGTGTTGAATTGATTTTCAGGCCTGGAGCAAGACAGTCGCTTTGGGCTGACTTTAGAAGCCTGATCATCACCTTTTAGTTTGGCATTGGTGCGGACCTGAGCTTTAAGTTGCTTGAGGAACTGCTTGTGCTGTTTCTTGAGCTGACGCTGGCGGGCAGAGCCACCACGCCCCTTCTGATTCCTTCCCTGCTTACGCGGAGACTCCCAGCGCTTAAGGTGCTGTGCCATGACTTTGACGAGTTGAGTTTTACCTGATCAATGGGCTAAGTTGCAGTTATCCAATGGCGCTTTACAGCTCCATCGATAACAACTCTCTGAGTCTAGCTACTTTTTTAAGGATTAGCAGGGGAATAGAAGGTAAAGATAGTTGACTTTAAAAACAGAAAATTTTGAAATTTATTTAATAGACTGCCGCTGTTGTTTTGTAACCGTTCACATCCCCCCTAACTTTTTACGAGGGTTCAAGTGTTTCAGCCATTCTGGCAGGGGGTGAGTGAACGACTACGTTGTTTTTGTAAGCTGAGTTGTTGCGCTTTTCGTTTAAGGGATAGGTCGAAGGTCGCGAATTTTTGGGAGCCCATCGCAAGATCTTGAATGTGAGTGGTTACTCTCACAACCTTGAAGAGTTGCGATCGCTTCCTGACTCACACCTTCTGAGGATTTAGCTACATTTCCCGGAGCAGTATCCCCATCTCAGGCGACTTTGGCTCTAAACCCAGTGATCCCAAATCGGGGATCAGCCTCATAACCTTACCTACTCTTCTTTCTGTATTGATCTTGACAAAACACACTCTCCTAGGAAAACGATATGCTGCGCAAATGTCAGATCTGTCATTGATTAGCTCTATTAATCAATGAGATTGGGGATCACCATGAAGCCAATGTTGGCAATAGACCCCAGCCAATCTATGCTGGCTTTTATGAAGATTGCAGAATTCAGCAATATTTCTTCTTCCTTTGGCGAAACTTTCGTCACAGGGAGCGATAAGCGATTCAAGCTTTTAGTCAGTAATTTGTACTAAGGACGTCGAAACAATGCCCATTGCTGTAGGAATGATTGAAACCCTAGGTTTCCCCGCTGTCGTTGAAGCTTCTGACGCCATGGTCAAAGCTGCTCGCGTAACGCTGGTGGGCTACGAAAAGATCGGTAGTGGTCGCGTGACCGTGATTGTTCGTGGAGACGTTTCTGAAGTTCAGGCTTCTGTGTCTGCTGGCATCGACTCCGCTAAGCGCGTTGCCGGTGGTGAAGTTCTGTCCCACCACATCATTGCTCGTCCCCACGAGAACCTCGAGTACGTTCTCCCTATTCGCTACACCGAAGCAGTTGAGCAGTTCCGCATGTAGGACTGAGCTTTAGTACTGAGGTTGTCCAAACTTGGCTGAGCCAATTGGGATTAATCACAGTGCTACCTTTGCCCCTGGACGATAAGCCACAGGGTGAAGGCGCAGCTTAGGAGTAATCGCTTCTAGGGAATCCATCACTGGGGTCTGTGTGTTTACGGGCTCCCTAGAAGAGAAAAAATAAATTTCATGCGTATAGCAAAGGTTCGAGGAACGGTCGTTAGCACCTACAAAGAGCCCAGCCTTCAAGGGGTGAAGCTTTTAGTTCTGCAATTTGTGGATGAAAATGGTGAACTAATACCGGGCCATGAGGTCGCCGCTGACATGGTTGGGGCAGGTGTTGATGAATGGGTCTTAGTGAGTCGGGGCAGCCAAGCTCGCCATGTGCGAGATTGTAGCGATCGCCCGATTGATGCTGCCGTCATCGCCATTATTGACACCGTAACGGTGGAAAATCGCTCCCTGTACCGGAAATAGCACTGGCTAAAGGATCGCAAGGGCGAGTTGGTTTTCACCGCCCAAGCATGACTGCCTTTGAGCAAAGACGTTTGAGTCATCTTCGCAAGTTGCGAAAGGACGCGCTGTAGCGGGCGTAACGCTTCGTTGCGATCGCGCCAGATATGGTCAAAGCCCTATGCCCAAAGCCAGAATGGCCAGCGGCCTCCGGGCAGCTGTTCATTGATATTTGAGGAAGTCATCTGTGGTGGTTCATAGCGTCACCGCTCCATCCATGCAAAATTCGGCGAATTCCGGTGCCAATCCCTGGGCTAAGTCCCTGACAGAGCCCACAATTGATTCCGCTGCCTATGTGCATTCCTTCTCCAACATCATTGGAGATGTGACCATCGGTGCGGATGCTTTGGTGTCTCCTGGCACTTCCATCCGAGCGGACGAGGGAACGCCTTTTTGGATTGGTCCAGGAACCACCCTCCAGGATGGAGTAGTTGTCCATGGTTTAGCCAAGGGACTTGTTCTTGGCGATAACCAGCGGGATTATTCCGTTTGGATTGGGCAAGGTTCAACCCTCGCTCACAAGGCGTTGGTCCATGGGCCAGCCTATGTGGGAGATGGTTGCTTCATTGGCTTTCGCTCGACCATTTTCAATGCCCGGGTGGGGGCCGGCTCCATCGTGATGATGCATGTGCTGATTCAAGATGTGGAAATTCCCCCTGGTAAATACGTGCCTTCGGGAGCCGTGATTACCAATCAGCAGCAGGCTGACCGGCTTCCCGATGTGCGTCCAGAGGATCAATCCTTTGTGGCTCACATCATTGGCGTTAGCCAAGCGACAAAGGCTGGCTACCACACTGGAGCGGAGCAACGCTGCGTTCTGCCCCAGACACCTGCTGAGCAGCATCCAGATATTTCAATCGACGGGAACAAACAGATGAGAAACGGTAGTGGGCTCCTAAGCCCTGAAGTTGTCGCCCAGGTTCGGAGTTTGCTCAGCCAGGGTTACAAGATTGGTACGGAACATGCCACCCCTCGGCGTTTTCGTACCAGTTCTTGGCAGAGTTGTCAGCCCATCCAGGCCAGCGGCGAAGGTCAGGTCATTGAAGAACTCGAGGCCTGCGTGCGCGAGCATGAAGGCGAATATGTTCGCATCATCGGCATTGACACCAAGGCTCGTCGTCGTGTGCTTGAGGCATTGATTCAGCGTCCCGACGGCAAGCCCGTTGCCCAGGGCCACGCTGCCGCTGCCCCTGCAGGTGGCGGGGGTCGTAACCGTGCTGGTAATAGCCACGTATCGGGTGCTAGCTGGAGCGCCCAGATCACTAACTACATCAACCAGGGCTACAAGGTAACAACGGAGCATGCCAATGCTCGTCGCTTCAAAACCAGCTCCTGGCTTACGGGTACTAGCCAGCAGTCCGTCGCTGGCCTCCAGACTTTCATGTCTGAGCACAGCGGTGAGTATGTGCGCGCCATTATCGTGGACACCGTTGCCCGCCGCCGCGTCGCGGAAATTTTAGTCCAACGCCCCGATGGCCCCGTGGATTCTTCTGATGCTCCAGCAACGCTGGCTAGTGGTGCAACTGCCAGCACGAGCAGCAATAGCAGCAATAGCGGTAGCGGAGCCAGTGGTGGGAACGATGTCACCTCCCAGGTACGCAGCATTCTCAGCCAAGGTTGTCGTGTGGGTGTGGAATATGCTAGCCCCCGTCGCTTTAAGACCAGTAGCTGGCAGACCTTGCCGATGATTAATTCCACCAGTGATGCCCAAGTGATGAGCACCTTGCAGGGCTACATTGCGGATCATCCTAAGGACTACATTCGCTTGATTGGAGTGGACATCAAGGCCAAGCGTCGAGTCAGCGAGATCCTCGTCCAAAAGCCCTAGCCAAAGATCCCAGTTGGTATTCATGCACTTGCCACCGCTGCAATCACCATCGATGACCCATTACTGCACCAGCGGTAATGTCTCCATTGCCCCCGATGCTGTGATCGCAGCGGGCTCGGTGCTCAAAGCCGATAGTGATTGTGCCATCGTCATTGGCGCGGGAGTTTGCTTGGGCCTAGGTTCAGTACTCCATGCCAACGACGGAACAATCACGGTAGAGGCAGGTGCCTCTTTAGGCGCAGGCACCATCATTGTGGGACATTGCCGCATTGGTGCCCAATCCTGTATTGGTACCTCCACCACAATTTATAACGTCAGTGTTGCCCCCGGTCAGCTTGTCCCTCCCGCATCCTTGCTAGGGAAGATGGGCCGAGCGGTTGAGACCACAACTTCACCCACTGATGTCTATTGGGAGCAGCCCCATGCTTCTCCAAGAAACGACAGAGTTGGTACAGCAACCGACAAACGTAACAGTGGTGAAGCCTCCCCTCCAAAAGCTGACAAGATGGAACAGGAACCTTCCCCTTGGGACGAAGTTGATACAGACCCCCCAACTGCATCAAGCTCTCCTCGTTCAGCCTCTGCAGCCAATCCCCTCCGATCCACCGTGGTCTATGGCAAGGCTCAGTTTGAACAAATGAGAGGCGAAATGTTTTCTCGCTGAGAAGATATTTAGCCGCTTCTGTTAACCCCCATGGGTTGATGGCTCCAGCGCTCTTTGGGTATTCCCTCCCATGTCCGACCCCCGCAACGTTAGCTCCGACAATCCTGCTCAGGAACAGCAATCTTCTGCTCAGGAGCAGCAACAACAAATTGTTCCCAGTGTTGCTGGTGCTAATAAGCCCGCCTCTGCTGATCAAAAGGATGAGCTATCCGTTCAGGCTTTGAAGCCTAAGCCTTTGGACGAAGGGGCGCTGGGTCTGGTTTGTACTCGAAGTTTTCCGGCCATCATTGGAACGGCGGACATGATGCTCAAGTCTTCAGGGGTGACTCTGGTGGGCTATGAAAAAACGGGAAGCGGTTATTGC
This sequence comes from uncultured Pseudanabaenaceae cyanobacterium, assembly GCA_938021205.1. GTDB lineage: Bacteria > Cyanobacteriota > Cyanobacteriia > PCC-9006 > JAAUQQ01 > JAAUQQ01. Next base: position 8,352 of record CALIGI010000202.1, read on the forward strand.
ACGGCAGTGGTGCGCGGCGGTTATGCCGATGTCAAGATTGCGGTGGCTGCAGGCAAGAAAACCGCAGAGCAGTTTGACCAATATGTGTCGAGCATGATGTTGCCTCGACCTTGGCCCAATCTCGATGCGGTGTTGCCCATTAGTACTCGCTTTGCTGAATTTGCTGAACGGTCGGGGGATTTTGAGACTACTGGGGCGATCGGCATGATTGAGACCCGAGGCTTTCCGGCCATGGTGGGTGCTTCAGACGCCATGATGAAATGCGCCAATGTTGAACTGATCACTTATGAAACGACGGGCAGTGGTTTGTGTACGGCGATCGTTCAAGGTCGCATCGGTGATGTGACGATGGCAGTGGAAGCCGGGATGAATGAAGCGGAACGCATTGGCGAACTCCACGCCATCATGGTGATTCCTCGCCCACTCGATGATCTAATGAAGGTCATGCCTAAGCCGAAGCGTATGACAATGGAGCAGCCTTTGCCCGAATTGGCAGAGAAAGCGGCACCGGAACAGGCGATCGAACAAGCTCCCCCTGCAGAACAAATTGCATTACCCGAATTGCAAGAACGCGAACTAGTACCGGTGGAAGTGCAAACCGCAGATCCCTTAGCGAGTACTCAGGCATTGGATTTGCCCCAAGAAGAACTTCCCTTAGAGACATTGTCATTTCCCGAAGAGGGTCAAGAGCCGTTGGCACAGACTTCTAATTTGAGTTCAAACCCCCAGCGAGAGTTGCCAGAGGGCAAGGGTAATTCTGACGAGACCTAATTTTTTGACGAGCTGGAATTGCGTGATTTTGTTAGGTAATCACAACATGCTTTGCATACTTCTAGCTCCCGGCTTATTCGCCATGATTGGGCTTCAACAGATCTCGCAAGAAGAGACCGAGTCTCTATTTTTTTGTGACCTGGTATTTCAGGTGATCTCTCTATCGATAGCCAGAGCAAGGATGGCAATCTAATTTATGCTCTCCCATGAAAATTAACTGCTTTGAACAGCCCACTGTTGGGAGTTGTGAAGAAGATTGCTTTGTTGTGCCATTGCTTTACTCTTTCATTCAGTTAAAAGCGCCATATCTCTCATCACTTTCCTTTCTGCGGGGCCTCTAAGCCTACTCTCCACAAAGGTTTACGAGTCTTTACATAATAGTGAGCATTTACTCCGAGAGTCCCTTCTGTGGAGGTCTTTGAGGCTAGAGGCCTATCAATTGAGTCTATTTCTATTGCTTTAGCAGAGTTACTTCGTGGCGACAGAATCAAGTATTAACAGTACTTGTCATGAGCCTCTAGAGTGTCTTGAGCAGATCGCTTTAGCTCGTGGGTAAACGAGACTGCTCCTAGCCTCTTTCGTAGATCAGAGTTGGTTAAGTAAAACCTATCAATCTCGACAGGAAAATCATGGATCTGAATGAGCCGCCACATGCTAAGTTTAATCTTAAGAAAGGGCTCGTTTTTGCGAGAGTGACTTTCAACAATGTCAGTCGTAAGACGAGCGTTCTGCCGGTTTGGATAGGGCTATTAATTTGCCTTGTAGTTTGACTACATTGCTAATGTCGCCCCAACGAATAGCCCAAAAAGTTTTGGAGCTGGAGTTGGAGCGGGCTAGGCCTGAACCAACTCCAGAAGCGGCAGAGTCTTCGATTTTGTGAAACTAGGGAGAAATATAGTAAATGGCCGCACAAAACCAGGG
>CALIGI010000203.1 GCA_938021205.1 uncultured Pseudanabaenaceae cyanobacterium
CTTCCATAGCGTCTTCAAAGCTGGAGCCAGCCGCTACGGCGTCAGCGACCTGACTGCCCTAGCCGAAGACACCCATAAATTTGAAGCGCGCTACTTGGACAGCCTCGTTGGCCCCTACCCTGCTAGTAAAGCGGTCTATGAGCAGCGATCGCCCATTAACCACGTTGAGCACCTCTCCTGCCCCGTGATCTTCTTCCAGGGCTTAGAAGACCGCGTTGTGCCCCCAAACCAGGCTGAAGCCATGGTGGATGTGCTTAAGGACAAGGGATTGCCCGTCGCCTACGTGCCTTTTGAAGGTGAGCAGCATGGCTTCCGCAAGGCCGAGAACATCAAACGGAGCTTGGAGGGAGAGTTGTTCTTCTATGCCCAGGTGTTTGGATTTAAGGTGGCAGATGCGATCGAGCCTGTGGAGATTGCGAATTTGAAGGCGAAGCAGTTCTAGGGCTGGGCAGTTTACATTGTGACGAGGCTGGGGAATCGGTAATGGGTGTTGTGCTGTGATGCCAACAGTCCTGCACTGATTCCCCTGTTTTGTTTTGGTACCCCGGCATGAAGGTGATATTGCCTTGCTCATGCGGTGGGCTTTGGGCGGACATGGCGATGCTATGTCCCTACCGTCGCGAAAGCAGATTTTTTACTGAAGCAATCCAGCCTGTTGCGCAGGGGGGAACCCGTGGAGGAGGCGCTTCGTCCCCCTCGGCGGGCCCTGTAACTTTTATGGGAGGGCTGTGGCCCTCATGGCTGCTGTATTTGCCTCATTGGCTGCTGGACTTGCCTCATAGATCGTCTCAACTAAATTTATTTGCAAACAGACAAATAAAAAGCCAAGCTGTGTACCCGCACAGCTTGGCTTAAAGTCGTTTTACCGGATGAACCCAATCATCTAGTCATCCAGGTGATAAAAACTACAACAAGACTCCCACCTCATTTGTAGCCATTCCCGTGCTGTGGGACACCTAGCCGTGACGGCCGAAAAGTAAGATCTTTGACGACCTCGCGTGAATCTGAATATAGTCTGCCTAGAAATAATCACAATGGAAAGGCGGGTCTGTCCCTGCGGGGGTTAACCCGCCCCCTGGCCATTAGCCCCTAGGGGTGTTACCCCTGATGGGGCTCTTGCCAAAACGATGGCAGCAGATTGCCCTAAACCGCGATCGCTAAAGGCACCTGATCCACCGGCTCCAGCAACTCCGTTACAAGCTGCTGAGCTTGGAGCAATCCGCGAAACTGCTCAGCATCCCCCTTCGTCTTGAGTAGCTTATCCAAAATCCCTGCGTACTCAATCTCTCCGCCCGCCGCCGTTGGCAAGACATACCGCGCCTGAACCTCTTCTAGGAGCTGAACCGTACGCTCATTGCCCCGCACGATCGCCCCAACCACAGGCAAGCCCATATCCACGATAGGCGTTACTACCACATCAATGGGGCTATACTCCTTTAGCACCTGATCGCTATAGCCATGGGGCTCGTAATACAGGCTCTTGCCCGTCTTTAAGCCCTGAATCAAATAGCCATTCTCTGTTTGGGGGACTGGGGCTCCCTTAGTCGCGCGGATTCTTAGCTGATCGCTGACTTCGTGGGTCTCGCCCGGCTTCAGGGGCGTGACGCTGAGGAATCCCAGTTCCTGGACGATCGCCGCTGCAGTGCCGGAAGCCACCACAGGAATGTCCTTTTCCAATTTTGCCAAAGTTGGGCGATGGGCGTGATCTTCTAGCCCTTGGGACAGCAAGATCAAGTCGATCTTTTCAGGGATCGTGATGCGGCTGCGGTGACTGCCCTCAAATAGCCAAGACTGACCACCGAAGGTGAGGGTCTCGACCAGCCAGGGATCGATGAGGATGCGAAGGGACTCAAATTCGAGGAGCCAACTATTGGCACCGTAGTAGGTGAACTGCATGGGACGAACAGATGGTGGCGATAGCTCTAGCCTAACGCTCCTGTTCACCTCTGGGGCTCTACTGTGGCTGGGAAATGAGGATTTATGAATCTCGCCCTGAGGCTAACTCCCCCTTTCTAAGGGGGCTGGGGGGATCAAGCTTCGGTAAGTCCGAAAGCTGATCCCCCTCAAATCCCCTGTGGGAAGGGGAAAGGCCTAGTTTGAGGTTGTTTCTACGACAGGCCAAGCTCGCGCTTGAGCAGGGCAACGGAGTCGGTGCTAATGAAGTTTTCGCAGCGGACGATCTTGGGATGGCGGATGAGGTCGTCTTGGACGCCAAAGATAGCTTGCTTGACGGCTTCGGCGCTGGCTTGGTCGCAGAGGATGATGGACGCACTGCGAGCGATCGCCTTCAACTTGTAAGCATCGCTGGTCTTCGTGCTCATGAGCAGCAGCTTCTCACCCATGAGACTGCGGATATAAACATCCGCGCCCCGCAGCAATCCAGCGCTCAAGCTGACGATGCCCACGCAGGTTCCAGGGCTCAACTGGCTCAGGACCTGTAGCTCGTTGCTGTAGTCGTAGACATCCACGGGGATCACTCGCACGGATTTGGGTGCGGCGATCTCCTCGGCATTGCTAATGAAGTAGCGGCTGGTGACCACCGTTGCTGAGCGTGTCTGGTTAAGGATGTTGCCTAGCTCTTCTAGGGGCACAAGCTGAACGGGGATCTTGAGAGCTTGCTCTAGCTCACGCACCATTAGCTCGCCTGCACCAATGTCATCGGCAGGAACGGTGACGAGGACCTGGGCACTACAGCGTAGGCGCCAGTCGATTTCTGCCAGGAACATGTCCCGTGCTTCGTTGAGGGAGCAGCCCTGCTTCACCAGGTCATCTAGGGTTTGGCGCACCACTTTGTAGGTGTCGGGGTGGCGCTTGAGCAGCGTGACCGAGCCGGTACCTTCGGCGTCTTCGCTCTGGCGCACGTAGATGCCGGAGCCCGCCTGGGCGTCCACGAGGCCATCTTCTTCGAGCTGCCGATAGACCTTGCTGATGGTGTTGCGATGGAGCCCAGTCTGCATGGCAAGCTGTCGGGTGCTGGGTAGCTTTTGCCCAGGGGGAAACTTGCGTGCGGCGATCGCAAACATGATCTGGTTGTACAGCTGATTAGAAGCGGGGATTTCGCTTTCGGGCTGAATAAAAAACTTGACCATGAAGGCAGCGCAGTGGAGT
>CALIGI010000204.1 GCA_938021205.1 uncultured Pseudanabaenaceae cyanobacterium
TCCACGACGTTGGTGGAGGTGCAGTTGTAGCCCCCAGAGAAGTTCTTCTGTTGGGTAATCCACTCCGTACCGCCAATCCAGAGCCAGCGGCCAGAGGTCAGGGCCTTGACCTCGCGCTGCATGCGGGCGATTAGAGCTTCTTCGGGGGAAGTTAGCTTGCCGAGTTTTGCAACGCCAGCGATGGTGCGATCGCACATTTCATCCCAACTCTCGCGCCCTTCCTCCTTCTGGCGGCTGTAGGTGCGAAAGAAAACGGGATTCGCAGCGGGGGCCGTTTCAGGGAAACTCACGCGGGGAGTAGAGGAGCGACGGAGTTGTTGGACCATAGGAGGGAAACTGGTAAGTCGAGGGATAGCGAGATGGAGACAGGCAGGCCGCATTGGGAGTCGGCTTTACAAAAACAAGACTTATAAAATTAGAAAAGCCCCAGTAGAGATGGAATGTCCTCTCTCCACTGAAGCAGAAACAATGCTGGCCAGTGCGCCGTATCAACGCGTGACATTACTATTTATAAAACATTTACATCTAGGGGTCAAAGTTAAACACAACGCTATTGGTAGCGTATTAAGTTAATTTTTGGGGAAAAGGAAGACTTTAGAATCCCATCAAAAAAAGTGCTATTGCGCCGTCATCGGGATGTAGAGCATCTCGAGGAATCCAGTACGGGGGGGCTAGAGTGAGTCATTCCTTAGGCAGCTTGGGCAGCGATCTCCCCTTACTCCTATAGATATTGCGGAGCCACGGCCCCAAAAGTCGGGACTCAAATCACAAATCCCAGACCTCGTTGGAAATCCTCTGCCGAGACATAGCAACACAAACTTCGTCTACCGTTACTGTTCTCTACAGACAAGCCCTGGGAACAAAGCGATCGCGTCAGCTCCAGGTTGAGAACTATTGCGGTAAGTGATGAATGACACTGTTTCCCCAAGCACAATCGCTAACATAGTAGGGACAAGCCCATAAGGATAAAACACCTTCGGCCCAGGCCAGTTTGCCCCCACTGACAAAACAGATCGCTTGGACCTATTGGGCTAAATAAGAGTTACGCGTCGTATTTCCAAGGGGAAAGCCCCAGGGAGAAACCAGATGTTAGTCCTACTCACCGACCGAGAAGTCCTATCCACAGGGCAAGTCTGCCGCCAATGCCTGTATGCCAGTGCCGAGGGCGAACCCCGTTTCCATGAGGGGAAGGTCACCTGTGGTCGTGGGCCAGGCAAACCCGCCCCCCAGAAAAAGCCCCTATGTTGCCCCATGGGCTTTCGCGTGGTGGATATGCCCAGCGAAGCAGCCTAGGAAAAAGAATCAAATTAGGCCTTCCCCTTTCTGAAGGGGGATTTGATGGGGATCAGCTTTTGGACTTATACCGTAGCAAGATCCCCCCAGCCCCCCTTCGAAAGGGGTCGCGAGTCAAAATACGGAACGAATAGATCCGCCTGCCCTAGGAAAACAGTCCCCAAGCCTTAGCGGGAGAAAACTTGTAGAGAGAGTTGCGCTATTCTGGTGGAATATTCACTTCCCTGACTAGAGGAGCCCGAGACGCATGACCGTGCGCGGTGCCACAACGCCCCAAGAGCGAATCTTTGGAGCCCTGCCTTATCTCCTCCCCATGGTGGAGTCCCTGGTATTCGGGTCATTCTTTTTCCAGCAGTTCCCGGCAATTGGCGGGATCTTAATCCTGTTGCTTTCGCCCGTGATTGCGATCTACAACGCCTTCCCGCTGATGGGGCTGATCATTTTCTTCGCACTGTTCATGCTGGTGGTGCGCAATGATAATCTGCCCCACTTTATCCGCTTCAATACCTTGCAAGCCATCATGCTGATGATTTGCCTGTCTATCATTAAGGTCTTGCTGTTCAGCGTTATTGGCCCCCTGGTGGGCTTGGCAATCTTGCCTGGGCTTCAGGTTGCGGTGGCGGGCCCTGCGGAGTTCCTGGTTGAAATCCTCTTCAACTTTGTCTTCTTTGGTGTGATTGCTGCCTCCATCTACGGCATTGTCCAGGTGATTCGCGGCCACTATCCCGACATCCCAACCTTGTCTGACATGGTCTACATGCAGCTGCCATCCTAGTTCGGCCAGAGGGCTGGCTAGCATAGACACAAAACCAGCCTTCAACTCTTTATTCGCCAAGCGGCTGGGATTCCCCAGCTGCTTTTTTATGGCCTTCTCCCTCTCCCGATTGCTCCGCATCAGGATCAGGCCGCGCCACTACGGTATTGCTTAAACGGCCAATGCCCTCAATTTCGATGGAGATGCGATCGCCCACGGCCACCGGCCCCACTCCCTCCGGTGTCCCCGTTAGGATCACATCCCCCGGCAGCAGCGTCATCACCCGACTAATGTAAGACACCAAAACCGCCGGGCCATAGACCATCTGATCCACCGTGGCACTCTGCACCGGCTCCTCAGCCTCATTCATAAAGGTCTGCACCCTTGCACAGGGGCTCAGCTCCCGCACCATCCAGGGACCCAGCGGGCAAAAGCTATCGAAGCCCTTAGCCATGGCCCAGGGACCAGGACTGCGCTTCTGCAAGTCCCTGGCCGTCACATCATTGGCAATGGTGTATCCCCAAATCGCCTGCCCTGCATCCGCCACGGTGCAATTGCGAGTCTTTTTCCCAATAATCAACGCCAGCTCCCCTTCGTAATCCACCCGGAAGGAAGCGGAGGGATAGAGAATATCAGCCCCGTGGTGCACCACCGCGCTAGGGGGCTTGAGGAACAGCAACGGCTCTGGGGGGACATCCGACTCCATCTCGGCGGCATGGGCCTGATAATTCTTGCCCACCGCCACAATCTTGGACGGAGCACAGGGCGCTAACAGCTCGTACTCCCCCGGCTCCAGCGCTTGCTCCAGGGGCGCTCCCCCCAGCCAAGGCGGTGCATCCCACAGCTGCACCGTGCGGTTCAACGACAGTACGCCGTAGTAGCAGCGACCGGACTGGACCTGGACACGAACGTATCGAGTCGTCATGGCTTCCCTTGGAATAGTTCCTTGTGTTAGTTTGCGGAAACTGGTCTAAGATTGTAAAGCCTTGCTTCTCCTAGGAAGCGCAATTGTCGATACTGTTATTTGGGCTATGACGCCTGGGGTAACGGTTTGATTCAAGTCTTAAGACCTCAACATTAAGACCCTGTGGAACTTTAGGGCCATAGGGTGTTTTACTGTTTGAGCCTAAGTTTGGATCTTGGCCAAGGGCTAAATCGTGGTGGAATTGTTTCCCCCTAGCCCAAATCTGCGACCTACGAGGGGCCTTTAGTCCAAAGGGATGACCCGATGAAAGAGTTTGTTTACGAAACCATGTACATTCTTCGCCCCGATATGGGTGAAGAGGATGTGGATACCGCTATCAATAAGTACAAGACCCTGCTGACTGAAGCAGGCGCAGAGGAGCTGGATATCCAGCACCGTGGCAAGCGTCGTCTCGCTTACATGATCCTCAAGTACCGCGAAGGTATCTATGTGCAGATGAACTATAAGGCTCCCGGTGCGGCGATCGCCATCCTGGAAAAGGATATGCGCCTCACTGAAGACGTGATCCGCTACCTCACCGTCAAGCAAACGGTTCGCGAAGAAGAGCCCGAAGAGGCTGAAGCGGAGTCTTAATCAGACCTAGGCTTCGGCTCTGCCGAATTTACAACGAGAGGGCAACGTCACTAAGGTGACGTTGCCCTCTCGTTTTTTGCTCAAAAGTCTCCTCACTCAGCGAACAACCTGAGCTCAGCAACAACTGGGGCTCCTAACCCTTTACTCCCTCGCCTCCTTGTAGAAGAGGGACTGGGGTTGCCCGGATCAGGCCAACCGGGGTGAGGACATGTATGAGCGATCAAAGCTCTACAGACCAGGCGATGCTGTGAATCACAACGTCTTCTTAGCCAGTGAGATCGTTTCGATGGGAACATTCTCAGCTCGATAGGCCGGAAAAGTAGGAGCTTGGCGAATTTCCGCCGGGTCAAGGCAAATATGCTTGCTGCGTTCATGAATGAGCTGCTCATACTGCCGCCCATTTAAGACTAGGCGTAAGCTGTAGACCGGAAGACTCAGGGCCGAGAACTGGCAGTTAAACCGATATAGCGCATCTGAGGCACTGCCCTCCAAGCCCGTGCCAAGATGGAGCCAGTCATGCTCCCGCGCCTTAGCCCAATCACAAATCTCCATCATCATTAGAGCACTGGGAGCATCATGCATCATGGCAGCCTCGGCTCCACTGAGATGGCATTGAACTAGGTCGCAGGTTTCGATCACGAAGCTAGCCGCCATGGGGACGCCCTGCTGCTCAATAAAACAGAGGTGAAAATGCTCCCCTAGAGCTTGGGCCAAGTCCGATAAATATTCGGGTTCGAAGATTTGCTCAGCCGTCAACCCCAATTGCTCCATCGTGGAATGATAGAGAGCTGCAAAGGCCGGTAGATCTGCGGCACTGTCACTCCAGCGCACGGTCAAGCCGTCTTGTCTGGCCTGCTCGGCTTTTTCACGGCTGCGCTGACTGAACTGAAACTGCAAGGCTTCATCTTCCAACGAAAGGTCGATGGCAATACTTCGCCCCACCTCCCGCCGCTCTAAGCCCTCTAGCTCGACCTCTCCCAAGGCCACGAGCTCGGGATATAGCAGAGGATGCAACCGCAAATAGGCCGTACAAAACTGTCGATCTCGCCAAAAGGCGATCGCCATCGCTAATGCTGCCACCAAGAAGGTCTCCGACTGCTGAGCAGCCTCACTCAACAGAGCCGAGGCATAGCCATAGGGAGAGACAAGATCCTGAGGTGCTGCATCAGCAATGTAATCCGGCAACATGGGAGCGCAGCTACGGATTAAGTAAGGCAGAAAGAAATAGCAATCGCCTTGGCGCACTAATAATCCTTCCGGCGTCGCATTCAAGCGCCTTGCTTCTAGGGCAACATAATCCGGCAAATGATAGAAATCATGGGGAATAGCCTGGAGTAAATCTCCCCAATAGGCATCACTGGGCTTCAGGCAGTAGAGTTCCATTGCCTCTCCCATCGATGTAGACGTCATGGAGATGAAATTCCTATCAATAGCAGGAGCGGGTAGATGCTCCCCTAGCCATGAGAAAGCGCACCGCAAGATGCGCTTAGCAATCGCTCAGAATGAAGAGACCGCTTGCATCAATCCTGGTCCTCTCCCTAAATCTCCCAAACTCTCGCTCCGAATGGTGGAAAAGGGAGTCTAAAGGTCTCCTTATCCTACATTTTGGGGTAAGCGTTGAAAGATGGGGGGCTACTCTAGCATTCATGCAAGCGGTCGAATTTCTGGAATTGCCATTGAGATTTCCTCAAGGTCAACAAGCTAATCAGGCCAAGGACTCAGGCAAGCGCTGATGAAGTGAGACAGAAACAAAAAACTCACCCAAAGATGGCCCTATTATTCCCAAGTGCGACTCATCCTTGCTCACTCACTCCAACAAAACCTGCAAAAGCCACATGTACAGCAAAAATTAGGCTCCGGGGACCAGGGTTGTGGTGGGTATGCGCACAACAGCTCAAAGGCATAGCCCTACGATCGCCCAAGCCTTATTCGCCGTACAACTCCATCACTGCATCCATAAAATTTTGCCACACTCCATTGGGAATCCAGATTTTGTTCAAATATTGCGTCGCCTCTAGGTCCCGCATATCGCAATAAAGACGGTGGTAGAGGTACATCATGGCCGAGACTCGCATATTGAGGGCGCAATGGACCCACACTTTGCGATCGCGATGGTGCATCAAGAGCTCGAAGAACTGCTCCGCATCCCCTAGGGCGGGGTAATCCCACAGCACCGGCAGTGGCACATAGTCCATTCCTTCGGCCTTTACCAGCTCCGCCTCATTGGGCAACCAGTTCTCTGACGTGGGCATCGCCAGGTTCACGACAACCTCATAGCCCGCTGCCTGAATATCTGCGAACTGCTCCACCGTCGGCTGGCCGGATGTCGCGATCTCCTGGGGCAAAGAGAGATAAGCCGTAATATCAGTCAGGGCCATAGGTTCAAAGGGGTGGCGCAACGCCTAAAGTCAAAAAAGAAGCCATTCAAACGCAATGCAAACGCAGTCAAAATGAAGTGAAACCCGTAATAATAAGCGGCAGCAGCAGTAGAGCAATCACAATCGCCATCACCGTCAAAGCATCCACATTGATAGGGTCAGGTTGAGCCATGGGCAGCAGCGGCATTGAACCGGATTAGAGTATCTAGTGCTCCATTTTACTAAACAGCGCTAATTCCAAACTCGTCGGCAAAGAATCAAGCCTGAATTGGGACCTCACCCACAGCTCAATGCTCTCTTAGGCTTCAAAAGCTGGGAATGATATGGCAGTGCCATGCGACGACCATGGGCTGAGGTCTGGTTAAATTTACGTTCTTCCGGCTCGACTCCAATGGGCGATCGCCTCAGGTAGCTCAATCCCCTGCCCTAATTTCGGATCCGACACCACCGCCCCAGCTTGCAATCCCAGGGGCAAGACCCCGGCCCAAATCGGCAAGCCATAATCTGCCTCGTCATCAATGGGTGGCCCGGTGCGACTCTTGGCTGAGGCCTCTGTGAGGGGTAAAGCCAATACCGTCGTGCCCTTCACTTCTAGCTCGGTCATGGGCCGTAGGCTATCCCATCGCCCTGGCACCACATGCTCTGTAAAGGCTTTCAGAGCAGCGGCTTTTTCTGCAAAGTCCCCCACAAGCTCTGCCTGACCAAATACCACCACAGAGCGATAGTTCATGGAATGGTGAAAGGCTGAACGGGCGAGCACGAGACCCTCTAACAGCGTCACCGTCACGCAAACATCTATCCCCTGCTGCAAGGACTTGAGCATCCGGCTGGCCGGTGAACCATGGATGTAGAGACGATCATCAACTCTTCCATAGGCCGTGGGCATAACGACAGGTTTACCTTCAACCACAAAGGCCACCTGACAGACTAAACCTTCATCAAGGATTGCGTGGATTGTGGCGCGATCGTATTGTCCTCGCTGGGGAGAGCGACGAACTTTTGTCCTGGCAGTGGGTTCAATTTTCCCATTAGAGAATTGCGTACCTGAATTTGTCGAAGTCACCATTACGGTCTCCTAGAAAACATCATTCAACTTAAAAACGGTTGGCCTGCTCAGCCTTCGCAACAATCCAAGTCGTAACTTGCAGCGATAATCACAGTGCCAAGGTCATTGCATTACCCGACTCAAAACCCAGTTGTTCATACAGAGACCTGCCTGAGGGGGAGGCATTGAGTACCGCCCTTGTACAACCGAGCGATCGCAAATGTGCCAACACTTGCTCAGTCAATTGCTTACCCAAACCCTGCCGACGAAACGCCGGTTCCACATAGACCCCCCAAACATAGCCATCGCGACGGAAGGCAGGCGTAAAGTTGATGGGGTAGAGCCCAGCCAAATGCTGACCGCCTGCGGACCCCACAATCCGCCCATCCAGCTCGGCGAGAAAGGCTTGATAGCCCAGGGTGTCACGGGCTTCAGCGATATAAGCCAGGGCGATCACCTCCCACTCCGGTTCAATCAGCTCCGGCGTGAGACCGTTATCTAGCCACATGTGGTAGAAATGGCGCGCGATTACAACATCTTCCTGGGACGTAGCAGGTCTAAGGTGAGCCATGGTGTAAACCCGAACAACGGCATAGGGCTAAGTTAAGTTGCAAACTGGTCTGCCACAAGCGCCAATTTTGTATTTTTGAACCAGTCCAATTCAACAACAGCCCCACCGTGGAACTGGCCCTCAACCTAGACAGCACGATCGCCACACCGCTGCACCGCCAACTCTACGAGCAAATCCACAGCCGCATCCTCAGCGGTCAGCTAAGTCGCGGCCAGCGCTTACCCGCCAGCCGAACCCTGGCCCACTCCCTTCAAGTCTCCCGCGCCACCGTCACCCTCAGCTACGACCAACTCATCAGCGAAGGTTATCTGGAAACCCGACCCGGTGCAGGCACCTTCGTCGCCGCCCAGCTCCCAGAAACACTACTGCAAGTGGTCGCACCCGCTCCCCAGGAAAACACCCCACATCTGCCCATTAACCTGTCTTACTACGGTCAAAGAATTGCCCAAGCCAGCCCTTGGGAAAACCAGCCTGCCGCCCAATATAGCTTTCGCTACGGTCATCCTTCCCTAGCGCTATTTCCCCTCCACCTCTGGAAAAAGCTGGTTAACCAAGAAATGACTGCAAACAGTCACTGGATGGACTACAGCACGGATCCCCAGGGCTATGGGCCCCTACGAGACGCGATCGCCCAATACCTCACCCGCTCCCGCGCCGTGAACTGCCAGCCCGAACAAATTGTGATGACCCATGGAACCCAACAGGCTCTTCAGTTGGTCACACAATTATTCATTAATCCAGAAGAAGCGATCGCCCTAGAAAACCCCGGTTACCTCGGAGCCCAGCGCATCTTCCGCAGCCATGCCGCCCAGCTCCAACCTGTCCCCGTGGATGACGATGGCATCATCGTCGAAGCCCTAACGAACCTCAGCCCGATCCCCAAGCTCGTCTACGTAACCCCCTCTCACCAATTTCCCACCGGGGCCTTACTCTCCCTAGCCCGTCGGCTCCAGCTACTCGACTGGGCTCAACGCAGTGGCAGTCTCATCATTGAAGATGACTACGATGGCGAGTACCGCTATAGCAGTCGGCCCATTCCCGCCCTCCAAGGCCTAAGACGCAATGCCCCCGTGATTTACCTCGGCACCTTTGCCAAAGTCATGTTTCCGGGATTACACCTAGGCTATGTTGTTGTCCCCCAAAATCTTGTCCAAACCTTCGCCCAGGCTAGGTGGTTGAGCGATCGCCATTGCTCCCTCCTCGACCAAGCCGTCCTCACCCGCTTCATCACCGAAGGTCACCTGGAACGCCACCTGCGACGCATGCGCATCTGCTACGACCGCCGCCGCCAGGCCCTCGTCAACGCCTTGCAAGCGAACTTCGGCGAAGCCGTGGACATCCTCGGCGACAGCGCAGGTCTCCACCTCGTCGCCCGCCTCAACCTCCGCCTGTTCGACGAAGACATCATTCACCGCGCAGCCCAAGTGGGCGTTTACGTTTCCAGCCTTCAAGTCCATAACCTCCAGCCCTGCCAGGGAGACTTCATTCTCGGCTACACCGAAGTCAATGAAACTCAAATCGCAACGGGCATTCAGCGCTGGGCAACTGCCCTGCAAATGCAATAGCGCCTGAGGGGGCCGATGGTCTACAAAAGCAGCCAATATCTCGAATCAATTCCCTAGGCTTACCAGATCTGTAATCTTGCGGTCCATTTGGGAACCTTAGGCATAATTCTATGCCAGAGACATCCTCAGTGTTTGCACGCCTACGCAAGCGGCTTCACAATCCGTTATCCCAATCCGTTAAGTCCCTAGAAAGCAAACTGTTACTTCGCCATGGCCTAGTCCCCATTTTAGCGAGTAGCGTCTTAGTGACGCTGCTCGTAGGGGGGGGGCAGAAAGTCGGGGGACTCCAACGGCTGGAACTCGCGATCTACGATCGCTTCACCCAATGGGAATGGACTAACGATAGGACGATTTCTGGTGAAACCCAGGATCTTCGCGAGCCTAACACTGTCACTGAATCTACTGTCACCTCATCCGCCCTAACCCATAAATTCACAGATCCTCGGCTCCTAGTCGTCGGCATCACCCAAGCGGATGTCGAAAAGCAACAGCGCTGGCCCTTCAGCGATGGAACGATCGCCGAAGTCTTAAGCATTCTCCAAGCCAATGGTGCCGTGACCATTGGCCTCGATCTATACCGCGACATTCCCCATTCGCCTGGCAGTGAGGCGCTAAACGCCCAGCTCCAGCAACCCAATGTCATGGTCATTAACGAACTCAATGACTTTGACAAGGATTTCATTCCAGCTCCCCAAGCCGCCCCCCCGGATCAAGTGGGTTTCAATGACTTAGTCGTCGATCGCGATAGCGTAGCCCGTCGTCAACTGTTGCTTATGCATGACGGTGAGCAGTTCCATCTGCCCCTGTCTCTGCTCCTGAGCCAGTATTATCTGCAAAACTTGCCTGCGGCGATGGCCCCAAATCACCCTTCAACCAATAGTCAGCTCGATGCAAATGACTGGAAATTTAGCCTGGGAGATCACGACTTCCCCAGTCTACTGGCCAATGATGGGGGCTATCAAAATACAGACGATGCGGGCTGGCAAATCCTACTCAAATACCAAGGGGGCGATCGCATTGCCCCAATCCTGAGCCTCACCGACATCCTGGAGCAACGCTTCGATCCCAAGCTCATTCAGGACAAAGTCGTCCTCATCGGCAACGTCGCCGCTAGCAGCAAAGATCTCCTCGAAACCCCCTACAGCTCAGGAAACCAGAGCGATACCTACACCATGCCAGGGGTGATTATTCATGCCCAAATGGTGAGCCAACTATTACGCTACATCCTCGACGGCGAACCCATTTTTAGGTTCTGGCATGAGTCGGTCGAGTGGCTCTGGGCCTTAACCTGGGCCCTCACGGGCGGCAGTTTGGCCTGGGTCTTGAAGCATCCAGTCTCCAATGGTCTCGCTGGCTTATTGAGTATCACGAGCCTGTCGGGAATCACTTGGATTCTATTCACCCAGTCCATTTGGATTCCCATCGTTTTTCCCACTCTGGCCTTCGTCACCACTGGAACCTGTTTGCTCGCTTATAAGGAGTTTTTTCGTTCGTTTTACGATCCCCTAACGGGTTTACCCAACCGCGATCGCTTCATCCAGTTGCTGGAGCAATCCATGCTCCAACGACAGCGATTAAACATTCCCAACGGCGAGTATGAATCCACCGCCGTCATGTTCCTCGACCTAGATCAATTTAAAGACATCAACGAAAGCCTGGGTCACGACCATGGCGACCAGCTTTTGCTTAACGTCACCCGTCGCCTCAAGCAAAGTCTCCCCAAACACAGTCACATCGCCCGCCTCGGTGGTGATGAATTTGGTATTGCCCTCAGCACCATTAAAAACGTCGATCAAGCTCGATCCATCGTGGACGATCTCCAGCGCTCCTTGGCAAAGCCCATGCGGCTCCAGGGCCAAGAAGTCTTCACCAGTGCCAGCGTGGGTATAGCTTTAGCCCCAGTTGAGCACCACTACGCCGCCGAAACCTTACTCCGAGATGCCCACACCGCCACCTACCGCGCCAAGAGCCAGGGCAAAGCGCGCCATGAAGTGTTCTCAAAAGGAATGCGGACCCAAGTCATGGAGCGCTTTCAGCTAGAACGGGATTTGCACCAAGCCCTAGAACGCCAAGAACTCTTCCTGCTTTACCAACCCTTCGTAGAACTCGTCACCCAGAAAGTCATAGGCTTTGAGGCGCTTGTACGCTGGACCCATCCAGAACGAGGATTGATTTCTCCTGGTGATTTTATTCCCATGGCCGAAAGCAATGGCCTCATCATCCCCATGGGGCGATGGATTCTGCGAGAAGCCTGCCAGCAAATGAAAAGCTGGCAAGATCAGTTGCAAGATCAACAACTTATCATCAGCGTCAATCTCTCCAGTGAACAGTTCACGGAGCCAGATCTGGCGGAGCAAATCCGCCAGATCATCAAAGAGACAGGAATTAATCCCGCCAGCCTTAAGCTAGAACTCACAGAAAGCATGATGATGGGGGATATCGAAACGGCGATCCAAATGCTGCTCAACCTCAAGCAGTTGAATGTAAAACTGGGCCTGGATGACTTTGGCACAGGCTACTCTTCCCTCAGCTATCTCCACCGCTTCCCTATCGATACCCTAAAAATTGATCTTTCCTTTGTTCGCCACATGGCCGAGGCTAGTGAAAATGCAGCGATTGTCAAAACCATTGTCGAGTTGGGTCACAATCTCTCCATGGATGTGATTGCAGAAGGCGTGGAGAAGCCAGAACAAGCTGCGGCGCTACGAGAACTCTGCTGCGAAATTGGCCAAGGTTATTTCTTTAGTAAGCCCTTACCCAAGGAAGATGCAGAACGGATGCTCATTCAACCTCCAGCTTGGCACTATTAAGCTCAAATCCAGGCACTGTCTTCTTTAAGGGTGATACCTTCTGAAATCCAGTAGACTCGCTGAAATCCAGTAGAATCGTTGTTTTCAACCACGCAATTGGGTTGTTCCCCTTTTAGAAGATAGTTCCGCATATCCCCCCACGCAGTCTAGAGAGCCACAAAAGTTTAGATAGTGTCTTGGAGCTATGGCACCGGGGAAGTGCTTCAGCAACAGCCTCACTTGTTAGGACATTAGCCATCCTAATCACTGCCTGCCATCTCTAGATTTAACAGGCCATGGATCTCGAATGAACATTCCTGAAGCTTCAACACATCAGCCACTAGAAGAATGCCAGGATAAATCGGACTTGATTTCTGCTCACCAGTCCTTCGCTTATGTTGTGCGATCGCCGCTTCTCCCTCCAATGGCTTTGCAGCTCCCTCTTAGCATCTATCCTAATTGTGGGCTCATCCGTCCAGGCCTCTCCCTTTCTGGGCTTCCACCCTGATGCCCAGGAGCAGCCCACTGACTGGGGCAAGAGCCTCCACAGCATCCATCTCGATGACGGCCAGCTTTATCTGGGCTACGGCGACTACTCGCTCAATACCGGCCCGATCACAATCCGCAGTTACGACATTAACCGGGGCACCTTCTCCCCGCCTCGTCTCAGCGCCGGAACGGAGGCTATCAGTCAATGGCGCTCCCTCAATGGTCAAGTCTTTGGCGTGATGACCGATGCGAATTTTGAGCCCAGCCAAGGCGGCTATTTCTCAGGCAAGCCGACCGGCTCCTGG
Organism: uncultured Pseudanabaenaceae cyanobacterium; assembly: GCA_938021205.1. Classification (GTDB taxonomy): domain Bacteria; phylum Cyanobacteriota; class Cyanobacteriia; order PCC-9006; family JAAUQQ01; genus JAAUQQ01. The sequence goes on from CALIGI010000204.1 coordinate 12,748, forward strand.
TCCGAAGCATTAGTTGGTCCAGCAATTCACAGTTACGACATCGCTAGCTACAACGGTGATCTTTACTTAGCTGGGGCTGGTTCTTCCACGGCCAGTGGCTACGCCGGAATTCACAAGAGTCGTGATGGAGGTATCACCTGGAACATTGATCTCGAAATCCTCCCTCCAAGCGGGGGCTATGGCCGCTTCTATGGCATCCACCCCCTAGGCTCAAGTCTTTACGCCTTTGCGACCAGCTTTGTTGGTAGCACATCTAGTTCCTCGGTTTACCAAAATAATGGAAAGCGTTGGGCCAAGGTTCCAATTGCGCCGGATGCTGATGTTTACGGTAATCCCATCCAAGCTGTTCCCATGCTAGATCTCGTGGCCTTGGCTGGGGTCATCATTGGCCGCACAAATCATGCTGGACTAGTCTTGGGGCAAATGCATAGCTTTGATGGAACCGCTTGGGATGAAGTTATTGTACCGACCCATCTTGAAGAGGGGCCTATCTCAACCTATGACCATGTCGTGGCCAGGGGCACTTTGTATGTGCTGACCAGCGACTTTCGCATCGCCAAGACCACTGACTTGGAAAACTGGAGCGATGTGGTGGCTGAAGTGACGAGCCATGCTAGAAGCTTGGCGGTTGTCGATGACTGTGAGATTTATGTGGGGGGTGTGGATGCGGGTCTTTATCGCTATAGCGGCTGCATGCTCAAGCCCTAGGCCGATGCAGCACCTGGGGCAGATGCTTCCCCAGGTGCTTTACCCTGGGTTGCATCTTGGCGCTGCAACGCTAACCTGGCAGCGGAAGCGACTTGGGGATGCTCATCCTTGGCTAGATACTGCAATGCCGAATGGCTCTTGGGGCTAGGCAGGTTGCCCATGGCTTCGGCGAGGCGCTGGCGCACGAGCCAGTCGGCGGAGTCGGCGAAGCGAAGGATGTGGTCTAGGGCTTCGATGTCGCCGATTTCGCCCAGGGCTGCGATCGCCGCCTGGTGCAACACCACCTCATCACTATCCAAAGCCCCAACCAACGCCTCCCGCGCCCGACTATCCTTCAAATTCCCCAGGGACACCGCCGCGCTAAACCGCACCAGCCAGTCCGTCTCTTCATAAAAAATTCGCAGCAATGGCTCTAGGGCACGATTGTCTTCTAGATAGCCCAAAGCCCCTGCGGCAGCGGCTCGTACGCTGTAGTCGCTGTCGTTCTCCAAAACCTGGAGCAGCAGCTCATAGTTCTCGTCCTGCCGCTTAACCCCCAGGGCAAACACCGCCATGCCTCGCACCTGAATGCTCTCGTCTTGGAGGACTTTCTTGATTAGCGGCAGGGCTTCTTCCGCCGTGGCTTCCCGGAGCGCAACGAGGGCCAAAAGGCGATCGCGGGAGTTGGGGCTGTCCAGTTTAGTGCTCAGTTCCTCAAGGTTGACGCTACTCATGGATGGCCTGGGCGAAGCCTGGGTTAGAGGCAATTACTCCTCAATGGTAAAGGAGCTGCTGGGTAAAGGGTAATAGGCGCACCGCATTTCCGTTGGGAGATGGGTGCGATCTACGCTTGCGACACTGACAGTGCTTCAAAGCAAATATCAGCAACTACTGGTTACCTTCCAAGACCTGGCAGTAGGCTTCGCCTGCTCGGGACCAGGTGAATTTTTCTTCGATGTAGTGGCGGGAGTTTTCGGCCAGGGTTTGGCGCAGGTCTTGGTCTCTGAAGAGGCGTATGATGGCGGCGACGGTGGAGTCGGTGTCATTGGCGCGGAGGGCGCGGATTGGGGTGTTGGGGGCATCGCTTTTATCCATGAGGAGGCCTTCTAGGGCGCGATCGCTCCCGACAATGGGCACGCCAGCCGCCATGGCTTCCAGGGTTTTGTTCTTGATGCCAAAGCCGGAGCGCATGGGGGCGACAAAGAGCAGGGATTGATGCAGCCAGTCGGCGAGGGAGGGGACACGACCCGTGACGATGACGTTGGGGTTACTGGTGAGTTCTTGGACAGTGGGGTCGGGCTTGGAGCCGACGAGGGCGACGGTGGCGTCGGGGTAGCGTTCTCGGACACGGGGCAGGATATCGAGGGCGAGGTGCCGGGCGGTGTCGATGTTGATGGAGTAGTCGAAGGTGCCGGTGAAGATCAGCTGGTGGTTATTGGGTTCTTTTTCTTGGAAGGTGAATTCGTCGAGGAGGACACCGTTGGGGATGACGATGGGCTTGGCGGTGGGGACCATGTCATGAACTTGTTTTTCGTCGATATCGGTGGTGACGACGATGTCAGTGAAGTTCTTGTAGCTGTTGGCTTCGTATTGGCGGGTGCGGGAGAGGAGGAAGCGATCGCGGCTCGGTTTTTCGCTGATGCCCAGGTCGAGTTTGCTCTGGATAGTGAAGGTTTCGGAGCTGTGAACGTTGATGACGGTGCGCAGCTTTTCGCGGTATTCGGGGCGGATGAAGACTGCGTTGACGCTGTGTTCGCAGGTGATGGCGTCGAAGCGGCCGGAGTTTACGGCGTCGTCGAGCCAGGTGCGGATTTTGGGGTCGTCGTAGGAGGCGACGTTGGCGGGGGTGCCGTCGAGGAGGAATTTGCTGAGGCGTTGGGCTTTCGCGAGGGGGCCGCTAGCGGGTTTGGCGGGAGGATCAAATAAGACTAGATCGTGGACATAGTTTTTCAGGCCTGCGATTTGCTCATCTGTTACGTCGGGTTCACGGACGGTGAGGAGGGTGACATTGTGGCGATCGCTTAAAGCTTTGAGGAAGTAGAAGGTTCGGATTTGAGTGCCGCCGAGGGTGGCGGGGTAGGGGAATTTAGCGGACAGCATCAGGATGTTCATGATGGCTTGGGATGATGGGTGAACTGGGGTGATGCTGCTGCCCTGAAGGGGAAGGGATTGCTCTGGGCTTCATAGGGACATGGCATTGCCATGTCGGGCCTATTGCCATGTCCGGCCTATTGCCATATCCGGCCCAGCGCTATTTTCTGCCTCCCTTCTAGGATTCCCAACTTTTAGGGTTGGCTTGCGGCTTGGCTGGAAGAGGCAAATCGGCAAATGCAGCAGCCATGAGGGCCAGCCCTCAAACTCCCGCCGATGGGGACGCTGGTGCCTCCCCCTACGGGTTACCCCCTGCACAAAGGATTGGGGTGCTTCAGTTGGGGGGAGAAATAGTTGCGATCGCGAAACTCTTCCAGCCTCATTGCAAGGTCGTCCTCTTGTCTCAAACTCTTGCCTCAAATCCCCCGTCTCCTTCAGGAGAAGGGGCTAGGGGAAGAGGACGCCTTGCCTCTTGCTTCGTTTGAGGGCTATAACCCCTCCGGCACCACCGGATTCGTCGGATTGGCAACGCCTTCCTTCGTCACCTCCTCCACCTTGCTCACTTCAAAAAATACTTTGAACTTGCGGCCCATTTCTTCTGCGAGAAAATCTTCAATTAGCCCGACTTGCTTCGGGGTCACTGGCTCGATCGCTTGCACGGATAACACGACTTCCGGGGGGCTATTCAGCCAATTGGTTTTGATATTGACCAAGGAGACTCGTTGAAACGTCTCGGTTTTATTGAGCAAAACTCGCTTAACCCCGGCTTCTAGCTGGGACTGACGCACGAGCTCAATAAAGCTGATGCTGAGGGGAATGACGACGGCGGCGGTGACGATGGAAGTCCAGCGCAGGGCGCGTTTGGCTTTGGCCATGGGGGCGTAGCCTTTGAGCCAAAAGGTCACCATGCAGGAGAGGCTGATGCCGAGGAGGTTGGTGACGTAGAGGAGGGTCGCGCCTTGGCTGAGTTGCCAGTCCTGGGCGGAGAGGCCCAGGCCGATGACGCAGACGGGGGGCATGAGGGCGACGGCGATCGCGGTCCCGGCCAGGCTGCTAGAAATCTTGGGCTCAACTTTGGCATAACCGCTGATGCTGCCTGCGGCGACGGCGATGCCCAGGTCGAGGAGGTTCGGTTTGGAGCGGGCTAGGACTTCGCTGCCAAATTGGGAGAGGCCTGCGGTCCAGCCGATGATGCAGGACATGGCGATCGCCAGGGCAGTGCCCACAAGCAATGCCGTCAGCCCCGCGAGAAACAAGCGCAGGTTACTTTCCAAGGCCCCAAAGGCCATGCCGCGAATGGGCAGCATCAGCGGGGCAACGAGCATGGCTCCGATGATCACCGCTGCGCTATTGGATAGCAGGCCAAAGCTGGCAATGATGCAGGAGCCAACGATGAGGATTAAATAGGTTTTGTCGATCGAGGATTCGCTGAGCAGGTCCTCCTGGAGGGCTTCCAATTCCTTGGGTTTGACGCGGCGGCGGCGCATCAGTCGCCATATGGCACGGGGATTGGTGGTCATGGGGCCACGCTGAAAAAGATCTACTGTCACTATGCCCTGTAGAGAGAAAAAGTATTGCGATTTGTCCCAAATCCAGTGAGTTCATTCCTTCGGCTGTCTCTGGTAGGACTCTCTCAGGGCAAAATAATTCTGGGTTTCTAAATTTGTTTTGGAACGAGGATTGAATTTGATCTCTGGGTATCGCACTTTCGGCCTGCCATGGCATTGCCATGTCACGACGTGAGGTATCAGGTCTGTTTATATTCCGCTCCTGGATTCCCGCTGCTCAATCGATAACAACCCCACCCGGCTCGACTATGGCAATGGAAACGGCATTAAGTGAGGTGGCCAATCAGGTCGCTGGCAGTGAAGAACTGATTGAGGAGAATATTAAAAACTTTCTCCTGGTGCTTTCGGTCTCGCTGAGTGTGGCAACTTTGCCCCAGGTGTTTAGCTGGTTTCGTAAGATTCCCTACACGCTGCTCCTAGTAATTGCGGGCCTCTGTTTGGCCCTAGTGGATGTCCGGTTGGTGAACTTGTCGCCAGGGTTGATTCTGTCGATCTTTTTGCCGCCGCTACTGTTTGAGGCGGCTTGGAATTTGAAGTGGAAGTCGCTGAAGAAAGACCTGATTCCCATTTGCCTCTACGCCGTTTTGGGCGTGGTGATTTCCATTGTGGGCATTGCCTATGGCCTCAACTGGGTCTTGGGCTTGCCCCTAACGACGGCGCTGCTGATTGGCGCGAGCCTGTCGGCAACGGACCCGGTCTCAGTAACGGCGCTGTTTCGGGAGCTGGGGGTGGATAAACGCCTCAGCACGTTGATGGAAGGAGAGAGTCTGTTTAATGACGGCATGGCCGTTGTGGCTTTTAGCTTTTTGGTCGGTCTTCCCCTGGGTACATCCCAGCTAGGAGTGCAGCCCTTGGTGCTGGAGCTGATTCAAGTTATTGGCGTCGGTATTGGCGTGGGGGGCATGATTGGCTTCGGCATTTCCTACCTGACCCAGCGGTTTGATTTGCCCCTGGTGGAGCAATCCCTGACCCTGGTTTCCGCCTATGCGGCTTACTTGGTGACTGAGGATTTGGGTGGCTCTGGTGTTATTGGCGTCGTGACGACGGGCCTGATTCTGGGGAATTTCGGTTCGAACATTGGCATGAACCCTCGGACGCGGGTGATTGTGAGTGAGTTTTGGGAGTTTCTGGCGTTCTTTGTTAACTCGATTGTCTTTTTGTTGATTGGTGACCAAATTCGCTTTGCGGCGTTGGGGGAGAATTTGCCGACGATCGCCATGACCATCGCCGCCATGATGGGAACGCGGGCGATCGCGGTCTACGGCCTAAGTTGGTTTAGCAACAGTACAGCCAAGTCCGACATCAAAATCCCAGGTCAAACCATTCTTTGGTGGGGGGGCTTGCGAGGGTCCGTTTCTATTGCCCTGGCGTTGTCGGTGCCGGTGGTGCTGGAGCTGCGGGAGGACATTATCGCGACGGTGTTTGGTGTGGTGCTGTTTACGCTGTTGGTGCAGGGCTTGACGATTCAGCCGTTGCTAAAGAACTTGAATTTGCTGGGGGAGCAGCCCCAACGGGAGGCTTATACAAAGCTTATTGCTCGCCAGGCGGCGATGAAGCGGGTGTTGGAATATTTGGGAGAAGTGAGCGATCGCCCCGGTGTGGAGCCTGAGTTTTTCCGCTATCAGGCTGCTTTGGTGAAGGGTGAGCTGCGGGAGATTGAGGACAAGATCAATAAGCTGCACCGGGAGTTTCCGAATTTGGAGGCGTTTACGACGCAGCAACTTAGGGAGGAATTGTTGGCGGTTGAGGCGGATACCTATGCGGAGTTTGTCCAGGCGGGGCGGTTAAATCGGGAGTTAGCGCCGTTGTTGGATATGGGGGAGGCGGGGCATTAAGAAACTGTGTCAGGT
>CALIGI010000205.1 GCA_938021205.1 uncultured Pseudanabaenaceae cyanobacterium
GACAATTTACGTAGGAAATCTGTCTTTTCAGGCATCTGATGAAGACGTTCGTGAAGTATTTGGTGAGTATGGCGACATTCAGCGCGTCAGCCTGCCCGTAGACCGTGAAACCGGTCGCATGCGCGGTTTTGCTTTTGTTGAGCTATCGGACGAAGCTGGCGAAGACAAAGCAATCAGCGAGCTAGATGGCGCAGAGTGGCTCGGTCGCCAGCTCCGCGTGAGCAAGGCCCGCCCTAGGGAGACCACTCGCAGCACCGTCGCGGCAGGTCGCTCTTTCTCTACGGGGGATAGCTTTTCCCGTGCAAGCTTCTAAACAGAAGCTCAGCATCTCTCGTTTGAATATCTCCGTTTAGGCCTTTGTTTTAGGACAACAGCTTGAGCCTGACAAATCTAGTGATTCACGGCCTAAACATATCGAGACAAGGGTATTGCCCCTCGGTCTTAGGAATTCAATTTAATAACTAAGCTCCTGCAAAGGGGGTTATTCCAGTTGGAATAACCCCCTTTTGTATTTCAGAAATCCATTAGGGAAAGATCGCATCGCAGCCGAATTTAGCCTGAGTTCGACAGCCAAACAGCCACCTCTTTCCCTAGCCCTTACTCCTAAAGGAGCAAGGGAACTGAACGCAAAAGTTAGGCTTTCAGGCTTTGCTTTTCCCCGCGACCTTAGGAGAGGGGTTAGGGGAGAGGATGTATTGCCTCTTGTCGAACTCAGGTGAATTCAGCCAAGTTTCTTCCGCTCCAAAACCATTGGATTGAGGAACATCACCAAACCTTCCAGGCAAGACTAGCAATTTAAGAGGAGCACAGCTATCCCTAGGCCCAATAGTGGAAAATGCGATCGCCCCGTAAGCCAAAGGATTGGGCCGGGATATTCTAGATAAGGTGAATTGCCCCAGGCGTTTCCCATCAACCGGGATTCTTAGGAACAGAACATGCGCCTATCGCGCCTCCTCGTCATCATTCTAGGTATCGTCCTCATCCTGGGGATGTCGCTTTGGCTCGTGGACTCGCTGATGCGGCTCTACTGGCAAATTTCCTATATCAATTCGTTCTTGGCCGGGCTGCTGCTGCTGCTGCTGATCGTGCTGTTTGGCCTGTTGATTTTTGCCTTTCTGTATTACGCCAACCTGGTTCGGATGCCGAAGCGCCTCCAGCGGGTGCCTCCCGAAGTGCCCCAAATTAAGGCTGAAGCAGCAGAAAAGAATCTTAAGGCGCTCCAGCAGCAGGTGGCGCAAATTCAGGATGAAGTGGCGAAACAGGCGTTGCTGACGCGATCGCGGGAAATCGAAGCCAGTCTCAGCCGGGGCGACCTGCGCGTCGTTGTCTTTGGCACAGGCTCAGCGGGCAAAACCTCCCTCGTCAATGCCCTGATTGGTCGCATTGTTGGTCGAGTCGGAGCCCCCATGGGGACCACCGATGAAGGGGCCACCTATCGGCTTCAGCTTCGAGGCTTGGAGCGAGACATTTTGATTACGGATACACCAGGAATTTTGGAAGCGGGGGGGCCGGGCAGCGATCGCGACACACTCGCCCGCCAGCTTGCAGTCGAAGCGGACCTGCTGCTGTTCGTGGCCGATAACGACCTACGCCGCTCGGAATTTGATGCGTTGGAAGCCTTGGCTCGCATTGGTAAGCGATCGCTCCTGGTCCTCAACAAAACGGACCTGCTCACCGATGCTGACCGGGAGCTGATCTTGGCCCAGCTGCGGGAGCGTCTGCGAGGCTTGGTGAGCCCCGAGGACGTTGTCGCTGCCAGCGCCAATCCCCAGGCAGTCGCCCTGCCCAATGGCACCGTTGTGGAGCCTGACCCAGAGGTTGTTACGCTGCTCAAGCGCATGGCTGGAGTGCTGCGCCAGGAAGGCGAAGACCTGGTTGCCGACAATATATTGCTTCAGTCCCAACGGCTGGGCGAAGAAGCCCGAGGCCTGCTGGATGCCCAGCGTCGCCGAGATGCTGATGCCGTCGTGGATCGCTTCCAGTGGGTGAGCGCGGGCGTGGTCGCCATGACGCCATTGCCCATGGTGGACATGCTGGGGGCCGCCGCAGTCAATGCCCAGATGGTGGTGGAAATTGGCAAGGTCTATGGCTGCGAGCTGAATATGGACCGGGGCCGGGAGCTGGCGCTATCTCTAGCTAAGACCCTGACGAGCCTGGGGATTATCAAAGGGGCAGTGCAGATTTTGACTACAGCCCTGGAGTTTAACGTCGCGACCATTGCCTTCAGCCGAGTGATCCAAGGTGTGAGTGCGGCCTATTTAACGCGCATTGCGGGCCGCAGTTTTGTGGAGTATTTCCGTCAGGACCAGGACTGGGGCGATGGCGGAATGACGGAGGTGGTGCAGCGACAGTTTCAGCTCACCCGCAAGGATGAATTTGTTAAGGGTTTTGTTCAACAGGCGATCGCCAAGGTTGTGACACCTCTGAAAGAGACCCTCCAGGACGAAGGCCGCGAGCAAGAGCGCGCCGAGCTGGAGCGGATTCAGCCCAGGGATTAAAGCGGCGCATCGCCAATCTTGGCCAACCCCCAACGTCACCTGAATTCAACAACTAAAAAAACGACCTCATCCTCGAACCCCTTCTCCAAAGAGAGCAGGGGAATCGAACGCAAAACCAAGCGTTTCAGAGACTCTTTTTTTCATCTCTCCCTAGGGGAAGGGACAAGGGATTGCCTGACCAGGACCACTGAGGCGAGGTTAGATTAGGGTTGCCAATCTCCATTGAACGTCAACCTTTTTTACTCAGAAACATCCAGCTTCGCGAACAGAAGACGACCCCAACACCCAGGGTCAATCAAAAGTGCCGTCACAACCAGTGCATCGACTTTCGAGATTCAGCGCCATCATATTCCGTATAGATACGGTATTGGAACTAGTCAGTGATGCTCAAACGAATTGCCAAACTCGAACGTCGCCTCATGCTTTCCACCCTGAGGCTTTTGATGACTCGCATGGAAAAGATTGGTCCCCTTGCAGTGGAGCATTGGTATGACTGCCAGCAACATGATGGCTCACCCGATGCCCAGAGCAGTAGGCAAGTTTAGCGCCAGAGTAGTAATAGTCCAAGATCTATCGGAGCAGGAACCATTGGGCCACGGGAATCGAGGAACTGGACCAAAAGAAGGTAAGCGATCGCCAATCCCAGCGAAATAACCCCAGTAATCACAGCCACAATTTTTGAGCGATCCATATCGTTTTTGATCTCCACCACGGCACCTCATCACTGTGACATAGGCCCGGCGGTGGCGGCTAGGCTCAGCGATCAGACTTCAAACCAAAAGCTTCGGCCACCTCAGGCTCCGTTCAGTGACCGAAACGACGTTGGGCCATGCAAAAACCGCAGAGTGCAGTACCCTTATTCTCTGTAAGAAATCTTGCACTCTTCCTAATGCTTGCCATGGATGCCGCTGCAACCGCTACGCCCAAGCCTGAGCTCACCCCTGTGGTGCAAATTGAAGGCCTCCGTAAGGTCTATCGCACCGGCTTTTGGATGAATCGCCGCATTGAGTCCCTCAAGGGCGTCTCTCTTACCGTAAATCAGGGGGAAACCTTTGGCCTGTTGGGACCCAACGGTGCAGGCAAAACCACGCTCCTCAAGCTACTCCTCGGCATTTTGCGACCCAGTAGCGGCAGCGGTCGTCTGCTGGGTGAAGTCCTAGGCCACCAGCCCAGTCGTCAGCGCATCGGTTATCTACCCGAGAATGCCTATCTCCATGACTCCCTCACGGGCTGGGAGTTTTTGAAATTCACGGCGGGGCTGTTCCAAATTCCAGCGAAGGTTCAGCGCCAGCGCATTCCAGAGTTATTGGACCTAGTGGGGTTAGACCAATCTGCGGCTCGCAAGAAGCAGATGAAGCAATATTCCAAGGGCATGCTCCAGCGTGTGGGCATGGCACAGGCCTTGATTAATGACCCAGACTTAGTCTTTTTGGATGAACCCATGTCTGGCCTGGACCCCTTGGGGCGGGTGCAGATTCGCCAAATTATTGAGCGGTTGAAAGCCCAAGGCAAGACCATCTTTTTCAATAGCCATGTGCTGGGAGATGTTGAGCAGATTTGCGATCGCGTGGCCATCCTCGCCGAGGGCCAAATCCGCTGCATCGGCTCCCTAGAGGAGCTACTGGGCGATGCCGATCACTTCCAAGTTCGCGGGCGGGGCGGTGATTTAGCCCTGCTCAACCATTGGCTAGCGCCCTTCGAAGCCCAGGGAGACCAGTGGCACGGAAGCCTTGAGAAAGATCCCAAAGACTTCCTCTCCAGCCTTCAGCTCATGGGCGGTGAATTGATTAGCATCAGCCGGGCCCGTCCTACCCTAGAGGAGTTCTTTGTGGAGCAGCTTCAGCCCTACCCTGCGGCCCTATCAGAGACCGATGGACTCACCGCTTCGCCATAGCCCAAAGTGACTAGGTACTAAAACTCACTCAGACATCCCCATGATTGAGCATTTAGGCATAGACAGAAGTCTATGTTTGACGGTAAGGTCTTCAAAGCTCGTTTGACCATAATGCCCTGGGCTAGTTGCGATTGCTTCGCAAGCTTCCGCAGGAATCGCCTCAGGAGATAGTCCCAGTGAAACCGGTAACACTTCACCAATTAAGGGTTTTTGAAGCCGCTGCTCGGCATAACAGCTTCACTCGAGCCGCAGAGGAGCTGTACCTGACTCAGCCTACGGTTTCCATCCAGGTCAAGCAGCTCACCAAAGCTGTAGGCATGCCCCTGTTCGAGCAGGTGGGCAAGAAGCTTTTCCTCACCGATGCAGGCCAAGAACTCTACGCTGCCAGCAAAGACGTCTTTGAGCGGCTCTCCCAGTTGGAGATGACCGTTGCAGACCTCCAGGGAATGAAGCAGGGCTCCCTGCGTTTGGCAGTGATCACCACAGCGAAATACTTCGTACCTCGCCTGCTAGGCAGCTTTTGTAAGCAATACCCCGGTATCAAAATCTCCCTCAAGGTGACCAACCACGAGCGCCTAATCGAGCGTCTCAATAGCAACCAAGACGACCTCTACATCCTCAGTCGTCCCCCCAGCGGCAATGACATCAAGAAGCAGCCCTTCCTCGATAATCCCCTCGTGGTGATGGCCCCGGCGGAGCATCCTCTGGCTGGCCAAAAGAACATTCCCATCCAACGACTGGCGGATGAGCCCTTCATCATGCGGGAAACCGGCTCGGGCACCCGTGAAGCCGCTGAGCAATTGTTTGCTGAGCAGGGCGTGACCATGGATGTGAAGCTGGACCTGGGTAGTAATGAGGCAATTAAAGAGGCGATCGTCGGGGGGCTGGGCCTATCGGTGCTGTCCTATCACACCCTAACTTCTCTGGGGGAAACGCCCCGGTTAACGGTTCTGGATGTCCAGGGCTTCCCCATTCACCGCCAATGGCATGTGATTTATCCCAATGGCAAGCAGCTTTCGGTCGTGGCTCAAACTTTTCTCGACTTCCTCTTAGCAGAAAGTCGGGAGTTAGCAGAGAGCATCCATCTTCCAGAGAGTACGTTGCCTAAGCTCTAGAACGAATTCAAAAGCAACCTTAAAATTCCGAGATTGCAAGGTTTACACAGCATTCACGAACCGATCCGTGGCTTCAATTAAGGCGCTGCGAATGCCGGGTTCTGTCATTGAATGACCTGCATTAGGCACAATAATTAGCTCCGATTCAGGCCAAGCGCGGTGCAGTTCCCAGGCAGAAGTTGCTGGGCAAACGACGTCATAACGTCCCTGGACAATCACCGTGGGAATGTGGCGAATGCAATCCACATTGCGAAGGAGTTGATCGTCGCTTTCAAAGAAGCCACCATTAATGAAGTAGTGGCATTCAATGCGGGCAAAGGCCACGGCAAAGTCATCCTCCCCTGTCTCCGCAATGAGATCTGCATTAGGGATTAGTTTGCTGGTACTGCCTTCCCAGACGGACCAGGCACGGGCGGCTTCGGTGCGAATTTTTGGATCATGGCTGGTGAGCCGTTTGTAATAGGCCGCCACCAGGTCACTCCGTTCTGCGGTGGGAATCGGCTGAAGATAAGACTCCCAGGCATCGGGAAAAATATAGCTGGCTCCCTCCTGATAGAACCAAGCAATCTCCTTCTTGCGCAACATGAAGATCCCCCGCAGGATTAAGCCCTGGCAGCGCTCCGGGTGGGCTTGGGCATAGGCGAGGGATAATGTACTGCCCCAACTGCCACCAAACACGGTCCAGGCCTCAATTTTCAGGGCCTGGCGCAAAGCCTCAATATCGCTGACGAGGTGCCAGGTGGTATTCTCCCGCAACTCTGCATAGGGCTCGCTGCGACCACAGCCCCGCTGGTCAAAGAGGATGATGCGCCAGCGCTGGGGGTCAAAGTATTGGCGATAGATCGTTTGTAAACCGCCGCCAGGGCCGCCATGGAGGAAGACCACAGGCTTTCCGTTGGGATTGCCGCATTCTTCAAAATAAATATTGTGCAGCTCTGAGACCTGGAGCATGCCTCGGTTGAAGGGGTCGAGGGGATAGTAGAGGGGGCGCAGGGTCATGGCAGCGGTTGGGGTGACAGGGCCGAAGACGATATCTGCAAGTTTAATCAGGTTTTTAAATTTGGGCTGTGTTTTATTGCAAAGCAGCCTCGTTAACCCAGACCATTAGCCGAGAAAATAAGCCCAGCAGTTCAGCAATAACACAATCCATGATCAAGCTTTACGGTGGCCAATTCAGCCGCGCATCCATTGTCCATTGGTATTTGGAAGAGTTAGGGCTGGAGTACGACTTCATCAAGCTGGATATGCAAGCGGGGGAGCATCACCAAGTCCCTTATACGGCTATCAATCCCTTTGCCAAGGTGCCAGGAATTGAGGATGGCGCGTTGAAGCTGTGGGAGTCTGGGGCCATCTTGATGTACCTGGCCCAGGCCTATGGGGAGTTGAAAGGAGCGAGTGCAGTGGAAGTGGCGATCGCCAACCAATGGATCTACTTCGCCAATGCCACCCTCGGTCCCGGCGTCTTCGTGGAAGCCAACCGCGAGAAGGAATTCCCTCGCCTGATGGGCACCTTGAACGAGATTTTGAGCCAACAGGACTACATCACTGGCAGCGGTTTCACCGTGGCCGATGTGGGCTTGGGCTCCATGCTCAATTACATTCCCATGATGCTGAAAATCGGCTTTGAGGACTATCCCAAGATTGGGGCTTATGTTCAGCGGGTTAGTCAACGTGAGGCATTTGCCAAAGCCATGGGTAATCGCTAACGATTTTACGATCGCGGCTCTGTGGGTTGGGGCTGCGGCAAAGCTTGGGATTGCAGAGAACCGTGGCGCGACTGCCAGCTCGCCAAGGAGTCTTCTGACAGAGTATTTACGAGCTCTGCCAAATCTCCTGCAGCTTGACGTGCCATTTGCTGGTGACCGCTGTTGTCGCTCTGGGACAGCCGGGTGACAATATCGACGTAGCTGGTGACTCGTTCCTGGAGCATATGGGACACATCTCGAATGGCCTGGTGCCTCACTGCTCGCTGACGAGCCCGCACCACAAAAAAGAGGATGCCATGGGTGATGCCAATGATCATGGCAGCGATGGCAACCACCTGCCACTTACCTGCTGTGGGGGGAAGCAGCGCAATCAGCAAGCCGCAAAAGCCTAAGCCCACAGCTGTTAACACAAGCTCTAGATACCGCAGCAGCAAACGCATCATCTGTATTCTCCCCATTCAGCCAGACTCAATGAATACGTCAAACCTGATTCAAGCTTTCCTAGCCTACTGTCGCATCTCTCTTAGGCCAGGCTTCTCCTGCGTTTTCTAAAAGCTTCTTCTACAATAAGAACCTAGCGTTTAGAGCATTGGCATGTTCCATGTCCCATGCCCGGCGATCGCAGCTCCAACCTTTCCTCAACAATCTTCAGTGACATCTTCCCCCAATCCGCGCTCCAGCGAGCCTTCTAGTCGCTGGCAGGCGATCGCTCTTGACGGACGCAATGACTGGTGGCGCTATGTCTTGGGAGTGTTTATCTTCCTGGTGTTCATGCTCATTGTGGGCAGTATTGCAGCGCTCTTCTTCGCGGGCTTTGTCATGGGCTTTCAAGGCATATCGCCCGACGACATCATGGAAGGTCTAGGAGATTTTTTCACAACGGCTTCGGTCGCAGGGTTTATCGGTAATAATATTCCCTTTCTCTTTGGCATCCTTGCCATTGCCATTGTTCTACCACTTTTCCACAATCGCAATTTCTTCAGTTTGTTGGGCGCGAACAAGCGGTTGCAATGGCAACATTTACTGGAAGCATTCGGGTTGTGGTTTGCGATCGTCGGTAGTAGCACAGCAATCTTCTATCTATTGGAGCCCAGTGGATTTGACTTGACCTTTCGTTGGCAAAGCTGGCTGCCGCTGCTGCTGGTCACGGTGCCGCTAACATTTTTGCAGGTGGCCTGTGAGGAGCTATTTTTCCGAGGCTATTTGCTTCAGGGCTTAGGGCTAGTCATTCGCTCAAAGGTTGTATTAGCATCAATAGCAGCGGTCCCCTTTGCGGCAGTGCATTTTGCCAATCCGGAGATGCAGCGGGGGCTGGGGTGGATGGCGCTGTATTACTTTGCCTTTGGTTTGGTGACTTGCTGGATGACCTTGGAGCGCGATCGCTTAGAGCCAGCCCTAGGCTTCCACCTCGCCAATAATTATTTCGGAATCTTGGTGGTGAGCAGTACGGACTCTGTGCTGCCAGTGCCTGCAATTTTCACGGTTGAGGCAGATGGCAGTGCGATGTTTTCGGTGCTGCTATTTGTGGCAGAAGCAGCGTTGTTCTACGCATTGCTTCAGAAGAAATTGCCTTGGCAACGTAAGCAGTCATCTGAGGAATAATCGGGTCTCAGCCACCCTTCACGCCGCACTTGTTAAACTTGAGCTACCGCTGGAGCATTCACCATGGTCAGCACTGCGCCTCGAAAAGAATCTCAGATCCGACGCCTTGCTGAACAGCGAGTGCTGCTGCCGAATGTGAGCTGGCAGGGCTACCAACAAATCCTCACCGCCCTTGGAGAACGCCGCGCTGCTCGCCTGACCTATTTCAACG
>CALIGI010000206.1 GCA_938021205.1 uncultured Pseudanabaenaceae cyanobacterium
TCCCCCCAGCCCCCTTGAGAAGGGGGAGCCGGAGCCTGTTTAAAATTTTCCGTTTTATGTTGACTCTTTGTTAGCTATGCAACTCTCTACTCCCTCTCAACCCGCCATTCAAATTCGCAACCTCAACCACAGCTTCGGCCATGGTCGCCTGCAAAAGCAGGTGCTGTTTGACATAAGCCTGGACATCCAGCCTGGCGAAATCATCTTGATGACGGGGCCGTCGGGTTCGGGCAAAACCACGCTGCTGACCCTCGTGGGCGGGCTGCGCTCGGCCCAGGAAGGTAGTTTGAAAGTCTTGGGCAAGGAGCTGTTGGGCGCGAGCACCCGGCAGTTGGATCTAGCGCGGCGGAGTCATGGTTATATTTTCCAGGCCCACAACCTGCACAACAGCTTGACGGCAATTGAGAATGTGATGATGGGGCTGGAGGTCCATCCCCAGTATTCGCGGGAGCAAATGCAAGCCCGCGCCGCTGAGATCTTGGCGGAAGTGGGGTTAGGCGATCATCTGGATTACTACCCTAATGATTTATCAGGGGGGCAGAAGCAAAGAGTGGCGATCGCCCGTGCCCTCGTCAGCCGCCCCAAGCTCGTCCTGGCCGACGAACCCACAGCGGCATTGGATAGCAAGTCAGGCCGCAACGTCGTCGAGCTGATGCAAAAGCTAGCCAAGGAGCAGGGCTGTACAATCCTGCTCGTCACCCACGACAACCGCATCCTCGACGTGGCCGATCGCATCGTGCATTTAGAAGATGGCTACCTTGCGACCGCGCCAGAGCTTGAGATCGCAGCCTAAAGCACCGAAGTCAGTGGCGGCTGGTTTTGCTGATTGAGGAAGTGCGAGACGATGCCCTTGAGAATGCGCAGAATAATTTCAGCATCATTCTTCTCGGTGTATTCCTTTGAGGATTCCACCTGGAGATGAGGGCGATCGCTCTCAAGCTGAGTGACTACAGCTCGAACAAACGTCCAGCTATCGGCAATCGTATAGCAACCAAACAAAGTTTGGGGCTCACTTTGCTCCAGCTCCCAATTGAGCCGAGCCGCTGCCAGCAATTGAGCATAGAGCTGAAATAGAGGGTTCTGATTTTCAACCCCTCGCTTGGTTTCTACCACGGTCAAATAAGGGGCTTCAAGCCGTCCCGCAACGCTGCGACCCAAAACCCCATCGACCACGCCTTCAATTTCAAACTGGGCATAACGCGCTTGAAGCGGAACTTCTGACCAAGCCCGCACATTGCCCTGCTCAGCGATCAAAAGCATGGGGTAGATCGCTCTCGCCCAGAGGGTTGCTTCATTGAGGAGGTGAAGCTTTTCGTTGACCAGATGGGATTTTAAGCGGTCTAGCTGCTGAAGCTCATCTGGGGTCAGGGCGATCGCAGTGGCCTTAACCCAAGCCGCAGTGAAAGCATCGCTCTCTTCTAGTTGAACGACTGCTTTTAGCTCTTTGAGTGTGGTGCCAGAAAAAGTGAGCTTGGGTGTCATGGCCAGAAAGAGAGAGGGTAAGCCGCAAGCGATTTTGGTCCTACGCTCTATTATCGTTGCTTATCGATGGATTGGTGATCAAGCTGATGGGGTGATTCTGATGAATTCACTGCTGGCGATCGCCCGTGCCCTAGTCAGCCGCCCCAAGCTAGTCCTAGGCAACGACCCCACAGCGGCATTGGACAGCAAGTCAGGCCGCAAAAGCTTGCCAAGGAGCAGGGCTGTACGATCCTGCTGGTCACCCATGACAACCGTATTCTTGATGTGGGCGATCGCATTGTTCATCTGGAAGATGGCCACTTGGCACCCGCCCCTGAGCTTCAGTCAGCAGCGTAAACTCAGCCTGATGAAAGGACGGGATTGACAATGACTTAACAGCATCGTGACAAAAGCGACTTAGTAACGCTGTCTATTGTTTCTGAAGAAAGAACATACCCTTCAAAAACAGAAAACAACGGTTTAACAGCTAATTCAACATACTGAGAAAGACTGGACAGAGATGCATTCAGCTCAAGGTTAACGAATGAAGAAACTTCATCCTGCCGAGTAAAGAGATTTTGCGAAAACATCATTATTTCCGAGTTGGGAAATGAAGTCAGTCTTCTACCTTCTAATCCCTTCCAAGAAAATGAAAATGAGAGAGTAGTTTCTTCTTCATATTCCATTGCCTTAGCAAAGGCTATTCCTACAGCCATGGTCTCAGCCACTCGCTTGATACTCCAGCTAATATCAACAAGCTCTCCAGGCTGATAATGAGAATTAAATCCAGGCCAATCTTCTTCTAATGCTCGTATCAGAAAGAATTTTCCTTCTGGACTCATCCTCATAAAGTCAAAGTAATGAATCTCTTTAGGACCTAAATTCATAACAAGCGCCTCCCAGGCACCATCTAAAACATAAGGCTTAGATTGCTCACCTAATCTATGACTGTCTTGCCATACAGGCCATCCCGAATGATTTGGATTATTAGAGCTCAATAACCGCAAGAAGTCTCGATCTGCGAAATGTGAAGGAGATTTACCAGTAATAACAAGAGAGACTTCCCACAAGCTTTTCGGAGAGTTGCTAATTTTTTTCTTTCCTAAAGCTTTATAGTATTGATCTTCTGATTCATCTCGAAATTGCGAGAGTTCATCTTTTATAGAATTCAGAGAGAAGCCAGTCTGGAGAGAGTTTGCTAAACCAATATGGCGTCTTAAAAATCTGCCTATATCAGCTTCCCGATTGTCAAAGCAAACATCCATTATTCTTTCCCAATCCTTGGCTTTAGCCTGAGTACTACTCACTGTATTATTAGAAGACAAGGATCTTGCATACACAGTATCGGCTCGAAGTAAGAACTTATCTCTATCTTTTAGATCAGACTTACAAACGACTGGTGACTTTATTCCGGCAGGAATAGATATAACAGGGAAAGGCATCCCGTCTCGCTCAGGGAAATCAACAACTATTTCGAAAGGGCCGGATGCATATTTTGAAATCATCCCTTGAATTTTATCAAGTTCAAAAATCTGCCGAACATTTTCAGTCTGGTCATTAGCGCTTGGCTCACCAGTCGCATTGTCGAAGCCAATGAGTAAATGCCCACCGTTGTTATTTCTTAAAGCAAGAGCAGCTTTAACTATTTTGCTCTTACCAGGAATGCTATCTGGATCGATCCATGCCTTTAATTCAATAGCTAAACTTTCCTTAGGCTGTTGAATCAAAGACTGCGCGAGAGAAAGACTATCTGCCATTTCTACTAGAGGCATTCATAGAGGGAAATTGATCTACCCTATTTTAGCAGCGATAATCAGTGAATGTGATGACAGTGAAATAGACTTCCAGTGATATCAGAACAAAACTGAAGCAACTTACAAAACAGTCACATTTACTTCGCTGCCCGCTGGCGCAGGATATTCATCAGCGTCACAAAGCTATCCGGCGGCGGAGCCATCGCCACCACCTCTTCCCCAGTCACCGGATGCTCCAACGTCAAACGCCAAGCATGGAGCGCCTGCCCTTCTAAATTAACCCCCAGCGATCGCCCCGCACTATAGCTAGGATCCCCCACAATGGGATGGTTCATAGACAAACAGTGAATACGAATTTGATGGGTTCGCCCGGTCTCCAGTTGAAAATGCAACAAACTATAGTTGCCCATGCGCTCCTGCACTTTCCAGTGAGTCACGGCTCGGCGTCCACCTTTATCCACTTGCACAACGGCCTGCTTCTTCCGATCCTTGGGGTCTCTGCCCAAAGGCCGCTCAATTCTGCCCGAAGCCTCGCGGGGTGAGCCGTAGACCACACCGAGGTATTCCCGCTTGGCGGTTTTTGCTCGCATTTGCTCCTGCAAGTGGCTGAGGGCAACATCCGTTTTGGCCACAACCAGCGTGCCAGTCGTGTCCTTGTCGAGGCGGTGGACGATACCAGGACGCTCAACACCACCGATGCCTGCGAGCTGGCCTTTGCAGTGATGCAAAAGAGCATGGACGAGGGTGCCAGTGCGGTGGCCCGCTGAGGGGTGGACAACCATGCCAGCAGGCTTGTTGACGACGATCAGATGGTCGTCTTCGTAGAGGACCTCAATGGGGATGTCTTCGGGGACAAGCTCTAGGGGCTCGGCTTTGGGAAGCGTGATGCGG
>CALIGI010000207.1 GCA_938021205.1 uncultured Pseudanabaenaceae cyanobacterium
GGCTTTCCGCTGATGGGGGCGCTGTCGCGGATTCACCGCATGACCAATGCCTTTGGGCCGGTGGCTTCAGTAACTTGTCACACGAAGTTTTGGCCCAATCTAGAAGATTCCAGTTATTTTTCCTCGTTTCTTTGCAATGCCCAGCTATTTTTTGAAAGCGGCGTTTTGGGCTATGTGACGATGGCGAAGGGGGAGGGGTTGTGGCAGGCAGAGCGGTTGCTGGAGGTGAAGGGCGATCGCGGTGCTCTCCGCTTCGATCGCGATGAAGCCCAGCTCTTTTCTGAAGATGGTGAGGCTGTTTTAGAAATGGGAGGCCGCCGAGGACTCTTCAATTTAGATACACAAAATGTCATTGGGCATTTGCTGCGGGGGGAGAAGCTATATGTGACGGTGGCGGAGAGTTTGTATGCATTGAAGGTGGCGGATGCAGCACGGCGGGCTTCGGAGTCGGGGCAGACAATTCTGGTGGAAGCTTAAGGTTTAGCTTGAAGAGGCAAAGCAGGCAGCCATGAGGGCCAGCCCTCAAACTCCCGCCGATGGGGAGGAGATGCCTCCCCCTACGGATTACCCCCTGCATAACCTGGCGGCTCATTAAGGCTGGAGATAGGTGTTGTGATTCTATTGTGCGTTTCTTTGGGCTGGTTTGATCTGTTGGGCTACCGCTTACGCGGATCGAAGTGCTGGGGCTTGACTAAAAAATTTAAACCTTGGGCTCGGCTCCCTGTCTCCTTTAGGAGAAAGGGCTGGGGAAAGAGGCTCTTGCGTCTAAACTCCCACCTCCACCTCCACATCAAGTGGCTCAGGCATCGCCTCCAAACGCTTACCCCGCAGGTCATACAACAAACCCATCAATGCGGGTACAACTGTCGGCGTCAGCAAAGTCGAAAAGGCCAAGCCCCCAGTCAAGGCAATACCAAGACCCTGGTACAGCTCAGCGCCTTCACCGGGAATCACCGCTAGGGGCAACATGCCGAGGACGCTGGTGCTGGCGGACATGAAAATGGGACGGAGGCGATCGCGGGTAGCTTCAAACAAGGAATGGTGATATTCCATCCCCTCTTCCCGCTGCAACTGCAAGGCCCGGTCCACTAACAAAATCGCGTTATTCACCACCACACCAATCAAGATCACAAAGCCCAAGCCCGTAATCATATCCAGCGGTACAGATACCCCTGGTAGTAAGTTTGCAATCACAATACTCAACACCGCACCGGTTAAACCGATGGGCACGGTCATCATAATCACGAGAGGATAGAGGAAGGAGCGGTACAGCGCTACCAGTAACAGATAAATAATCAGCAGCGAGAAGACGAAGGTAGAGCCTAGCTGCCCCAATGTTTCGCTGAGCTTATCTGCAGATCCTGTTAGCTCTAGGCGTTGGCCGGGGGGGAGTTGCGCCTGCAAGGGATCGAGGACTTCCGTTTGAGCCTTTTCCACCAAGGTCCCCAGCGGCGCATCGGGGGCCAGGCTAACCGTAAGGTTGATGGCGCGTTCCAAGTTGACGCGGTTGATGACGTCAGGACCAGTGGTCTCAGCAATACTAGCCACTTCACCTAGCTGAATTCTCGCCCCAGTTGGGGTATACAGCGGAAGCTGACGCAGATCATTGGGCGTTTCGACTTGGCTGCCTTTGAGTTTGACGGTGACATCCAGCTCTTCAGTGCCTTCGACAAAGTCAGAAACTAGGCTGCCGCCCAGGGCTGCTTCTACCATGGCTCCGGCATCAACTGTGGAAAGCCCCAGCTCAGATAGACGAGCCTGGACGGGGCGAACTTCGAGCTGAGGTGCGCCAGCAACATAGTCGGAGCGGACGTTGACGACGCCTTCTAATTCTTGAATTTGAGGTTTGATTTGGGCTTCTAGCTCAGCCAACTCTTCCAAGCTAGAGCCGGTCATGCGCACTTCAAATTCCTTGCCGGGGTCCTGAAAAATAGAGATGCGAATCGGGAACATGAAGCGGTAGCCGGGAAAGCCAAAGCTGGGGGGAATCAGCTTGCCGACGACCCGCTCCAGGCCGTTGCCATTGGCAAATTCCGGTTTGAGAAAAATGCCCATGGCTTTGAACCGGGAGGAATGGATGAAGAAACCACCTTCTACCTCTTCTAGGGATTGAACGTAGTTTCGTGGCGCTTCAGACAGCTCGATCGCCTCCTCCACGCTGGTCCCTGGCAGAGTCTGAGCTAGCCACAGAATCAAGTTGCGATTGCCCTGGGGCAAATAGTCCGCCGGAGGCAACAACAGCACACCGATCATCAGGAGCCCAATGGGAATGGCCAGAACAATCAGCCGACGCCCAGCTTTGCCCACGCCAATGGACCAGCTTGCGGTGTGCAGCAAGAAGCGCTCCAAGCGACCCTGGACGGACTGGAATGCCGTTGAAGCCCTACCAATGGCTCGCTCAAAAGGATTACGCCCCGCTTTAGCCCCCTGCTCCAAGAGCTTGACTTCGTCTTGGTTCAGAAACAAACCACAAAGCATGGGCACCAGCGTCAGTGCGGTAAACAGCGAAAACAATACAGCGGATGCCAAGGTAATGGCAACGTCTGTAAATAGCTGCCCTGCTTCGCCTTGGACTAAAACAATCGGGGTAAAAACAGCAACGGTGGTCATGGTGGAACCCAGCATTGCCGTGCCCACTTCGGTCGTGCCATCGATCGCTGCCCGAATCGGTCTCTTGCCTTGCTGTAAGTGAGAAAACACATTCTCCAAAACCACGATCGCGTTATCCACGATCATCCCCACCGCAAAGCCCAAACCGGCCAGGCTAATAATGTTAAGGGAGCGACCCAAGACGGTCATCACCAGAAATACGCTCACCATTGCCGTCGGAATGGTTAAAGCAATCACCGCCACTGAGCGAGGTGAGCCGAGGAACAGTAGCAACACCAACACAGCCAGCAAAGCACCCGTGAGCAAGTTATTGCGCATCAGAGCAACGGACTGATCGATGTAGTTGCTCTCGTCATAGGCCGTTCGAAATTCAACCCCCGCATCCAGATCGTCAAAGGTTTTCTGGACGCGTTCTAAGGTGTCGCGAACGCCCTGGGAGACTTCGGGCACGTTGGCTCCAACTTGGCGAATGATGCCGATCGCCACGGATTCCTGACTGTTAAACAGCAACACGCTGTCTTTCACCTTGCGCCCCAAACTTACCTGGGCCACATCGCCCAGAAACACAGTGCCCAGAGCATCACGACGGAGGACAATTCCATCCAAGTCTGAAATCTGGTCAGCCCGACTCACGGTGCTAACGCGGTATTCTCTTCGCCCTACAACTAACGGCCCCCCGCGAATATCCCGATTGGTTTGGCGAATGGCATTGGTGACTTGGCTAATGGTGACTTCGCGATCAGCCAAGGCCTGGGGGTCCACCCGAACCTCCACTTCTCGCTCTTGCCCCCCCGCAATAATGAAACTGCTAACGCCTTGAACGCGGCGCAGGGCGGGCTCCAGAATGTCATTGACCAAATCGCGATAGTCATTGGCATCGGCGATGCGGCCTTCCTTGGGCACCATCACCAGCCAAATCATCGGGCTACTGCTGGTGCTAGCCACGGAAACATTGGGGTCGCCCGCTTCAGCCGGAAGATTGCGAACGCGCTGGAGCTTATTAATTACGTCCAGTAAGCGCTCATCGGGGTCCGTGCCCCACTCAAATTCTAGGTTGATCGAGCTGCGGCCCGGAGCCGAGGTACTGGTAATCTCCTGCACCCCTTCCACGCTTTCCATCACTTCTTCGATCGGACGGGTGATCAGATCCTCGACTTCGTTGGGGCCTGCTCCGAGGTAGCTGGTGCTAATGCTAATTTCGGGGCGATCGCCCCCCGGCTGCAATTCCAAGGGCAAATTAAACAGCGCCAAAGTGCCAAACAGCGCAATCAGCGCAAAGACAACAAAGGTGCCATGACGCCAGCGGACGATGCGTTCAATCATGCTCATTGGTTAAGCCCCCTCATCAGAAGCCGTTGCTCCGTCCTCTGTTGAGCCGATTGGTGGCCCAGCACTGGGGCCTTCCACCACCATCACAGGCGCTTCATGACGGAGGGCATCACCGCCTTTCAGCACAATCTCTAAATTAGGCTGCAACTCCGGGCTATCAATAATCACGCTCTCGCCGTTATCACTCACCAATTCAATCGGAATTTCCTGGGCCATGGCAGGACCATCGCCCCCAGCCTCAATGGCATAGACCAACCATTCCCCACTCCGGCGAGTTAGGACATCACGGGAGACCTGATAGCCATCACTGCTGCTGCTGAGCTTCAAGTCTGCCACCAGGGCTGTGCCGGGGAGTAGGCCAGGCGGTGGGTTGCTGAGACGGATGCGGGCGGCGCGGCTACGGGATGTTGCTGAGGCAATAGGTGTGAGGCTATCGATCGCGGTCTCAATCGGCAGGCCTGGTAGAGCACGGGAGCTGAGCACCACAGGCTGCCCCGGCTGAATCTGAGAAGCACGGGCCTCAGGCAGCTCCAGCAAAATATCCACAACGGAGTTATCCACCAATTCCAAAATCGAATCAGCGCTGCGGACATAGTCGCCTCGGTTCACCAACATGTCATTCACAATGCCAGGGGCTGTGGCGATAATTTTATTGCGCTGGAGTGCCAAGACAGCCTGCTCCATGACAGCCTCCTGGGCAGCCACCGTCGCTTCTTGAGCAGAGATGGCGGCTTCTTGAGCGGCCACCGCCGCTTGGCCAGCAGTCACCTTGGCAGCTTCGGCGGCTAATTCATCCCTGCGAGGACCCGCCTGGGCATCTTCTAGGTTGGCTTCTGCAGCCAGGCGATCGCTTCTCATCCCATCAATTCCGGTCTGAGCTTCCACCAAAAGCCGTTCTGCCACAGCTCCCTCCTGGGCCAAATTCTGGATGCGCGTGAGATTATCCCGAGCTGCAGCTTCCTGGGCTTTTGCGGCTTCCACAGCTGCCCTGCGCTGCTCAATCACGCTACGGCGGCTACCCTGCTTCAGCTCAGCGAGATTACTGTCTGCTTCTGCAAGTTCTGCTTTGATTTCAGTCAACTCAGCCTGGGCTCCAATGAGATCAGCCTTAGCTTCTTGCAGCTCCGCCTCTGCCTCCGCGAGAGCCAAGCGTTGATCCATGTCATCCAAGATGGCAATGACATCACCCCTGGCAATTTTATCCCCCGCAATCACGAGTAATTCTTCAATTACCCCCTCCGCCTGACTGCGCAAGATCGTGGCATCACCGCTCTCCACTTGGCCTAACAAGCGTATTTGCTCTCCCGCGATACCCGCTCGCAGCAAGGTCGTTACCACCGGTCTAGGGGGTGGGCCTTGTATGTCCGCAGGAGGTCCACCCCCTGGTCCGCCCGGTCCAGCCTGGGTCTTGGGTCCCAGCCATTGCCACAGACCGTAACCTCCACCCAACAGCAACAGGGCAATTAAAGCCCAGCGCTCCCAGATAAAGCCGCTACGCGAGTTAGCAGGAAACTGGCTTTGCGATCGCTCCGGCAGTGCCTTGGCAAACTTACCATTTGCTGACGAAGAACCACTTGAACCATTAAGCGAAGGGATTTGTATCGGTGTTTGGGAAACCGAATCATTACCCGTCGGAGATGAAGGGTAATCGGAAGAGGTAGAAGGACTCATGCAATATCGAGAGGAGAAGGTTAAAGCAAAAAACGAACTATAAAAGACGAAAATATGGGAACTCAAAGCTTAGAAAAGATGCCCCAATTGCCACGGGGTTTGCTCTGGGCTCAAAAAATAGTTTGCCGCCGAACGACTTCTTTAGGCTGATGCTAGCACGGCCAGAGCTTGGAGACATTCTCAGAGGGGAAAGTTCTGCCTAGCGATAGATTTTGACCTATAGATTTTGGCCTATTGTTCTGTGGCTTCTAGAGTGCCAGCCCGCATTTTATTCAATAGCTCCTGAAGCGTTTCCATCTCAGACTCGCTGAGATGAGTGGTTATTTGAGAAATCAAGCGGAAGTGATTGGGCAACAAGGTCTCCAAACGCGATTTACCCGATGGGGTTAAGGCAATAATCGTGCGCCGACCATCCGCAGAGTGGGGCCGACGCTTAACCCAGTCCTGGCGCTCCAGCCCATCCAAGAGGCCCGTGATCGTTCCTTTGGTCACCCCAGCCATTGTGGCGCAGTCAGAAGGCGTGAGGAATTCTTCAGGGGTGAGTTCGCGATCGGCTTTGTAGAGTAGCATTAGCACCGTAAACTTGCCCATGGACAGGTTGTGCTGGGCAAAATGCTCATCGAGTAAGTGATGGAGATCTGCCGAGGTTGAGAGGAACGTGAGACAGCTCTCCACCGCAGCCACTTCAAGTTCTGGATAACGATCTGCCAGGTCCAAAAGCGCTTCGTATTTGGGCAATTCGCGCAGGGTAAACACTAATGGAAAACTTGGAAAAGGTCCTTAGATTATAGGGGATAGGCAGATTGAGCCAGGGAGACTGGGAGTTTTTACTCGCTCAATCTCCCCTCAAATGTGTCATCTTAACGGTCAAAGCGCTTGCCCAGCATCGCTTCAAACTCGGCTTGAAGGGTGACACAATCGGCGACGCGGCCCACCACGAGGGTATAGTCTCCTGCGAGCTTGAAGCGATCGCGCCAGTGACCAATGGCCTCAGCATTATCCATCCAGTACTGAATCACGGATTGGCTCGCTTCATCGATATCCCAGCCCCTAGCTTCAATCGCATCCTCCATGGATTCCAAGAACAAATCCAGATCGCAGCCAGTCACACCCAAATAAGCAGGCCAGAGGATCCCACTATCCTGAGATCGGGCCTGCTCATGATGAAAAAACTCCACCATCGGGGCAACTCCAACGAGATCAAAGGCGTACTGCATCGGATAAAACTCCTGTGGGTTGTTGGGGCAACTCGAACGCTTTCGAACAATGGCTACGACCTGGGGGCAACGCCCAGGGAAAGATCTAGACAAAGATTTAGAAGTGATGACTCCTTTGCTGAACTAAGGTCAAGATAAAGAGATAAATGGGCAAATTCTGTTTCGCTTGAACAAAATTTGGCGCAATAACAGTCTTGGAGAGCCGCTCAAATGAATTCGTCAGAGTTACCTAGCAGGCTGCAAACGCCCCATAGTGGCTATCACTACAATCCAACCATCGGGTCTCAGTGCGATCTTGTAGGCAATTCCAGACGCTTTTTTGAGGGCTGGTACGATCGCCTCACCCTGCCAGAGCTGGGACAAACCTTTGCCTTCATGTACTCCATTGAAGACCCAGGAGGCGGCCAGCTCCACAGCGGCGGGGCAGCGCAGATATTGGGACCGAATGACGATTATTTGATCCGCACGTTTCCAGCCGTTGAGGATTTTTGGGCTAGCCCTGATCAGCTAAGCCTGGGCCATTGGCGTCGCTCTTCCATAGCCCGGAGCCTGGCCCACACTGCTGCAACTTGGCTAGAGCCATCCCAATTTGAACCACAGGTGGGAGAAGGCTACCAGGTCAGCCCCACTTGGCATCAGGGCCATCTGCAAGACCCCGCAGGACCAGAAGCTCGTTGGGCCTATGGGATTGAACCAATCTATGGCTGGGGCGATACCACCGCTCCTCAGCAATCCACCGCAGGCATCCTTTCTCAATACCAAATATTTGAGCCAGGCTGGCAAGTCCTCATGGCCCACGGCTTGGCGACGGGCTGGATCGAGTGGAATGGCCAACGCTATGACTTTGAGCAGGCACCGGCCTACCGAGAGAAAAACTGGGGCGGAGCCTTTCCCAGCCAGTGGTTTTGGCTCAACTGCAACTCCTTTGAAGGTGAACCCGACCTCGCCCTAACCGCAGGCGGCGGCATTCGTGAAGTTATGGGCCTAGAAGAAGAGGTGGCCATGGTCGGTATTCACCACAGCGGCAAGTTCTACGAATTCGCCCCCTGGAATGCCGAAGTGAGCTGGTCCATTGACCCCTGGGGCCGCTGGGAAATGGAAGCAGTGCAGTTTGCTTCACCGATGTCTCAACTCACGGGCTTGGCCCAAGACCCGCCTCGCTATGGTGTGAGCCTCCGTGCGAAAACAGAACAGACTGGAGCCCCCCTGCGAGCCCCCATGGCCAATGGCCTGGTCTACTGCTGCCGCGACACCATGCTGGGCGAGCTAGAGCTGGAGCTATGGCAAGTGCAAGAAACAGCAGCAACCGACAGCCGCACAGCAGATAGGGGCATGGCAGCTAAGCCTGAGAGGACGAAACGGGTAATATCCGCCCAAAGTCACCTCTGCGGCTTGGAAGTCGGGGGTTTAAAATCAGAAGGAGACCAATGGGCTGAGGCCTGGGTCGGTGAGAGCAATCGGCTTTGGAAATTCCTTGGCCCCTTGCTAACCACCCTAGGCTAAGCCAACAGCCCAGAGCTGAGTGAGCGCAAATTACAAATCCCTGACAGCAATGGTTATCCTAGACAGGTAGCGATTTCAGTGATGACTGCCTCCCAGCCATACTGGCCAATGTTGATGACGAATATCGATGGACTGTCTACGGACATGCCCCTTGAAGGTAAGACCATGAAATGGATTGAACAACTTCCCCGCTGGATGTGGTGGGGCCTGGTTTTACCCTTGCTGGCGTTAAATGCCTGGGTCGCCCTGCTGTTCTACCAATATTTTGAAGGGCTGATTAAGATTTCTGTCGCGGCAACGCTGCTGACCTTCATCTTGGGCTATCCCGTGGGGCTGATTCAGCGTTTGAATCTGTCTCGCACTAAGTCTATTTTTTTGGTGCTGGTACTGGGCGTTGCAGCCTTGGCGTTTTTGGGTGTGACGGTCATTCCCATTCTGTTGGACCAGTTGAATGAACTGCTAACGAAGCTGCCCAGTTGGGTGGATTCTGGCTCCACTCAGCTAGATGCCCTTGAGGTTTGGGTGTCCCAGAAAAATTTCCCGTTTGACCTAGCCCGGCTAGGAGACCAATTAGAAGGACGCCTCACCTCCAAGGTCCAAGAAATTAGTGGCGCTGTCCTGGGTCTCTTACCCGACGCCATCAGCAGCATCCTCGACTTTGTCTTGACGATTGTCTTGACCTTTTACTTATTGCTCCATGGCGATCGCCTCTGGGATGGCATTTTCCAATGGCTGCCCGATCGCTTCAACGGCAAGATTCGTCCGCTACTCAGCCAGAACTTCCACAACTACTTTGCCGGGCAGCTCACCCTGGGCCTGCTCATGGGTACTACCATGACCATCGCCTTCCTGATTATTCAGGTGCCCTTTGGTCTACTGTTTGGCATTGGCGTGGGTCTATTGGCTATCTTCCCCTTTGGCACGGCAACGGGCCTGATTATCGTCAGTGTGCTGACTGCATTGAAGAGCATTTGGCTAGGCGTCAGAGTTTTGGCGGTGGGTGCGGTAATTGCCCAAGTCGTGGATAGCGCGATCGCCCCGCTCCTCATCGGTGGCTTCACGGGCCTCAACCCTGTTTGGATTTTGATTTCCCTGTTGGTGGGAGCCAAGATGGCCGGTGTTCTAGGCTTGGTCATTGCTGTCCCCATTGCCAGCTCCATCAAGGCTGTTTTAGCCATGCTCCAGTCCGGTGGCTTTAGCGATGACGATTCAGATAATGCAGCAGTGCAGCAGGAGTTGGTCCAACCTGAGCGCGACTCCCCTGCTACATCATCAGCGACATTAACTCCATCCCCAAGCCCCTAGGAATCGCCAACGGCCCTAGCAATCCTTAATCCCATGCTGTTCAAGGTTTTGTACCTGACGACTCTAGTTCTGTTCGTACTCTCGATTCAACAGCTCATTGTGCGATTCTGGGCTAAAAGAGACGGATTTAGGCCTGTCGTGCACAACCTCGATGATTTTGGTCCCGTCTTACTCTCAAATCGTTGGGGCAGTGTCGCCATCAACAACAGAGGAGCATGGCAGCGCACTGTCACCATCACATTGTTCAGAAGCTATATTCATCTGAAGCTACTCGGGGTCTTTGGAGGAGGAGAATTACTCATCCCATTACAGGCTGCAAGCTACTCCTTCTCCAGTTGGATGCGTGGTGAACTGGTCGATATTATGGTATATGGCCAAACCTACCGATTTGGTCGAGATATGCCCAAAATTGTCAAACAACACTACTGCTAACCAACGTTAAATCCCCATACCCTCATAATTGTCATGGCATCGCCAAATTTCATGTCATGACTCTGGGGATCTCGAAGCGTTGAAAAATTTTGCCCGAATCGTTTTTCCGTTAGGACTTTTGCTCCTATCCTTGTGGTCTTTGGGGCAAACCCTAGCAGAGACATCACCCATTGAAATTTGGCAAAGCCTGCGAAGCATCCCCACAGGGGCATTGCTTCTGAGCCTGGGGCTCACGGTGCTGAACTATGCCGTATTGACGCTTTACGACGTCTTGTCCCTGCGCTATGCCCGCCGCCACTTGAGCTACGGCAAGGCCGCGACGGTGGCTATTGTGGGCTATGCCCTGAGTAATAACATTGGCTTTTCGGTGCTGAGCGGTGCCGCGATTCGCTATCGCTTTTACGGTCGCTGGGGCCTTTCCAATGGAGATATTGCGCGGGTTATTTTGTTTTCTAGCCTCTGCTTTTGGGTGGGCTTGGGGGCCGTGGGGGGCAGCTTGTTTGCCCTAGCACCGGACTGGGTGTCGGAGCTGTTGCGGTTACCGATCGCCATTGTCCGGCCTTTAGGCGGATTAGGCTTGGGGGTGATTGTGGCCCATTTGAGCTGGGCGGCATTGGGAGAGGCGCGAGCTCGGTGGGGAGCAGGCCGTAAGTTGTTTCACCTCGGTCATTGGGCTTTACCCTCAATGCCGTTTGATCTCGCGTTAAGTCAAGTGTGGGTGACTTTGGCGGATTGGGCGACGGTGGCGGCGATCTTGTATGTGCTGTTGCCCCAGACTTTTTTGCCGTCCTATGCCCTCTTTCTCGGGGCGTATCTGCTGGCCAAGGTGGCCACGGTGATGAGTAATGTGCCGGGAGGGTTGGGGGTGTTTGAGACGGTGTTGTTGTTGGCGTTGGCCTGGCCTGAAACGGCGGTGCCAGAGTTTTTTGGGGCGATGTTGGCCTATCGGGCTCTGTATTATCTGCTGCCCCTAGTGGTGGGAATTATTCTGTTTTGTTGGACTGAGTTCAAGGCGAGTCGCTCAGTCGTCAGCTCTGGATAGCTTGAGTGGGAGCGTTTGCCAGAGCTAATGGTTCCCATTCAGGTTTTCGTTAATCCAGGCCCACACCGGAGGGGCATTTTAGGGAATCGGTGTCATAGTCAGAAGGACGCTTTTTCGGGTTTGTGCCCATGCTTCGTCCATGCCAGGTTTTGCCCTCCTTAATCTTGGGCGCGATCGCCATCACCGCAAGCTGTACAACCGCCCAAGCTGCTGAACGCATTTCATTTCAGTTTGGTGTTTTGGGCGATAGCTTGGCAGTGGACTCGATCAAGGCCTTTGCTGAGGATGGCACTGTTGATGCTGAGTTAGGGGCTTTTCTCAACTTTTTACCACCTCAGGTCCAGGCTCAGCTGCGTCAGGGGTTGACCCAAACCGTAGAGTCTGTCGAGACGGTACCTATTTCTCAGTGGCTCTACTCTCCAATGGGAGACAAGGTTTTGGACTATGCGGGCGGCATTATTAAGATGCCGTCTGGCCAGAGCGGCAAGGTGGCATTGCGGGCGGCGATTGTTTTGGCCGGGGGGACGTCGGGGGGCGCGACACCGATGGGGGTTTTGGAGGCATTTCCGGCGGAAAGTATCCACCTAGATTTAGCCCAGGCCTGGGGAGATTGGCGTAGGATTCGAGCAGTTTGGGATGCTGATGCAACGGTGGTTGCCCAGGTGAAGCAGGCGGCTTTGTTTGAGGCGGAGCGATCGCCTGTAAATCCAGAAGCCCTGCCTTCACTCTCCGAACCTGGCCCTTGGGCAGTGGCAAGCCAGAGCTGGATGCTGGAAGATCAAGGTCGACAGCGACGCTATCCGGTCGATCTTTATCAGCCCCAAGCGCTGGCTCGGGTAACCGGCCCGTTGCCTGTGGTAGTGATGTCCCATGGCTATGGGATTAATCGTAAGTATTTCACGGGGTTGGCGATGCATTTAGCCTCCTATGGGATGGTGGTGGCGGTGCCGGATCATGTGGGGAGTAACTTAGACCAGCTTTTGGCGTTGGAGGCGGGTCTATCTCGGGAGTCTTTTTTGGCAAGCGAGTTTGTGGATCGGCCTTTGGATGTTACGGCGGTTTTGGATGAGCTGGAGCGGCGTAATGGGGCAGATTATCAGGGGCGGCTTCAGGTAGATCGTGTTGCCTTGGTGGGTCATTCCATGGGGGGCTATACGGTGCTGGCGACGAGTGGTGCAACGGTGGATTTTGACCATTTGCAGAGGCGTTGTTTGTCGCGGTTTATTGAGTTGGATACGGCGTTGCTGGTAGCCTGTCGAGCGCTGGAGTTGCCTGAGGCGATGGCTCAGTCTTTGCAGGATGGCAGTTTGCGAGATGGGCGGGTGCAGTTGGTGGTGGGGTTGTCGCCGGTAGCGAGTTTGTTTGGGGAGAAGGGGATGGGGAAGATTACGATTCCGACGGTGATGGTGGCGGGGAATTATGATTTGGCTGCGCCGATTGTGCCGGAGCAGGTTGAGCCGTTTGGTTGGTTAAAAAATGCGCCTGAGAAGTCTCTCTATTTAGTTGAGAATTGGTCCCATGAGGAGGGGGTGACTGAGGTGATTTGGAATTTTTTAGGCTTAGGGGATGGGTTGGGGCAATCCTTTGCTGAGGCGAATTCTGTCTTTCAGGCAAATTTAGGGGCGGCTTTGGTGGCGGCGGTGGATGTTTATGTGAGGGGTGAAGAGGGGGCGCGTGGGTATTTGTTGTCGGGCTATGTGGAGGCGGTGAGTGCGGGGGATGCATTGCGGATGCATTTGGTGCGATCGCCGGTTCCTTAAGCTTCGAATTCAATTGCCTCGTACAATTCTGCTAGGGCAATTTCAACGTTGACCGATGACAGGGTTAAGCTGGCCGTCAGGTCGCTGGCACTGGTTCCGCTTGGTGAGAGCCGAGAGCTGCTGTCATTGCTGGCTTAGAGGACATAGCGTATCGAAAATAGTGGTGACCAAGATAGACCCATTTGCAGAATTCCTAACTTCACCGCCGGTACAACTTTG
Source organism: uncultured Pseudanabaenaceae cyanobacterium (assembly GCA_938021205.1). Classification (GTDB taxonomy): domain Bacteria; phylum Cyanobacteriota; class Cyanobacteriia; order PCC-9006; family JAAUQQ01; genus JAAUQQ01. Next base: position 13,089 of record CALIGI010000207.1, read on the forward strand.
GTCGTGAAATGGGCTCGCACAAAATTATGAACGAGCCAATAGACATCCAAAGTCCTTTGCAAATCTCTACGGGATTTGGCATAGGTATTGGTCTTTCGACGAAAGGCTGAATTACGACGTCTGAGCGAAGCATTAAAGGCTTCGACATGATTGGCATGGATGTTGCTATCAGTCACCTCATGCTTCGTTTGAGGGTGCTCCGCGACCGGAGCTTGATACTTTTTCTGGGGCGACCTACGCGCTTTTGACCTCCTTTATTCTTGAGGCGCACCCGAACCCCCTTCGGCAGTTTTTTGGCAGGCCGTCCAGGTCTCCCGGTCTGCAAGACCTCATGACAAATTGAGAACAGCACGTTGCCATATCGTTATAGTGGCCCCTAAAAACTGGACAGGTAGCTAAGCTCTGAAACTCCGTGAAAAATGATAGGAGTATAGAATGAGCAAGAAACGCCGACAGTACAGTCCTCAGTTCAAGTCAAAAGTGGCGATCGAGGCGGTGCAAGGGGTGAAGACCGTGCCCGAACTTTCAAGTCAGCACAACGTCCATCCGACGCTGCTCAATCAGTGGAAGCGTCAGCTTCTGGAGAATGCGAGCCATTTGTTTGATGCTGCTCAATAACCTGACTTCGGGCTCTTGTCAGCTTTTGGTGATCAGGATGGATTATGAGGATAGTCTCTACGTACATCCCTTCCATGAACTTGCTTTCAGCTCTTCTGCCTGGCTCTTCAGAGCTGGCCTTGAAAACCTACAGGCTGGATCGCACTCAGGTGCAGATGGTGGTGACAGTGGCCTCAACTCAACGAGAGGCACTGTGTCCGGTGTGTCAATCTCCAACCAGCCGTGTCCATAGCCATTATCAACGAACCCTCAAAGACTTGCCGCTAGTGCAGTTCAGCCTGACGCTTTTACTGGAAGTGTGCAAATTCTTCTGCCTGAATGAGGACTGCCATCGGTGCATCTTCACCGAGCGGTTACCGTCCGTGGCTGCTCCCTGGGCGAGAAGAACTGAACGCTACAGTCAACATCTGCAAGCGATGAGCCTAGAGCTGGGTGGTTCAGCCGCAGCGCGTTTGAGCCATTTGCTCGGCTACGGTCATAGCCGCAACACCTTCCTGACTCTGCTGGCCCGAATGCCTCTGCCGGAATTCAAAACGCCCCGAATTCTGGGTGTGGATGATTTTGCTTGGCGCAAGGGCCATCAATACGGAACGATATTAGTGGACCTTGAAACCCATCAGCCCATTGCGTTGTTGCCAGACCGCAAAGCTGAGACCTTGGCGGCTTGGCTGAGAGAACATCCCGGTGTGGAAATCTTGTCCCGTGACCGGTCCAAAGCCTACAAATCGGGTATGGATCTGGGGGCACCTGATGCGATTCAGGTCGCCGATCGCTTTCACCTGCTCAAGAACCTTCAAGAAACCTTGGAGGATTCATTTCGGGGACAGGCTCAAGTCTTTCAGCGGGTTGAGAAGGCTCAGCTCGAAGCAATGGGGGTTGTGCTTCCGGTCCCAGATGACGAAGACTTGGCTCTCCCTCCATCTCTAGCCCGAGCTGAACAGGAGAAGGTCCAAAAAAGAGCCCTACGATTGGAGCGTTACGAACAAGTTCATGCCTTGCGAAATCAAGGATACAAGGTTAAGGACATTGCCCATCACCTGGGCATGGGAGAACGCACTGTCCAAACCTTTCTGTCTCACGACAGCTTTCCTGAGTGGAAACAATCGAGCTGCGAGTCCAGTGGCCGTTCCATGCTCGACCCCTACAAACCCTTCTTGATTGAGCAATGGGCTCAAGGTCATCGGTTGCTCAAGCGACTCTTTGAACAAATTGAGAACCATGGTTACCCAGGAACCTACAACACCCTGACTCGTTATATCAAGCTCCACTCCGAGTGGTTTCCCTCCTCTGCTCCTTCCCCCGAATCACTCAACGACTTACCGGGTCGAGGACCGGCTCCCAAAAGAAAGCCAGTCTCAAACCACAAGTCTTTGAAGGCAGGACAGGCCGCTTGGTTGGTGCTTCAGCGACCCGAAACTCTAGATGAGAAGCAAGAAGCATTGCTGGAGCAACTCATTCAACAGCCTGAACTGACTGAGGCGATTCAGCTCAGCCAAGGATTTCTCAAGCTGGTCCGAGAGCGGTTACCCGAGCAATTAGATACTTGGCTAGAGCGAGCAAAGAACAGCACGCTCAAAGCATTTCAGCGCTTCGCAAAAGGCTTGAACGACGACTATGATGCGGTTAAAGCCGGGGTCACCTTGGAGGTGAACAATGGCCAAGTCGAAGGCCAGAACAACCGCTTAAAGATGCTCAAGCGCCAGATGTTCGGACGCGCTGGCTTGGCACTGCTCGAAAAACGCCTCATCTTGAACAGTAGACCCTTGCAATTACAACGGTTTCAGGAGCATCCTCTGGCTCTCACCAAAAACTGACAAGAGCCGCGCTCTAGCGCAGCATTTGCAAGAACTCTGGCCAGAGGTATTAAAGGTCACTCGAAACATAAACGATGATAACTCTCGTGCCTTGGTGCTGAGATCTCTAGCGCAGCATTTTCCGGAGTCTTTGGAGGTTGAGGCGTTAAAGGTCACTCGAAACATAAACGATGAGTCAATTCGCTCTGAGCTGCTGTGTTACCTGGCCTCAAGGTTTCCTGAGTCTTTATTGCTAGAGGCATTAGAAGTGACTAACAAAATTAATGATGAAAATTCTCGCATTTTAGCGCTGACCGCCCTAGCATCACAATCACCCAAGCTTTGGCCTATTGCATTGGAGATGACTCGCAAAATTAATAGTGAATATTCTCGTGCTGAGGCGCTTCGTGCTCTGGTACCACGATTGCCTGAATCTCTTTTATTAGAGGCTGTAAAACTCTCACGCCAAATTTACAATGCATATTCTCGCATTTTAGCAATGAGT
>CALIGI010000208.1 GCA_938021205.1 uncultured Pseudanabaenaceae cyanobacterium
GAGTTGATAGACAACGAACCAACCCCAAAGAAGGCTTAGATGAACTAACCCGTCGCTGGGACGATTTAGTACAGCTCTTCTTCTTGGTGAGTCTGGATGGTGCAGTCAGAGGTGGGGTAAGCCACGCAGGTCAGCACAAAACCAGCTTCGATTTGGTCGTCGTCCAAGAAGGACTGGTCGGACTGATCGATGGTACCGGCGGTGATTTTACCGGCACAGGTGGAGCAAGCACCTGCACGGCAAGAGTAAGGCAAGTCGATGCCTTGCTCTTCTGCTGCGTCCAAGATGTACTGATCCTCAGGCACTTCAATCGTGGTGTTTAGACCTTCGGCGTCGCTGACCAAGGTCACCTTAAAGCTTGCCATTATTTAATCCTCTCAAAAATTGAAAACCGATGTTTGCTGAGGAACAGAATCATGTTTACCCTTTGCTTGACTAAAGACATATTGGGAAATACGCTTTGGCCCGCAGTGGCTGATAAACCTGGCTCTGCCCGGCGCCCTATAGCACGCGCCTCTCCTCAAAGAAGAAGAAAAACGGCCTCATCAGACTCCAGTCCTGATACTAAGCAATAAATTAGGCTGGAATGCTTGGCATTAAAAATGCCGTTGCAGTAGGGGATGATTCATTAGTTTTTTTTATCCCCCAACTGGATTAGCTCAGTTCCTTAGATTTGGAATTTTCAGGTCTAAGATTCCAAATCCAATATCTTGATTCAACACCTGTAAGTCTATCCAGCCATGAGCTACAAGGCCTTTTGAATGCGGGGATCGTTACATCCCCTAAGGGAAAGATAACCCCTGTATTAAGGAGGCTACGTTATCAATGCTCCCTATTAAAAAAGCTTATCAATTGTTGCTTGTGACAAACATCTTTGGGGACAAGCTTCGGTAGCTTCACACTTTAGGCTGTGGACAAACCTTTCAGAGGCTTACAGCCGACATGACGCTATTTTTGGACGCCGCCTAAGGTCTTAGCCTCAATTCTGATAGTCATATCCTCTATTTGCGACTGATTGGACATTTTCGGACCACTGATCTTGTCAGGGTGATAAATCTACGTATTTTCCACTCCCTAAATTGTTCTATATGTAAGCAACACCTGGACTTGAAGAATCGATAGGTCCGGTGAGCCAAAATGTAGGTTGGCTTGTAAGCCATGCCAGGATAACCACAGCGCCTCAAGAACGACCTCGTTGAAGGCGATCGCATGCCCCCGCGATCGCTTGAAGATTCCCTTTCAGCATTTCCTCGGTTCAGCTTCAGACCAGCCATCCTAATCTAGCTGGACTTCTCGCCTTCCACCGCCGCCATCCTAGGCAAATCCGTGCTTTTCCTGAGTAAGCGCCGATGCCCCAGGGGCACTGTAAGCCCAGCAATGGGTAGGCCCACATCGTGCAAAGCGGCGAAGACACTAGGGAGATTCCAGCAGAATTTGTCCCGACTGAATTACCAGCGACTGAATTACCAACTCTTGAATACCTCACCACTCAGTCCAGCGACCTATCGACGGTTCAGTTTGAGACATTAAATGACAGAGAAGTTGATCAGACAACTGTTGTGCCAGGGAGACCCGGTGCTTTTCGCTGGAGCATTGTTCGCTGGGGGACGGTGGTCATTGCCGCGACGGCGATCGCCCAAACGGGGGCCATGCTCTTCATCTCCGTCGTCGCACCGACCTTTGCCCGGCAGATTGAGCAAGCCCAAACTCGTAGTGCTGGCATCAGGATCAGTGCTATGAATCAGGCCCAGCAAGTGTATTTCTTAGACCATGGCGAATTTTCCGCAGAACTCGTCACCTTGGACCTAGGCATTGTTTCCCAGGCTCAGTACTACGATTACCGTATTCAAACTGACAGTAAGACTCGCAGTAGGCGCAATAACTCCATGATGCCTCAGCAACAGCTTGTTGTGAGCCTTGCGCTGCCTCGTGAGCCCGGATTGCCAACGCTGTGGGGAGCGATCGCTGCCCAAGGAAGCGATCCTTCGGAGCTGGGCGAAGCCCACCGCATCACCGATAGTTTGATTTGCAAAAAGCCCGCTCCCCCCACAGACTGGTCCGACAAGCTGCGTCAGCAACTTCAGTCTGAGGCTGTGAAACGTCGTAACCGAGATGTCGTTCCTGCCCTTCCCTCCCGCTTAGAATGCCCAGCAGGCTTTGAGCCCACGTCTTTCTCTATCCATTCCTAGAGAGCTAAATTTTTTGTGAAACTCCTCGCCCAGTCCCCGCTAGATTCGTTCCAGCTAGATTCTTCACGCCATATCTACTGACACTTCTAGCGAAATTTCTAGCGTAAAAATAGGAGCCCGGTTTGTAACAAACCAATGGCAAATCCTAAAATGCCGCCGAGATTGACGATCGCCTGCAACTCACTCTTGACAATGCCCTGAACCGCCTTTTCTAGATCTTGGGGAGAGGTGGCCATGACCCGTTCCATAATCACCCCTTCCAAATTCAAAATCGGAATGGCCTGGGCCACAATATTCTCCATATCTCGCTCCAAATAACGCTCTAAAATTAGCGCCAACTCCTCGCTAATCAATTCTAGCGAACGATCCATCACCTCAGAATTACGTAGACGGTTAAGAACCAGATTGGCGACGTTGTCCCAATCCAACGACTGGCTCAGGCTCTGTAATAAGTCCGTTCCCTGTTGTTGCACTAACTCCCGCACTGTCTCCCGCATCGTGCTGCGCAATTGCCGCACTGTACTTAGCGGGAAATTTTGCAACGAGAAATTTTGCAGCAGTTCCTGAAGCCGCTCATCGACGGATAAAACCGTTATCAGCTCTTGAATAACGGCATTGCTCACATCCCGCTCATCCAGGCAATGACTCCGTAGGCGAGTCAGGGCATTGCTTAGACCAAATAGATTTGCAATGACCCAGTAGGTACCGCTGCTCTTTTCTCGAAAAGCATTGTCAATGGCTGCGATATTTCGGTCTGTGAGAAAATCCACTATCCCCTGGCGAATCACATCCGGTGGCAGCACTCCATCCAGCGCCCAGCGGGATAATTGCTCAGCTTGGGGTTCACTGAGCTGGAACTCCACCAAAACCTGATCAAAGATTTGATTGAGCTGGGGAGCCAGGAAATCCTCCTGGCGAGCTAACACCCGAATCAAGCGGGGCAGGGACTCGCTAAACAAATCTCGCAGAATCTTGGCCAGAATCTTGGCTGTACGTTTCTCCTTGTCTTCCTGAATCTGATCTAGCGCCAGTTGTAGAAGCCAAAGAATAATTTGCTGGAGCCGTTCGGTTTCAAACAGCTTGTGGGCAAGCTTCTGTAGCTCCTCTGGTGTCAGCAGCGAGCCCATGATGGCATCAGCGACTCGCTGGGCCAGGCGGTCCTGGTTGCTGGGAATCAATCCGGGGGTAAAGGGGACTTTGCGCCCACCGATGTAGCGGGCTCGGTAGGGGCGGAAAAGCATATTAATGGCCAGGTCATTGGTGAAATACCCAATGATTCCGCCAGCCAGGGGCGGAATGACCAAAATCCAAGTTTCAGATAAAGCCACAGCGTTAGGTTGCTATCCGGGAACAGCAGCAACCGTTGAATCCAAAGCGCCCTACTATGATAGTCCGCCTGCCCGATAATCTCTCAATTCAGTCTGTTCCTCCCCTGTTTTGAAGGGAGGCTAAGTGGGGTGGGTTTGCCGTTTTATGAGCTGGGGGGATTTTCCCCTAGCAATTGCCTTAATCCTTGGGATATTGCGAAACAGGCGATCGCCTCGCTGTATCGCTTAATAGAGCTGTTATTCAACCCAAGCTCATGGCTGCCAATGGGGCTTCCCGTTATTCTTCGGACATGCCCCATGTTGCTTTATAAGTAGTGTGACGATTGCGATACCCGTAAATTTTCGGATTTCTTAATTGTAGCACTAGATGATATTGACCAAATATAGGTGGTATAAGCATGGGGATTGTGACTCTTGCTTTGCTAGGCTTGATTCATCTACCGAAAGATAGACTTTGCCTCGTTTGCTGCTTGCTTTACCTGGTTTTCCGACTGTTTTAAAGCAATTACAGCTTTTAGTCCTGTAACTTCCTGTCCAATCTTGGAACGATAGAGTATGGTGCGTAAAGAAGAAGAAATTCGAGAGCTGCGGGAAGTTGTCACCAATTTGCAATGGGCATTGGTGGAAACGCTGCGCTGCTGCGAACTCATGGGTCAGGATGCTGCGGTAGATGCAAATGTACTGAAGCGTATTGAAAAAGCAGGCCATGCGGTTAAGCATCTTAAGCCTTCTCCTCCGCTCAACCCATAGTTTTTTAGAACCACTCAAGCTGCCAACGTTATCTTGTTCAAAATCCCAACGGTTTTCTTGTTTGAAGCCGTTGGGATTTTGTGGTCTGGCAATGGTCTTACGGGGAGGGGGGAGGATGCTGCCAGACAATGTGAGTTCGCGATCTACGCTTCTTAAGCGACCCTCACCTTGGCTGCTCTCAACAGATCCCCCCTAGCTCTCTCTTCCTGGGGAGACAGGAAAATTTAAGGCCTGACAAGCTTGATTCGGTGTCCGATTCTCCTTCTCTCCAGAGAGAAGGGGTTAGGGGGATGAGGTTCGTTTTTTAGCTGTTGAACATTCAGATCGTGACAGTATTCTTGACGCTTTGCCAAGCAAATCTAAGCTTTGTGAGCCACTAGCATTCCCATTAGCCCCAAAGCCAGGGGATAGTAAGTTGCCTGTGCAAAACCGGCATTCTTCGCCAGATCTACCTGCTCTGGTCCCAGGGGAAACCGCTCAATGCTGGGATTGATGTAGGCATATTCCTCCCGCACACCTAAACGCTCCGCACTGGGCACGACCAGAGTCTCTAGATACCATTCCTGGAATTTGCGTAGGATGGGCGCGGCGCTGCCCATGGGGCGATTCATATCTAGGATGGCCACAGCCGCACCGGGCTTGAGCACGCGGTGTAGTTCTTCAAGACATTTCGGAATATTGCCCACATTGCGCAGACCATAGCCTAGGGTTGCACCATCAAAAAATTGATCTGGGAAGTCCAGGGCAAGGGCATCGCCTTGTTGCCAGGTTATGGCAGGTCTTGGATGGCGGCGTTGGGCTCTCCCTTCGGCGATCGCCAATAGGTCGCAGGCAAAATCTACCCCATAGACTTGACCCTGGGCACCCACCGCATCGGCCAAAAGTAGTGCCAGATCGCCTGTGCCGCAGCAGAGATCTAGGCCCAGGCCGCCCTCGGGCAAATTCGCCCAGGCCACTGCCATGCGCTTCCAGACGCGGTGCATACCAAAGCTGAGCTGATCGTTGAGCTGGTCGTAGACCGGTGCAATGCTGTTGAACAGGCTCTGAACTTGCTGGGGGATGGGTGCATTGCCATCAAGCGCATCACCAGCAAGCGCATCGCCATCATTGGGCAGGGGAAAGTTGGAAGCCATGGAGCCAAAAAAGGGGGTGCGGCTTATCCTAGCGAGGGATGGCGAGTGGGTTCAAGGGTGACTGCTTCAGGAGATTGGCCCAGATGGCCTGAAGCTGTCAGGGGTTTAAGGGCGTGATTCTAGAACGGTCTGCAAGGGAAGCGGGTTTGCGGAAATCATGTTTGTGGTTGCTGTTGGCACAGAGAGATTTTCTTGCATTGTTAATTCCTTGAGGTGGAGATAGGTGGCGAGGTCGATGCGGTCTTGTTGGAGCAGTTCGCGGGCCTGGGCTTCTAGCTGTTCTATTTCGGCCTGGGCGCTGCTGGGGTCTTGGCGCAGTTGCAGTTGGCAATGGTCCAGGCGATCGAGGATGGCGGCGATCGCTTCTTGCCGCTGGGACTCCAAGATCGCCCGGCATTGCTCTCCGAGGGGGTTGATCACCTGCTCTAGCTGTTCGTAGACCTCTAGGGAAATTTCATCATCGATCATGCGCAGTCGTTGTTGCTGATGAAGCGATGTCACCTCCCGAGCTACGGCTGCGGCGTCCTCGCTCAGCTGGCTACGCAGTTGCCGCACAATCTGCCTAACACCTTGGACCACGACCTTGCCCTTACGCCGTTTCATGCGCTGCAACAAGTAGCCAATTGTGGTCGTGCTGGTCAACATGATGAAGGCGGTTTGCAAGGGCTTGTTGCCTTGGATATAGCGCAGCCAGGCGTTGCGAGGATCACCGCTGTTAAAGGTTTGCTCAGCCCCAGGATGCATGTACATGAGCCCTTGGCTCAGTAGCTGTTGGGCATTGCCCTGGGCCAGTTCTGGATAGAAGGGCGCATAGCGCTGGGCACTGCTAAGAATAGACCAGGTCAACAGGGCAATGGTTTGGTTCGATACATCGGGGCGAGTCACCAGGGCTGTGGAAGTGGAGAGCGTGGCAAGATCCGTCGGTGGGATGGGGGGATTGGCCTGGTGGATGCCCGCCGGAATCACGGCGGCTTGGTAGGCTTCGGGCGATCGCAGGGTGTAGAAGTTCAGTAATACTGGAGAGATGGGAAGCAGCCGCAAAGGCTTGTCGTTGTCAAAGGCCTGGGCCAACAAGGCACTGCGATGGGGGCCGACGTAAAAGGCTGCATCCAGCTTGCCCTGGCGAAGCTGTTCAAAACTGTCAGCAGGCGAGAGTTCCAAGGCGTCCACCGCAATATTAGCCTCGTCCAAAATCCGATTGGCCGTGAAATGGATACCACTGCCTGCTGTGCCCAGCCCCACCCGTTGATTGGCCAAGTCCGTGAGCTGCATGATGCCGCTGTCCTCGCGCACGAGGATGTAGAGGTATTCATCCGCCAGGGTGACGATGGACTGAAGCTCTCCGGCCTTCATGGCATTGCTAGCCACATCGAGCTGGCTGATGGCCACATCGGCGCTGCCTGCCTGGAGGCGAGCCAGGTTTTCGGTGGAGCCCTGGGAGAATTGGTTTTCTAGGTTGAGCTTGCCGATGCTTTCTGAGGAAGCCATGATGACCTCCGACAACTGGGCATAGCCGCCGCCTTCCACCCCACTGGTGAGGTTAATGTCGTTGCGTTGCCAGCTACAACTACTGAGGCCCAGGGAGAGGAGCATGATCGCACTCCATGGCCGCCAAGGTTTGAATGGCTTAGATTGAGAGCGCAAACCTGAATGGAATCGTGAATTCATATAACGGTTGAAAATAAGAACGGGCTGGGAAATAAAAATGCTCTAAAAAGCCCCCTGATGTGAAAATGCACAGTTGCGGCTAGGGGCTGTGAACCTGGATGCGAACCTGGCTAAGAACTTGAATGCCCACAGCTATTGCGCCTCGTGACCAAACCACTTGGTCTGGAGGGTCGTGAGGTAGCCCTGTTCCTGGAGACTGATCAGCTCTCGATTAACGGCTTCCAGGAGTTCAGGGGATTGTCCTTCAGCCACGGCCATGCCGTAGTCTTCGGAGCTGAGGCGATCGCCTGCTAGACGAAATTCCGAAGTGGTACTCACGAGGTGGTAGAGATTGGGATAATCTCGCACGATGCCTGAGATCTTGCCAGCGGCCAGGGCTGCTGTGGCATCGTCTAAGGCCTCAAAGGTTGTGGGTAAGACTGGCTGGGAGCGCAGAAAATTTTCGGCGGTGGTGCCCCCCACGATCCCGACTTTCTCACCCTTTAGCTGCTCCAAACTGGTGCTGGCTTCATTGAGCTGAAGCACGGTCATGGAGGCGATGAAATCTGCCACGATGAAAAAGCTAATGCCCATCCAGGTACAGGCCAACAGGCGACCAGGTAACTTTACAGGGGTCACATCGCCGTAACCAAAAGTCCCCAAGGTGACCACGGCAAACCACATGCCCTGGCCCACGCCCTGAATCGGATTGCTAGAAAAATTCTCGTTGTGCCGATGTTCCACCAGCCAGATCAAGCTCCCCACAACCATGCTGCTCAAGGTCACCAAGACCAGAGCATTGGCCACTTGGTGATTGAACAGGCGTCGCTGCCAGATCTGCAAGACTGTCTGGCCATTATTGCGCACCATGAGCTGCAATCCCGACTCGTAATAGGGCTGGGAAAAGTCATAGCCATTGGCCTCTCGCGCTGCAGTAATGGAAAGGCCTGCCACCGCGAGCTCTACCTCGCCTTTGCTTAGGCCATCTAGCAAGGCCTTGGCAGAGTCATAGCGCACCCATTCGGTGGTGACGTTTAATTCGTCGGCGATCGCATTCCAGAGATCAATGCTGTAACCGTAGGGTAGGGAACCGGGAACCTCATTCAGGAACACCAGGGGCGCAATCCCATTTGTCCCCACCTTGAGGGTTCTCACCTCCACTGGAGGTGCAGGGGGACGATTCACTTCTAGCTCCTGAAGCGCTGAGGTGGGAGCCTCGTTTGCAGTCGAGGGCTGTTGTGAGAGTAGGTCTGCGTTGGTCGCGAAGGCGGGTTTGGGGCTAACCGAGTCAGGGCTTGATGACGCAGACTGGGCTGGAGCCATCAAGCTACAGCCAATGACCATGCTACCAAAGACAAGCTGTCGCAGGTGGCATCGTAAACCTGGCCATAGGCCTGCTGGCCGCTCAGGTGACCAGGCCTGGGATCGTGGGGGAAATATAAAAGTCACTCTGGTTGATGCTGTGATGTCGAGCTATTCAAATGGATTGCGGCTCAAGGTTGCTGATTCTTCAACCTGCTAAAGTTTTTCGTTGTACAGCGCTGTGATCAGGGTAGTTTTGCTGCGAAACTTGCCATTCACAGCATTGGTTAATGCATTGGCGAGTAACCTTGACAGCAGTCAACTTTACAGTGATGGAGTCACTAGACCCCATGGACTGTTACACCAGGTTCGCCGAGCGCATCATCACTAAGGGAAGTCCCAGAAATAAAACATTCCAACCTTAGTCTGATCGCGCTAGGAATACCTCCCCGGAATGCCTGGGGATTTATCCCCAGGCTAAGAGCGAAAGCCCACTAAAGTGGGCTGAAATCCAAGAGCTTAGGGCTGTTCAGTCCGTTAAAATGGACTTGGGCTTTGAGCTGTGAACTTTAGCTCACAGCAGCCACACGAAGCCAAGCTGGCAAGGGGTGAATGCAGAGCTGTTCATAGAACTGTCTTACTTCGGATGCTTTATTCCTAGGGAGTCCCTAAGGCAGTGCCATGATGCGATAGTCGTTGCCTCGAAGCGGACCAAATATAGTGCTTGAGATATAGTGCTTGAGGGTGCTGCGGTTCTTGATCGCAACACTTGCTCCTTTTTGCTAACTCGTTTTTCATGGCCTCATCCCAGAACCAGCCCACGCCCACCCACGAACTGAAGACGCTGGTTCTTTCTTTCCATTCCCTGATTGCGGTGGAAACCGTTGAAGAAGAGCGGGTTGATCAGCTCATTTGTGTCGTGGCGAAGGAGTTACAAGTCAAGCGTTATACTTGGAGTATTACCCAGGGGTTGGTGCGCCATGATCAGCCCAAGGCGACGGTGCCCCGTACCAATCAGCCCATGGGGTTGCTTCAGCATCTTGCGACGTTGGATGAGGGTATTTTCCTGCTCAAGGATCTCCATCCCCATCTCAAGGATCCGGCGGTGATTCGACAGTTTCGGGAGTTGACTCAGCGTTTTGCTAAGAATCATGCCTCGATGGTGCTGACGGGGCCAAGCCTGAATTTGCCGCCGGAGATTGATGCGGAGGCGGTGTTTTATGATTTGCAGTTGCCCAATCGGGATGAGCTCTATGAAGCGTTGCAGGCTGTGGTGCGATCGCTCAATACCAAACAAGAAATCAAAATCGACCTGGAAGCCGCAGACCTCGGTGCAGTTCTCAAAGCCCTAGCAGGGCTGACGCTCAACCAGGCTCGCCAGATCATTGCCTATGCTGCGTTGACTGATAACAGCCTCTCTAAGGATGACTTGGCCGATATCCAGGCGCGCAAGATCAAGTTTCTCCAGGAAGGGGGACTGTTGGAGTATTTCCCGGCTGAGGATAATGCCAATGAGATTGGTGGTTTTCAGGTGTTGAAGGATTGGCTGGAGCGGGCTCAGCAGGGTTTTAGCAGTGAAGCTGAATCCCTTAATCTCAGCCCGCCTAAGGGGATCATGATTGTGGGGATTCAGGGTTGCGGTAAATCACTGTCGGCGAAGGTCACGGCGAAGCGATGGGGCCTGCCGCTGCTGAAGCTGGAGGCGGGACGGTTATATGACAAATATGTGGGGGAGTCGGAGAAGAATTTCCGTAAGGCGACGGCGATGGCGGAGTCCATGGCTCCGGCGGTGCTGTGGATTGATGAGATTGAGAAGGCCTTTGCCCAGACGCAGAGTTCGGATAGTGGGACGAGTCGGCGTTTGTTTGGGGCTTTTTTGACTTGGTTGCAAGAGAAGCAGGCGGATATCTTTGTGATTGCGACGGCGAATGATTTGTCGCAGTTGCCGCCGGAGCTGATGCGGAAGGGGCGCTTTGATGAGATTTTCTTTGTGGATTTGCCCAAGCCGGGGGCGCGGGAGGTGATTTTTAAGATTCACCTGAATCGGCGTAAGCAGAATCCTGAGCAGTTTGATTTGCCGCTGTTGGTGGAGGCAACGGAGGGGTATAGCGGGGCGGAGATTGAGCAGGCTGTGGTGGCTGGGTTGTACCGGGCGCTGCATTTGGGAGTGTCGTTGAATACGGCGATTTTGCAGGAGGAGATTGGTTCGACGGTGCCGTTGTCGGTGTCGCGGCGGGAGGATGTGGAGATGTTGCGGACGATGGCGGTGGAACGGTTTGTGTCGGTGGATTAGTAATAGCTGCGGTAGGGACATGGCATCGCCATGTTTGGCTTTTCATATCCGGCAATGGTTTAAGCCGCTAACCGACGGTTGGTGGCATGGCTGAATTCGGGGGAGGCAACGAAGGCTTGGCGTAGCTTGGTGGCAACTCGCCCCAGATCGGCGTCGCGGCTGCCGTATTGGGCCATTTGCTGGGCTTCTTTCCAGGTCCAGTGAGGATGGGTGTCGAGTTCACCAATTTTGCGGAAGCGGTCCATGAGGCCGGTTTCGATGGTGATTTTGTAGATCTCTTGGGCGATGCGGCGGCAACAGCGGCGGGGAGTGTTGACGATTTGGGCTTCGCTGAAGCGGATGATGGGCCAGCCGTTGGCTAGGAAGAAGTCGTTGTGTTCGCCGTCTGCGGCGTTGCTTTGGCAATGGGTGGGGTGACGGGTGATGGCGTTGTAAGGCTCGTCGATTTCGATGTCGATGAAGAGGCTGCGGTGGTCGTCGATGTAGGCGATTTCGCAGCGATGGAAGTCCTGGCAGCCTTCTTGGTAGATGGCGAGGTTGATTTTGATTTTGCCGGGAAAGTATTTTTCGAGGTAGGGACTAAAGAAGGCGATGATTTCGCTGTTATTCGTGGGGGGGGTCTCTTTGTCGTAGCCGGTGGCGGTTTGGAGGGCGGCGAGGACGAGCTGGTGCTGATATTCGGCGATCGCCATAGGGTGATGCATTTCCCCGCAGAGTTGCTGGTGGGTCTCTTGGCGGCGTTGAAAGGCTTCGAGCTGCTGATCAAAACGCTGATATTCCCAGCGCCATTGGTGACGGCGTTGGCGATATTGGCAATATTGCCACAGGCTGTAGCTGAATGTGAGGCTGCCGCCTAGGAGGAGGAGGCGGAGGCTCAGCTTGGGGTTGATGGGGAAGCTGAGGGCGGCGATCGCCAATGTGGCCACCGTCGTAATCAAACTAGGGCGGGTGTTGATTTTGGCAGGGGCGGTGGGTGGTTGAGGTTCAGTCAGCTTCAGCTCTGGCAGACCAGGACGTTGTTTCCAGGCAAGCTGAAGTGCGTCCGGGTAGAGGACGATGGGATAGCAGGTCATGAGACACCCTGAGTTTTTTGACTCTTAGCGTTTAGGATGCCCGAATATTTATTGAGTGGTACAGGTCATCCGGACAGTTGAATCAAAGCTTTAAATAGACAAAATCCTCTGCGTGAAAGTCACGAGAGGATTGAGGCCGTATCTATGCAGGTTGTCGCTTTGCAGGCTTTGAGAAGCTGGGATATCTATGGATTTAATTAATTTGAATCCAGTGCTAAATATCCTTGTTTTTACCTAGGGTTGTGAGGAGATGGGGATTTTGAAGGTGGTGATGGGTTCGGAGCAGTAGATGCAGAGGCGGTTGGCGATGCTGACAGCTTCTTCGGGATTTTTTTCGAGGTGCATGGCGGTGAGGGCGAAGTCTTCACCGGCTCCGATGGCGCTGAATTCGTTGATGGTTTCGACGAGGTAGCCTTCGCTGATGCGGAAGATCTCGTTCTCCATACCGATGAGGTAGGTGTTTTGGCGGCCAAAGTCGCTGTCTTTGGTTTTGGCCCAGGCGTAGAATTCGAGTATGAAGTCGAGGACGGCTTCGACGGTGGCGGCGGCGGGTTTGTGGTTGCGGGCGAAGAGTTGCATGAAGCTGAGCTCCATGATGTAGCCGACGCTGCCGATGACGAGGCCGTTGGTTTGGAAGAGTTTGCCTTGTTCGTGACCGGCGACGCGGGTGCTTTCTTGGGTGATGCCGGAGGTGCGGATGCTGTCGGCGGAGAAGAAGAGTTCGTTTTCGTAGCGGCGGGCGGCGACAACGCTCATAGGCTTCGGAATCAGAGGGTAAATGGAGGTTTGCTGAGGGGATAGCTAAACCGACTTATTATTGTCGCGCAGTGATGGCTGGGTATGTCATATCTGTGCGTTTTCTTCAGACATTGAAATGAGTTGAATTGCTCTGTCATGTCTGGCCGATGCACAAACTTTGATGCTTCTGATGGGTAATGGCATCTTGGAGATTACAGGGAGAATTGTTTCAGCAAGTCCCGTACCAGTTTTGGAGAAGCTTGGACGTTCGTTTTTTGCAGAAGTTGCTCTAGCACCTTAGGAAAATTGAGCCAGCCTTGGGTTGCAGCTAGACCCAGAATTCCGAGTACACCCGTAATGGCTAACCCTAGCGCTTGAGTGGTTTGGCGGGCGTCACGGTCATCCAAGATAATCAGTGAGGCATTCATGGCTTGAGCCAATAAAATTGCAGCCTGTTCTCCGGCATCCAGGCGCTTGAGTGGAGCGCGATCGCCCTCAGGCGTTGGATGGACTTCTAGCCAGTCAGGCGGGTCAGCTATCCATTCTTTTAATTGCACCGGAGCCCCTGGTGCTTCCATCTCGGCTTGAACCACATCAGGAATCACAACCGTGGAATAGAGCTGAGGCAGAAGCTCTATCTGGTCAATCAGCAGCAAGTAGAGAATCGGCGACGTGTCAGAAACAACAATCACGATGGCTTAGCCCTGGGGAAGCTGCTGGAGTCTCTGAAGATCCTGTTGAAAATCTTCGATCGCGTAGTCCAAATAAGCCTGGTGTCGCTTAAGGAACGCATCCACAGCAAAGCGATTTAAGTTGAGGAGTCGCCCAACTTCTGCACTGGTCAAATGATGGGTCTTGTAGGCTTCAATAACCACCATCTCTAAGATGCGATGAGGGAGATCAGGCAATTGCTGGGTTAATCGTTGGGCATATTCTTCTGGTAAATCGAGGGTAATTTGCATGGTCATCTGATTTACGGTGTCCCAGCTTTCCCTATTCTGACTTAAACGATTGGGTTTCGCTGGACTGCTAAATACTCCGCAACGCCACAATCGGATCCAGCTTTGCCGCTTGCCGCGCCGGAAACACCCCAAAAAACAAGCCAATCCCCCCTGAAATACTCACCGCCATCAAAATTGCCACCGGAGACACCGCCGCCTGCAACGGCGAAAACGCCCCCACCAGTAACACCCCACCAATGCCGATCGCCGCCCCAGTCGCCCCACCTGCCGCCGACAGGATCACCGCCTCAATAATGAACTGCACCAAAATATCCTTCTGAGTTGCCCCGATCGCCTTCCGCAAGCCAATCTCCTGGGTCCGCTCCGACACCGACACCAGCATGATGTTCATAATGCCAATGCCCCCCACTAGTAGCGAAATCGCTGCAATGGCCGACAGCATCAGCGTCAACGCGCCGGTAATCGTCCCCACAATGGAGAGAATGTCCTTCTGGGTATCCACACCAAAATCATCAGTATCGGTAATCTTGTGGCGCAGGCGCAGCAGGTTGCGAATCTGGAACTGAGCTGCCCCCACGCTCTCCTCATTAATCGCCGAGATGGAAATAAAGCTAACCTCTGTGCCAAAGGGTGAGGTGTTTCCCACCAATCGATTCGACATGGTGGTGAGGGGAAGGAAGATGGAGCCATCCTGGTTTTGCCCCAAGAAAGAGCCCTTCTCCTTCATCACCCCCACCACTTCAAAGGAGACATTGCGCACGCGAATCTGCTGGCCAATGGGGTCTTCGCCGTTAAAAAGTTGGTCGGGAACGTCAGAGCCGATCGCCGCCACCCTTGTATTGCGATCCACATCTTCTTGAGTCACAAAGCGGCCTTTATCCACTTCAAAACTGCGCACTTCGAGGAAAGACGGAACCGTACCAATCACTTGGCTATTGGAGTTGTTACCGCGATAGCTGACCAGATATTGGTTGGTAATTTGGGCGGCGACGGCTTCGGCAGTAGGGACTTGCTCGGCAATGGCCTCGGCATCGGCCAGGACGAGGTTACGGGGCAGGTCGAAGGTGGTGCGGCGGGCTTCTCGGGTGCCCGGCACGACGAAGAGGACGTTGGGGCCGAGGGA
>CALIGI010000209.1 GCA_938021205.1 uncultured Pseudanabaenaceae cyanobacterium
CCAGGCGGCAGCGTACCCAATCCAGAGCCTGACCAAAGCGCATAGGCTGGTCTGGTCCCTGGTTACAGCCGCCTTTGAGATACTGGACGATTAAGGTTGGCGTTCCTTGTCCCGCATTGCGCAGGGCCTGGGCCATAACGCGGGTGAAGTAATTGCGATGAACGCAGGTGAAGACCTGCAGCAGCCCGGCTAGGGCTGGGCGATGGTTCGCTCGTTGCTCCGATTGGGGCGGGGCAGCAACGGCGAGGCGAGGCACGCTATCGCGAGGAAAGTCAGACACCGCTGGGGAAACACGAAGGGCTGATTGGGGTTGCGCAATCATAATTCTAGCGATGTCGAAAGGGTTGGCGAAGAGCGAGATGTCACTGCTCGCTTAAGCGAGACTAAATATAGCGCAGTTCTTTCCGCTTTCAATGACGAAACCGCTACATATAACGCCGAAGGCTAACATTTCCTACAAAGTGCTGGGTTACAGAGGATCTGGAATGCCCTGACAGCAGCGAATACACTGAGGAAGGAGTAATGCAAGCTACTGCTGAACCTGTAAATTTCCTTGGGTAGATGATAAAGTCCAGGGAATTATTAGGCTTGGCTCGAGCAAGTCGATGCAGCGCAGTTAGTCTGCTTTTCTATGGTGACGAATCTCCCTGAAACTTGGGGCAGGTGAGGCGGCAAGCCAGTGAATTCTTATTGATTGGAATTGTAAGGGGAGCAAGGTTATGGGAATGAGACTCATTCTGCTAGGCGGATCTGGCGCTGGGAAAGGAACCCAGGCGGCGCGGTTGTCTCAGCGGTTGTCCTTGCCGACGCTGTCTACAGGAGACTTAATTCGCGAGGCGATGACGGCGGATTCTAAGGCCTCGGAAGCCTTAGCTGAGCTGGCGAACCAGGCTAAGCCCTATGTGGAGAAGGGAGAGCTGGTGCCGGACCCATTGATGATTGGTTTTATTCGCCAGCGGTTGCAGCAGCCAGATATGGCTGAGGGCTGGATTTTGGAAGGCTATCCCCGCACGGCGTTCCAGGCAGAGGAGCTGGACTTCCTGCTGGAGGAGCTGGGGCAGGGAGTTGACCAAGCGGTTTGGCTGGAGGTCTCTCGGGAGGTGCTGGTGGAGCGTTCTGTGGCTCGCTCTCGCTCCGACGACGACCTGGCAGTGGTTCAGCGGCGCATTGATAATTTGGAAGAGTTTACGAAGCCGTTGCAGGACTATTACGGCTACAAGAAGCGGCTGCTGATGGTGGATGGCAGTCAGTCGGCGGATGCGGTGGAGCAACAGATCGTAGATAAGCTCGCCGTGGGTGCTTCTTAAGATTGCATGGGTAAACGTAAGGGCTGGGTTTCCCTGCCCCAGGCTGTCTTGGCTGTTGCCTATGCCGGGTTGGAGAACCCGACCCCTATTGCCGATCGCCTGCTGGGATGGATCGCAAAGAATTTCTCCCCATAAACCCCTGGGAATCTGCCTGCTGCTAGGCTCTGAACAGAGCAATTGCGCCGGTTTTGGCAGAAGGATTTTGATATGGCTTGGCAGCGTCCCAGCGGTCGGCAACCGGATGAGCTACGACCGATTACCTTTCAACGGCATTTTTCCAAGCATCCGGCGGGGTCGGTGCTGGCTAGCTGTGGCGAGACCAAGGTGATCTGCACGGTGACGGTGCAGGACAAGGTGCCTCGCTGGATGAAGGATAGCGGCAAGGGCTGGCTCACGGCGGAGTACCGCATGATGCCGGGGGCCACTCAGGAGCGGCAGCGACGGGAGTTTATGAAGCTGTCGGGGCGGACGCAGGAGATTCAGCGGTTGATTGGCCGCAGCTTGCGAGCAGCGCTGGATATGGAGGCTTTGGGGGAGCGGATGCTGACGGTGGATTGCGATGTGCTCCAGGCCGATGGCGGCACCCGCACGACCTCGATAACCGGGGGCTATGTGGCCTTGCAGGAAGCGATCGAAACGCTGATTGCCCGAGGGGATTTAACCCAGTCGCCGCTGAAGTGTGGCATTGGGGCGATTTCTGTGGGGCTGATTGAGGGGGAGGCGATGCTGGACCTGGATTACCCCGAGGATGTGGCGGCGGATGTGGATTGCAATGTGGTGATGACGAGTGATCTGGAGTTGATTGAGGTGCAGGGTACGGCAGAAGCTGGGAGCTACACCAGAGCCCAGCTCAACGCCATCCTCGATGTGGCGGAGAAGGGGATTCAGGAAATTACGGTGCTTCAGCAGGCGGCGTTTGAATAGGGTTGTCTTGGGTTGAGGTGTTGAAATGGTCTGCGGACATGGCGATGCCATGTCCCTACGAAAATAGGGTCGATGCTTGAGCAAGCATCGACCCTATTTTGTTTCTTACTGACCCATGACGATGCAGTAGGGACCGGGTTTTTTAGCCCAGAAACCCAAGCACTTGCAGGATCAAGAAGGCAAACAGTGCGCCGCCTGCACCGCCAATCATGAAGCCCTTGGCGAGACCAGCCCAGCCTTCGTAGGTCATGAGCGGATCATTGGACTTGGCACCTTTAGGGAAGGTGGCGATGCCGTAAAGGCGCATACCTGCTTTGGCGATGAAGACTAGAGCTACAGCGCTAATCAAGGCAGCCAAGCCACCGAGATTGCTATCGCGCAGGGGACCCAGGGCGGTGAAGGGGCCGAGGAGGAAGTAGCCATGGGCCATGCCAATCTCACGACCGCGTAGTTTTGGGGTAAGCCCCTCGCGGTAGATGGGTAACTTGCTCAGGTAATTGCGTACCAGGGCAGAGTCGCTGATGGGGGTGGAGAGGTGGCCTACGAAGGGGTCGCCTTGGTAAGGCTTGATCATGTCTTGTGCCATTGCCTTTTAATGCCGTATTGGAAGAACGCGATCCAAAAAGGCCCTGACTGGGCCATTCAGCCCCTATTTTGCCATTGGCTGGACCGGGCTTAGGTATTGATCTCCTATGAATAGAATTTATGGTTGGGTTGGTGCAGGTCTTAAAGGCTGTGGGTGAGGATGGCGACCTGGGTGCGATCGCGTAAGTTCAGGCGCTGCAAAATCTTAGTGATGTGATTTTTAACGGTGCTCTTGGAGATGCAGAGCTGCTTGGCAATCTCGTCGTTGGTCATGGCGGTGCCAATGAGGCGGGCAATTTCCTGCTCGCGCATCGTAAGCTTGTTCCAGGCTTCGGGGATGTCGCCTTGGCTGTTATCGGATGACCGAGTGAGCAGCGTCATTAGGCGTTTTCCCAGGCCTGGTCCTAGCTGGGTGTAACCCTTGTGGACGAGGGCGATCGCTTGTAGCAAATCTTCCGTAGGTGTGCTCTTGAGCAGGTAGCCAGCGGCACCGTTTCGGAGGGCGTCAGCGACCTGGGTGTCGTCATCTTCCCCGGTCAACATGAGCACCTGGACCTGGGGGAATTGGTGGTGAATGGAGGCGGCGGCGGCGGCTCCATCGAGGATCGGCATGCGCAGGTCCATGAGGACTACGTCGGGCTGGAGGACTTCGGTTTGGGCGATCGCTTCTACACCATTGCTGGCTTCACCCACCACCGCGAAGCCAGGCGTTTTGCTGAGGATCATGCGAATGCCCTCCCGCAGGAGGCGTTGGTCGTCAACGAGGAGAACGCGAATCATGATTGTCTCTGTGGGCGGCGGAAGCCGTGATGCACTGAAAATGAGGTTGAGCGGGTCTGACAACTCTAACGAGTTTGATGGTTGAGATTGAGTGAGCAGTTGACCCCTCGGTTCAGGAATCAATGAACAGTTGCAGATCTGTATGGAAGGGATACAGGGCCTTGAAGGGGTTTTCCTAAGGCCAAGGCAATAACCGTGTTTCTAACTAATTTGTGTTTAAAAAAGAGCTTTATAGGACTTATCTCCTACGTGGATTCAGGAGTCTAGATTCATGGCGATCGCCGAAATACTTCCTAAGATGGTGGCATCTAGGTGCATTGTTCTCGGGCAAAGGATGGATTGATGGAAACAGTTTTGATTGTCGATGACAGTCCAACCCAGCGGGAGATGATTGCTGCGCTGCTTCAAAACCATAACTTCGCGGTATGGATAGCAGAGGATGGTGCTGAAGCATTGGAACGGGCTCAGCAGACGTCGCCCGATTTGATTTTGTTGGATGTGCTGATGCCAGGGATGAATGGCTATGAGGCCTGCCGAAAGTTGAAGGGTGATCCGCTGACAAAGGATATTCCGGTGGTGATTTGTTCGAGTAAGACGACGCCGATTGATCACCATTGGGGCAAGAAGCTGGGAGCAGCGGCCTATGTGGATAAGCCATCCTACAAGAAGCAATTAGTCAAGACAGTGCGACAGGTCTTGGGCCATTGAATGAATGGCTAGGGGTCAGGTTTTCTGATCCGGCTGCTGCTGCTGGAGCAATGCCAAAGCAAGGGTTGGTCTACCAACCCTTATGACTTGATTGTGGGTTGCCAGATGGTTAGTTCACCCGCTGCATTGCCGATGATAAGGCGCTTGCTGTCGCCGCTGAAGCAGAGGCTGGTGAAGCGATCACCTGGAATATCGCAGAGGTGTTCGCGGCTGGGGTGGGACCACAGTTGGATGAGGGTTTTGCCGTCGGGGGTCTTGCAAAGGCTAGCGATGAGGCGGTTGTCTGGGGTGAAAGCGATCGCTTCCACAACGCCAGCCCGGCCTTGGATGGCCATGATCGGCTCGGCAGTTTGTAGGTTCCAGAGGCGGATGAGACCGGTGCGATCGCCTGCAGCAATGTGTCGACCCGAAGGGTTGAGGGCAATACAGGTTTGCTCAAATTGGCTCTCTGGAAAGACCTTCGAAGTGGTCTGCTGTGTAGCGAGGTGACGTTTCAGTTCGCCATCTGGGCTACGAATCACAAAAATCTGATGGTCATTGCTGAGCTTGGCATAGGTCGCAGCAGCTCGATTCGCCCACAAGGCAGTCGAGAATTTGGGCTGGGTTGTTTCCTGGGTACTGCTCCAACGGAAGATTTTGCCAGTCTCGTTACAGCAACTGATCCCATGGGACTCTGGACCAAAGCTAATGCAGGTCATCACGCCGGTCGAGAAATTCCGAGTGAGGCTTGCCGTCGCCAAGTGCCACAGCTTCACAGTGCCGTCTTGGCTGGCACTCGTTAAGAGCTTTCCGTCTTTGCTGAGACTTAAATCTAAAATCTCATCGCTGTGGCCTTTTAGATCGGCAAAGTCGTAGCCCCGCTCGAAGTTCCATAGCTGAATCAGACCATTTGCGCTGGTGCTGATACCGTTGGTGCTGCCGTAGGGCAAAAGGCGGGTGATTGCTCCGGCTCTGGTTTTAAGGGTGGCGGTGCAGTCCCAGGTTTGATTGACAGCAGCCATGGGCTGAGGGAATGGGAAGACGCCTGTACTGTTGCTCGATGTTCTCGAAGGGCTGGCTTTGGCGGCTGGGGCTGGGCGGTTTGGGCTGGCTGCCGAGGCACTGCGAGATGGACGGCTAGGCGACTTGGCTTGACCTTTGGGAGGTGCTGAGGCTGCTTGCTGGGGGCGCGAAGATTCGCCCCAGCCCTTGGGTCGCCAGCGTTTTGCCGATGGAACTTGGGCAGGAGAGGTTGGGTCTGCCTGGGGGGAGCTGCGGTAGTTTTTTTCCAGTCCTAGAGTTTTGGCCTTCTTTTTGTCCTTAGCGGCTAAAAACTCGAAGCCGCGCAGGTCGTAGAGGTAGGCGCGGTATTGATAGGCCTCGGCGTAGTCTGGGACGAGGTTAATGGCGAGGGTGAGTGCCTTGGTGGCGTCCTGGTAATGCTCAGATTTTTCTAGGGTTTCTGCCTGGCGGTAGTAGCTTTTGGCGCGGGCTTTACGCTGTACGTTGCTGTCTTTTTTGACGCTACTGCCGTCCGATTGACTGCCCCTCGATTGACCTGCTGAGGTACTGCTGTCGGGCTGAAACTCGGAGTTCTTAAGCTGGCTGTAGGCGATGTTGATGCGCTTGATCTCCGCCTCAGCTTTTTGTTTTTCACTGGGGTTTTGGAATTGATCGGGGTGCCACTGGCGAGCTAGTTTGCGGTAAGCCTGTTTGATTTCTGCCTCGGTGGCGGTGGCCTGGAGGCCGAGGGTTTTGTACGGGTCGGTGGCTGAACTCATGGTGAGGGAGAAATCGGCAAAGGCAGAGCAGCTAAGGAGCGAAATAGGGAAGTAGGGCCATAATCCTGGAGATTTCTGCTGGTTTTAGCGGGATTGGGGTCGCAGGTGGCGATTCCAATGTAGGCTGGGCCGCTCTATCCAGTGATGGAATAAAGTCGCAATGGCGTAGGTGAGGGCGATCGCACCGACTAAGCTCACCAGATCCAGTAGGACAGTCATGCCAAAACCTGAGCTAAGTTGTGCTGCTCCAGGACTGCTCATTAAGCGCTGACGAAGAAAGAAAAATGGTCCAAACACAACGCCGTGAATCAGATAAACACTATAGGATAGATTACCCAATTTCTGGGTAAACCTCCCGCAGCTTTGATGGAGCCATCCCCCACTGGCAAGGCTGAGCAGAGCGAGGGTGAGGCCGCTACTGGCTAGGTAGGTTGAAAAGAATGAAGGTCTGGGTGCTGTCAAGATTCCACAAATGACCAGGAGTGCCAGGAGCCAGCCGTAATGGGTGCGACGATGGAGGCTCCAGTGGGCCAGGATACCGAGCAAGAAGCAATACCAGTAGGGCAGGAGAAATTTGCCCCAGCTCAAGAGTTGGGGGGCCATGGCGAGGCTGGGAAGGGCGATCGCCCCGGCCAAGATCAGAAAAACATCGTGGGAGCGAGATGAGTCCGGTTGCTGCTCTGGCGGTTGGTCTCGTGGGGCTGGGGCAGCAGATTGGGCTTGCCACCGTTGATTGAGCCATAGCAATGCATAGAACAAGGCGTAGAACTGCATCTCAATGGCGAGGGTCCAATACACCGGACTAATGGCTGCTTGGTGGAGAATGTCTTGCAGGAACAAGAGATGTGACCCTAAGGACAGTAAGCTCGGCAAGACAAATGCATCGCCGCGTACTGCACTGGAGATAAAATCGAGCGCGATTGTTAGGGCTATAGATGCCCAGTAAGCCGGGGCAATGCGTAGAAAACGCCTCACCATAAAGGTTTTAAACCCTGCCCAGCTAAATTGTCTGGCAAACAAGGAATGGGCGATGACAAAGCCACTGAGGACAAAAAAGATTGGAACGCCCAAGTAGCCCCAATCGAATAGAAGCATTCTCAATCCGTTGGGGAGGGCTTGGGTGAGTGGAGAGATATGCCCGGCGGTGTGGGCGTGGTAAAGCACGACCCAGAGGGCTGCAATGCCTCTAAGGTCGTCCAGGGCGAGGAAATGAAGCTTGGAGTCGGGTTTGTCAGCGGTGGGCCGAGAAAATGCCGGAAATGAGAAAAAGCTCAAGGGACATGCTGCGTTAGGGATGGCTAGGTAGAGTCCCGCAGTGTCGGCGATCGCGGTCGATCTGATTTCATTGTTCCCGTATCTGGGTGCTACTTTGCGCAGACAGGGCTATCTCTCGTTTGGGTGCCTATAGCTCTATCAATAGCGCTGGCTCAAAGATTGGATTGAGTTCGCCTGGATAGCCACGGGGATTGCAGCGCAAGTTTGTGTTGCCAATGTTGTAATCCCAACTGTGATGGGTGTGACCATGGAGCCATAGGCGAGGTTGAGTTTAGCGGATGAGCTTGGGATGGGCGCTGCCGTAGTATTCGTGGTTGCCGAGGATGTAGAGAACTGGTTTGTCGGGGATGTTTTGGATGGCCCAGGTGAGGCCGCGATTTCGCACAGAAATATCCCCCACCAGGATGACAATGTCAGCATCAGTGGCGGGGATTTGGAAGGACTGAAACTCCAAATGGAGATCGCTGAGAATGTGGAGCTTCATCAGAAATAGAGCATGAACAATGTGTTCAATGCTTGGGGGTCGTCATTTTTTATAGAATTTGATTATATCTTTTCGCAAAACCATAAGTTTTTCTTTTATTGACCGCCTGCTCAATACTTTTGAATCGCTATAACCCTTGCTTCCAAAGGTTTTTTCTGATTTTGGGTAATATGGCTTAGAACTTTATTGATCATGATGGTCAATATCTATTGGCCTGCTAATGAGCTTGCTGAGTAACGACGGCCCCGTTTTTCTCCTGTGTAAGTGAGTTCTCCCTTCTTCGTCAGGTTTTGGACGGCTCGTTTGAGGCGGCTGCGAGAAATCTCTAGTCCCACCCTTTCATTAATTTCTCCCATGCTAGAGCTGGGGTAGCGACGCAGATCTTCTAAGACCAAGGCTTCCAAGCGATGAGGCTCAATACTCTGTAATGTTGTTTTTACTTGAAGCTTTAAATCGCGTCTGAGTGAGGGGGTGAGGTTATAGCGTGTTCCTCTGGTGCGACCACTTTGTTCGACTAGGCCTAGTTCTTGCAGTCTGCCCAGCCAGTGAGATAAATCTTGACGGTTATCGTGAAGCTTGAGCTGCTCTATTAGTTCATTTGCGCTCAAAGACTCTCGCTGAGCTAAGAGGCCTAAAGTGATGCGCTCTCGTTGCTTGAGCTGATATTGCTGGTCTGCCATCGCCAATAGGTCGATGAGTTGTTCATCTAGGACACTTCTGTAAATTGTTAACTCAACACGATCATTTCCTTCCTTGAGTTCTGGCAGTGCTTTTCCTTGAAATAACAAGACCTCGTACATTTTGTCAAATCCACTGCCCTCACGCTCCATTAGCTTTAAGTCGTGGAAAATCCTTGCCAAGTTGTCATTCCGGCGAAAGGTTGTATGCAAAATATTCTGGGGAGTGACTCCTATTGGCAAAGGTCCTGGATTAACAACTTTCAATCGATCTGAAAAGAGATTTAGAAAAATATCGCCGCGTTGGCTATAGGGTCGGTGAACTAAAGCATTAACTAGTAATTCACGTACCACAATTTCATCGTATAGAGGGAGAGATTGCCGAAAAAGACCATCAGGGATTTCGTACTTTTCTCGAAAATCAGGAATTTCTTGCCAGACAGCTTCAACCAGTTCAATGGGAGAGAGCGAGTAATCGTCCCAGACGAGTTTGTTTACCTTTTGTTCATTCTGGTCGTATTTAATAAATTGAATGATGGGTGCTGTTCCCAGGCGTGCGCGATCGCCGCGTTGACCCACACAGAGAATTCCTAGATTGGTTAACCATTCCCCTTGGGCTAAAAAGTAGTGGTCGAGTAATTCAGAGTTAGTTTTCTCTTTGACTGATGCTTTGACTCGATCCGATGCTTTGATGCGATCGCAGAAGGTCTGAAATTTTGGGCTATCTACCTGTTCCCGAGATACCTCCAGCTTGGTTAGGCTTTCCCAAGGAGCCGCAGTTCTATCACCAATTAAACGGAGGATGTCATCGCCTAGAACGGGCTCGCAAGTATCTGAGATGCGAATGTAATACTTTCCATCGCTGGTAGATGCAACATTAGGGGAGCGAGGGATCGTAATTCTGAGATATTCGCCACCGTTCGTTGCAACGAGAATCTGTGGAGAAACATAGACATTGATAGTCAGCTCTCTAATTCGCTTCTTTATCCGTTCAACAATGTTGGCAGGGAGTCGTTGGTCAGAAGGCGGCTCTTGCTCGCAATCTTCAACACCTACAACAATATCGCCGCCTTTGCTATTGGCGAAGCAGACGCAATCCTTCGCTAATTCATTCCAGTCAGACTTCTTACCCACGATGAGCTTGAGAGACTTTTTGTCATATCGCTGGGTTTCGGTCTGTTGCAAAAAGTCTGCTTCGGATGTCATGTCTGGCTCCTTCTCTGAATTAAACCGAGAGATAGGTGTAGTGGCCCAAGCTCTGCTCATAATTTTGGAGCAACTGCTGAGACTCTTCAATGGTCATCTCTTTAGTTTGTAATGCAACTTCAGTTTGCTGACGCATGCGCTCTACAAGGTCCGGCACGTTGTACTGCACATAGCCCAGCACTTCTTCCATGGTGTCGCCCTTGACCACATTCTCGATCGCGTACCCCTGGGGCGTTAGCTGTATATGAACCATGTTGGTATCGCCAAAAAGGTTGTGGAGGTTGCCCATGATTTCCTGGTAGGCCCCGTTGAGGAACATACCCAGGTAGTAGGGCTGGTTAGGACTGAAGGGATGTAGCTCCAGCAGGCGCTTGATGTCTTTGCGGTCGATGAATTTGTCCAGCTTGCCGTCGCTGTCGCAGGTGAGGTCTGCCAGGCTGCCGCGCTTGGTGGGCTCTTCGTTGAGGCGGTGGATTGGCATGACGGGGAAGACTTGGTCGATGCCCCAGGTGTCCGGTGCGGATTGGAAGATGGAGAGGTTGGCGTAGTAGATGGCAGACATGGCAGCCTCTAGCTCAACAAGGTCGTCGGGGACGCTGTCGAGCTTGCTGACGATGGTTTGGATGCGATCGCAGCAGGCCCAATAAATCCGCTCGGCCCGCGCCCGGTCAACCAAAGACACATAGCCCAGGCGGAAGGCGCTGATGGCATCTTCTTTGAACTTAAAGGCGTCGTGGTAGGCCTCTTGGCAGTTCTCCGGGGTGATGGACTCGTAGGTTTCCCAGAGGTTGCGGATGATCAGGTCTTCGTCGTCGACCGCAGGCTCGGGAGATGTGGTAGCAACTTCGCTGGTGCCGAGGATGTCGAAGATGAGGACAGATTGGTGGGAGGCGATCGCTCTTCCGCTTTCGCTAATTAGCGTGGGCATGGCCAGCTTGTGCTGGACACAGGCGTCCTTGACTCCGGCGACTACGTCGTTGGCGTAGTTCTGCATGTTGTAGTTTTTTGAGGCGGAGAAGTTAGTCTTAGTTCCGTCGTAGTCCACGCCGAGGCCGCCGCCCACGTCGAGGTATTGCATGGCTGCGCCGAGTTTGGAGAGCTGGGCGTAGATTTGGCTGGCTTCCTGGATGGCGTCTTTGATCACGCTGATGTCGGAGATTTGGGAGCCGATGTGGAAGTGGAGCAGTTGCAGGCTGTCGAGCAGGTCGGCATCGCGGAGCTTGTCCACGGCGGCGACGATTTCGGGCATAGTGAGGCCGAACTTGGCGCGATCGCCTGCTGAAGTCCCCCAGCGGCCCACGCCTCTGCTATTGAGCTTGGCTCGCACACCGAGGATGGGCTTGATGCCCAGCTTTTGGTAGGCGGCGATGGCCATGTCCACTTCTTCGGCCTGTTCCAAGACGATGATGGGGGTCTTGCCCAGGTTGCGGGCCAGGATTGCGGTTTCGATATAGCCCTGGTCTTTGTAGCCGTTGCAAATCATCAGGGCACCCGGCGTGTCCAGCAGGGCCAGGCCAATCATGAGCTCAGGCTTGGAGCCTGCTTCGAGGCCGAATTGGAAGGGGGCTCCAAATTCCACCAGTTTTTCCACGAGGTGGCGCTGCTGGTTGCATTTGACGGGGAAAACGCCTTTGTAGCGGCCTTCGTAGATGTAGCGGGCGATGGCTTTGGAGAAGCAGGCGTTGAGGCGTTCGATGCGATCGGCGAGGATGTCGGAGAAGCGGATGAGGAGGGGGAGCTGGAGGTTGCGCTTTTGCAGGCCCTGGACCAGCTCGACGAGGTCTAGGGAGCCGCCGCGATCGCCTTTAGGCGAAACGGTGACGTGGCCGTTGGCGTTGATAGCGAAGTAGGGCTCGCCCCAGCCTTTGATGCGGTAGGTTTCTTCGCTGTCTTCGATGGTCCAGTTGTTGGTGGCTTCTGGGGCTGCACCGTTGGCTTTGGCGGGCAGATCGCTCAAGTTGTCTGGGAGTTTGCCCTCGGTTGCGTCCGTTTGGCTGGTGGATCTGTCGAGTTGGTAGACCATTGTCAGTTCCTTGGGGTTCTCCAGGCGCAGGCAAACTGCGGGGGCAACAGGGTTTGAGCGATTCTGCGGGGGTAGGCGCAAAACGTTTAGTTATATAAACTATCGCAGATTTTTTGATGTAGGCATGGGAGGGAGCGGTTTTGATCGCAAAAAACATGCAGCCCTACGCAGTCATGAAAAAGTTAAGGACAGGTAGAGGGCTATGAAATTAGGTAAGGCACTTCTCTTCTAGATGGTGTTGTGGCTGAGTAGGCATGAGTCGCTGAATTTTTGCTGAGATGTGAGTGTTAATCACAGGCCG
>CALIGI010000210.1 GCA_938021205.1 uncultured Pseudanabaenaceae cyanobacterium
ATGGCAAAGGTGGTCTTACCCGCTCCATTTGGACCTGCAATAATCCAACAGGTTGGTGAGGAAGAAACCATCAGCGGCACACTTTCAGGAGCCCGCCCATTTTATTACGAGCCCTGCGCCAAGGCGCAAACCCGGTGAGGGTCTTCGGACTCTTGCCGTTGTTTTTTAACCTCAATGGCTTGCACAATGCCGTCGGCATCATGCGAAAGGGCCTGGGTGAACTATTCTGTACTCCAGAGTTGCTTCAGCAATACTGGGAAGCAGTGGCCTACGCCCTGCCAAACTGGCAGGCGGTGCAAAGCAACCAGCTGACTGCGAACGAAGTGCGCCGGGAGAGCATCAGCGGTCATGCCATCACCCTAGAGGCCCTGGCCTATCTGGGCATCGAACTGCTCCAAGACAACCCGGCGCGCTTGGTCTGGCAGGTGCGCTTGGACCAGCTCAGCCTGGACCAAGTGGACTGGCGTAAGGCGAACCCGGACTGGGAGAACCTGTTCGTCTTCGGTGGCACGATCCGCAAGAACAAGACGACGACCCAAGCGTTGGGGCGTTATCTCGCTCAGCGATGTCACCCGTCTGACTAAAACAGCTCATGGGCAAGCGGGGAGTTTCTGACTCCCCGCTTGCTTATTGAATTGCCAATTCGGCAGCTGTCACCCGGCTACTGGGCTGACATGGCTGGGGAAGGGTGCCCATGGCGGGCGACCCAATTCACCTAGAGATGGTTTCCCAGCCGGGGCTTACTGGAGTCTGGCAAAAGCCGAGGCTTAGCCCGGTTTAGAGACCGCCATCTGGAGGCTGGGGCATCCAGGGGAATCACAGCACCTTGGTGGATGTCAGCGGCACACCGCATTTACCCAGAGCCCCGACCCATGACCTTGATTATCCTGTCCCTGTTCATTGCTTGTCTACTCATTCTGGAGCTTGACTCCCAGTTGGACTTCCCTGCTATTTGGGCTTGTCGAGCGTCTGGTCGTCTGGATGGTGGGATGGTGCTGGCCTACCGGGGAACGGGTCGCTTGGGTTGCTACCGGGCGAGTGAGCGGGGCTAAGGTCTAGCTGCCGCACTGCCGCAGTGAGCGTTTCACCATTGTTGTAGCTTGGAGCTGGTCTAACGGAGCATGTTGGCTCGGAAGGTACCCTTGAATAGCTAAAAAATCCTAGGTGTTGACGATTTGTTGTCTCAAGTCTCAAGAGGAGTCGTCAGAGTTCAAACCAACGTGATGACAAGCACCGATACTCCTGGGTGGCTGAACGCTATTCAGTTGTTCTCTTCTGGAGCATCTGACTCCGGTATAGAGTGGGGTTCATTGGTGGTTGGAACAACGACTGGGGCCTCTGTTGCTTAGGAGATACAGTCGCGGTTTGAGATTCTTCCTGAGGAGAGAGTTGTGCCGCAAAGGATGGCTTGGTTAAGCTGCGGGTCAGTGATTGTGGCCCCCGTGAGATTCGCCTCTGTGAGATTCACCTCCGTGAGATCAGCCCCCGTGAGATCAGCCTTATCGAAATTCGCGTTGTTGAGAATAGCATTCGTGAGCTTCGCGTTTCTGAGGGTGATGTTATTCAAGCGTGTACAGGTTTCTTGAGTTGCTTCGGGAACGAATGGGATCCAGGACCACCAACGTTCTACGTTTCGGCTCGCGCAGGATAGGTCAGCAAATTGTAGGTTAGCTTCAGTGAAGTCAGCAGATTCTAGATTGGTTCCACGTAGATCAGCTCCCTTAAAGTTAATCTGAATGAGTTTATAGCCTTTGAAATTACCAAATTTTAAGTCCGCTGTCTGAAAGAAACTTTTTTCTGAGTTTTCGCTATCCGTTAATGTTGAGACTGTTTTGAGGTTCAATTGATGTAGGAAGAGGACCAGTTGAGCTTTTCGGTCTTCATCCTGTGATAGCTCCCGCAATATGGGAAGTGTCATACTTCTAATAAATTCATCTTCTCTTGTACTTCCACCTTCTTGTTCTAACTTATAGTCTCCGCTCAGCTTGATTTCTTTGATGTTATTGATGTGCCCATCTAAGATAGTCTGGTGATTTAAATCTTCAGAGGAGATTTGCTGCCTAACTTCAGCCTGATGATTAAGCCAGAGAGTAAATAATGCAGCAAGAATAGCTGAAAAATTAACAAATTTTGAAGTGCGTCTATAGGCTTTGTAAAATCGTTTTAATCTCGGCTTCTTTGTTTCTTGTTTGACAGGAAGAGGTGATGATTCTGGTGTTGGATTCTGCTCTCTCTGAATCATGTTTTTACCTAATGGGTGATGTCAATAATAGAAAATCAGATGGGAAATATTCGACTCTGGGAGAAGGTTGAAATTAAGAAAAAATCCAGGTCGATGGCGATAGGATCTCAATGGCCAGAGTGTTGGTAGGGTAGAGGCGTGCACTATGGGTGAGCCCGTTATGAATAAAGGCACTGAGCCTTAATACTGTAAATAACTAAATTAGATTATCTAATTCTGATGCTCGCATCAAGAAAAGCAGTGTATTCATTTACTGTTTGGTTCGAATAAATAGCCCCAGCACTCGCTCAAGGGTGCTGGGGCTTTGTGCTGCTATTGTTCCCGGTGACTAAATCTCTTGTCGTGGAGCTGGCTCGCAAACTCCTAGGCTCACGGAGGTTCGCCCTCTCGGTTCTTGTCCTCTTTTTGTGAAGCCGATCGCTGTAAACCCATAATGCTCTTAAACACAAGCTGAAACCCCCAGTTTTGCGTGGATGATTTCCATCCAAGCGGCCAGATAGCTAGCTGATTTCCCCAGATTACCAAAACCTGACAAGAGCCCGCAGTCACGGTCAGTTTGCACTCTGCAAGCCTGTTGGCTTCCGTTGCGGCCTTCGCCACCACGCCCTTTGATGCTGCAACCCAAGCCCAACGGGGGCAACTTGAGGGCATCCCTAGCTACCAGGTCCTGCAGTCTGCTTTGCGCAGTGGCAACGTGACCGGTGAAGACATCCTCGAAGCGGCTGGCCTGGAAGTGAATGCAACTGACGCCAACTTCGTTGAGAACATCCTGCGTAACAACGATCGCAACTAAGCAGCCCAACTTTATAAGTTTGACTTCAAGCCGAAAGTGGCCTGACCAATCGCTCCCTTTCTTAAAACCTAGCTGCCTTGAGCATTAAATTAATATCTCCTTGCATTCGCAGGTAGCCTCATCATCGCTGCCTGCTGCTTAGTGGTCTGCTATGTTGGCAAAAATACATGAAGAAAATTGGCTGTTACTCTTATTAAGGACAGGGTTTAGACTTTATTCCTCGTCGAGGATTTGTTGGTTGCTTTAGTAAAGCCTCGCAAATAGCTCAAGGAAACGAAAACTTTAATTGCAACGGATGTAAAAAAACTATGGAGTTTTACATGTCTGAAAACCCCTAAGTTCATAGAACATCTATGCTGTGGATATACCAGTAAACTGTGGCTGCCCAACTATCCTCTATCAGGAAAGGAGTCGTTCATGTCATCAGGGCGTACCAACCCCAGTATTGATCTCCGGAAGCTTGGTGAATTGAATGATTTGATCATTCCTCCACCTAAAGATTATCAATACTTTCAAGATGTACATCTACATCCATTTAATTTTGATTCAATAGAACATTCCATCGTCAATGCCTGGTGGCTAGCTGAATTTTCTGTTTTGGCTTATGAAGATAAAGCGAAAGTTGCTGATGAGTTAAATAAGCTAAATAGTATCCGCTTTGTTTGGCTAGATGAAAGTGACGAGTCTGACACCGAGGGGTATTTTGTAGAGTTTGAAGACTTTGCAGTCGTCGCTTTCCGAGGAACCGATTTTCCTAAAATATCTTTATCTATTGATCCTGGTAGAATTGATTCTTTTCTAGGTGATCTGAGAACTGACATTACTGTGACAAATGATGCAGATATAAGGGGAACTCAGGTACATGGAGGTATTAATGGTGCTTTTAATAAAGTTGAAAAAGAAGTGTACGAACTCCTTGAAATTACTCCCAAGCAGGTCTGGTTTACAGGTCACAGCTTGGGAGGTGCACTTGCTATTGTCTCGGCATTTAAATGGGAAAATGATACTAGAGTAGGAGGAGTTTTTACATATGGGGGGCCTGCTATTGGAAACCATGAATTTAAGGAAAAATATGATCAAGAGCTAGGCCATAAAACGTTTCGCTACGTTTATGGTAATGATTTCGTAACTAATATCGCGAAACTTTCAAGATACATAAACTCAATTACAAACTTTGAGCATGTTGGACACCCAAAATCTCTCTCGCGTCCCCAACGCTGGTACGAAAGTCTTCCGCGCATTCTGCGCATTCCGTTCTTTTGGGGAATGAATCTGACTGGTCTAGATCTGAGTGGTCTAGATCTAATAGATCATGGACCAATATTTTACGTGAATGCTTTATGGAATCAGACTATGGAGCAGCTCGAAAAAGAGACGTGAGGCTTGACATGAATAACCCTGTTGCAAGCGGACGGGGTATCGCAAGAGGGTGGCTGCTCCTAAACCGCAGCTTTAGGAGCAGAGTGATTTCTCCGCCTCAAGCAGCGGGGAATTAGACCCAAATTCTCTTGAAAAGCCCCATGTGGGAACCCTACGACGACAACCAAACCCTGGGTTCCCAGGGCAGCAAATCGGGCATCATTCAGCGAGATTAAATCTACGAGAGCACTGCTCGCATTACCTTAGAAGCGGGAGGCCAGGTTGCTCCCTATGCCATCACCTGCGGAATCTTCGGTTGGATGGTCCATACGCACTTTGTCGCGCAACAGGAGACAGCCGATCAGGATTTCGATGCGATGAAACAGGCGCTGAGTCGCATTGTGAATGCCTTGCAAAATGAGGAGGAGCCGAGGGAAAAGGAAGAAGAGGATGCGATCGCCTTAATGTCGGCTTTTATTCATCAGTATCCCTAGCTGATGCTTCAGTATGAGCTCCTCGAAGGGCCAAGGCCCATGGAATGACGCTCATTTAGCTATTCCATGCAAACCACCTTCATCGCCCGCGACACCAGCGCCGCTGACCTCCGGTTCAACCGGCTCCAGTTTGCGCCCGCATCTCTCAGTCCTAACGAACTCCTCCGGGACGCCCTGGGACTGACCAAGAAGAAGAGTGATGCACTCCTGGGACAGATAGGTGAGGACCTAACCCATCCCCTGAGTGCCCTGCGCCAGGTGGACCAAACAGCACTGGATTCCCTGGGTTTTACGCCCAAGGAAATCAGCCGCACCCTGGCCACGCTCCAGCTAGCCCGCCGTCTGTACAGCCCAGTTCCCGAGGCACTGCCTTTGGAAAGCCCAGAGGCTGCTGTGGCTTACCTCGCCCCCGACCTCATGTGGGAAACCCAGGAGAAGTTTGCCGTTCTAATGCTGGACGTCAAGAATCGGCCCATCGGCCAACGGGTTATCACTGTTGGTACTGCAACCGAAACCCTGGCTCACCCCAGAGACATCTTTGGTTGTGCGGTCCGCTCCGGCGCAACCCGCTTGATGGTCGCCCATAACCATCCTTCAGGTAGCACCGAGCCCAGTAACGAAGACATTGTCCTAACCCGGCAGCTCCTCGAAGGCGCTCAAACCCTGGGCCTCCCCCTGCTAGACCACCTAATCCTGGGCGGTGGCAGCTTCACCAGCATTCGCCAGCAGACTGAGCTGTGGGAGGAGTATCCCCAAGGAATATGAACCATCATTTATCCCCTTCAACCCGTTAGAGCATCACGGCTCTGGCGGGTTTTCTTTTTTGTTTAGAGGTGGCCCCTATGGGGCAAAGAGGCGAGCGTTGTCTTGTATAAGCAGGAGACTGCTTTAAGGCAATCATCACTGGCCAGCGCTGAACAGTTCAAACCAGCGCATTACAATGGACCCAGGAGATACCGGAGAATCATGGATCAAGAAACCAGAAACGAAATGGATGAAATAAAAGCAGCACAGTTGAGAACGAATCAATCTATGGAGGAGCTAACGAGCATAACTGCTGGTTTGGCAACCACAGTCAATGGTTTGGCAACCACAGTCGATGGCTTTATTAAGGAGCAAAGACAAGCCAACATAGAACAAAGAGAAATCAACAAAAGTTTGAAGGCAGGGCAGGATCAACTTTCAGCCATCGCAAACAAGCTACTAGACGACAAGGATTAGGCAGATTTGCCAGGTCTAGAGTAAGGCCAAATTCTCTAGATGACATAAGCCCGAACCATCATTCAACCCGCCAGAGCATTCCAGCTCTGGCGGGTTTTCTTTTTGGGTTGAGGTTTTCGCCTAGCTAGCTTTAGCCCTTTTTCTCTTGGATTTTGAGGCTTCCCTTAATTTTTTTTCTTCAAACCAGTACGTTTTCAAGGTTCTAGGGCTCATCGTAATTGTGCGCTTACTAAGAATCTCCTGAATATCAGAGAACGCATAACCCTTATCCCGTAGACCGCCAATCTCCTCGAAAAGAGCAGCAACGAGCTTTCTAGCACTATTGATTTTGACTTCTTTTGGCGGTTTGGGGGGAAGGGCTCTCAGCGTCTCAGCAAGTTTTTCAAAGTCGATTCTTGAATAGGCAGTAGCAGCAGTCATGATTCTCCGTGATTGATTTTCAATAATTAATTGGGTCAGCCCGACTCAAACTGTCGGTCTTCAGGCGGCACAACCCAGAGCGTACAAAAGCCCGAACGAGCGGGTTTACCTTGCAACTCCAGGGTCACCCCC
>CALIGI010000211.1 GCA_938021205.1 uncultured Pseudanabaenaceae cyanobacterium
ATCCTCTCCCCTAGCCCCTCTCCTAAAGGAGCGGGGAACCAAGCGAAGCTGAAAGCCTCGATTTTGTGTTCGGTTCCCTTGCTCCTTTAGGAGTAAGGGCTAGGGAAAGAGGTCGGCTGTTTGGCTGTCGAACTCAGGTTGGGTTAAGGCAGCCTCAAGCCAACCATGCCGGGGGACAAGCTTACACGCTTGTCCCGCCTTGGACTGTTATCCCACTTGATGAGAGGGGGATTCTTTCCTGAAGATCGCCTTATCTGCATAACCTGCACCTTAAATCCAATGCAATCAATAACGGCTAGGTCAAGCATTGCAGCAATATTCCACTCAAATTCTGCTTGAGGGACACCAAGGCTCCTATCCGTTTGCTAACGATGGGATTCTGAAATGCTTTATTATCTCGACTGCTTTGGACTGGCTATTTTTGCCCTGATTGGCGTCTTACAGTTCAAAGAGAAGGGGACCGGCTGGGTCGGAGGATTGCTCTATGCCTTACTAACGGCTCTGGGGGGTGGCACTTTAAGAGATTGCATGCTGGGTCAGTTTCCTGTGTTTTGGATGCGCCATTCCCAGAGCCTCTGGCTCACTTTGGGCGCAGCGGTTTTAGCCTTACTTTACGTCCATTACAGTAGGTCACCGAAGCTTGACAAACTGTGGCTACTGGACACGCTGGGGCTGGCTGTATTTATTGTTTCGGGTACCCAGGTGGCTTTAGCGGCCCAAGTCTCTCTCAGCATGAGTGTGCTCATGGGGCTCGTGACCGCCATGGGTGGAGGGTTGCTTCGAGATGCGCTGGGGTCGAGGCAGCCCTTCATCTTTAAGGAACAGAGCTATGTCGTTGCTGCTTGTTTTGGAGGTCTAGTCTATGCGGCTGCCTCTCTCCGGCTGAATGGACAACTAGCAGAGGTCACCGCAATTGTCGCAACCTTGGCCATTCGTTGGGGGAGCCGTGCCTGGAGCCAGCATCGCGATTTTCGCGATCGCCGCCAGCCCCTAGAGCGACAATCCCGACAAGCCCTCTATCAAAATGTCATCTCCCGATGAGTTGACTCTGCTTAGTTGAACCATTTTCATAGGCTGACCTTCCTGGCAGGCGCGATCGCCAAACCGCTTAATCAACCCGCAATAATTCATCTAACTCGCGATAGTCCGGCAAAATTTGATCAATGGGCTTCCCCCGGCGCAAAACGATGCGATCGTGCTGGGAACGGGACAGCAACTCACTAAAGCCACGCCCCTGAAACAGAATCAAATTCGCAGGCAATCCAACTCCGATTTGCCCCACCGAATCTAATCCCATCAACTCCCCTGGCGTTTGGGTCACTGATCGCGGCCAATCCCCATAGGGCTGATCCAGATGGGCAATGCGCACAGACTCCCGCCAAACTTCCAGCATGTCATGGTCGCCAAAGCCAAAGAACGGGTCGCGGCAATTGTCGCTGGCAAAGGCAACTGGCACCCCTGCCGCTTTAAGCTCATGGACCTGGGTAATCCCTCGCCAAAACGGGGTTTTATCAACAGCCCCGTAGGGCTGACGATCTTGCAAATACAAATTGCACATCGGCAGACTAATTACATTAATATTAGCCGCTTTAACAAGCTCAATCGTCTTCTGTTGCTGCTCATCGGCCTGAACTGCCAAGCTACAACAATGGTCACAGGTCAGTCGCTGCGCAAAGTTCAAATCCAACGCAGCCTGGGCCACCAGCGGTAGCATTTTGTCCTCGGGATCATTACTCTCATCCACATGGAGATCAACATCTAGCCCCCGCTCCTGGGCCAGTTGCAAAACTCGCTCCACCTGGCCTTGAAGCTGGGGATTTTGAAAGCCGACACCGCCGAGAACACCCCCCACTTCCACCATCCTGTCCGCAAGTTTTTCGCCCTGGGGCGTCATAAAGTAATCGAGGGACACGAGGCAAACGGCTTGGAGGATGAGGCGATCGCGCCAGGCCTCCCGCAGTTGCTGAAACACCCCAAAGCTAATCTCAGCCTGCTGCCCCAGCGCATCAATGTGGGTGCGAAGGGCCTGGGTGCCCAAGGCATAGCTACATTTAAGGCCAAATTCCAAACGGGGGTAGACATCTCCAGGGCTGCAATATTGCTCCGCATCGGCAATCACCGCCGCCAAGGCACTGTCAAAGGTGCCATCAGGGTTAGGAGTGCGGGGCCAAATATGTCCCTTATCTAAATGGGTGTGACTATCAATAAAACAAGGCCAAACTTGCCCACCTCGGCAATCGTAACTGGGAAGACTAGAGTCAAAATCAGTCCCTGAAGCCCTGCCGGATTCCATCGAGAGCACCGGATGGATCTTGCGGATACGGCCCGCTTCGATTTCAATATCCACCCTGGTCAACCCTTCACCATCCACCTGTAGTTGAGGGTCAGGCTCCACCAACAAGCAATGGGGAACACGGGCCTGGCAGAGGGTATAGCGATTGCAAAGCAAGCTTTCTACGGAATCGCCCTGAAGCCAAGCCAACGAAGCAGAATCAGACATACAGCGAAACCGGATGATAGCTCCATCGATCCTAACAGCATCAATCCGCTTGCCCATTCATCTGCACTACAGGGCCACTCGATCGCTATTGAACCGATTGACAAGCCAACAGGTAAAAACTCAATGCCTTAGCTGAGGGAAAGCGATTTTCAATGGGGGTTTGCAGTAACTGATCCAAGACTTGACCCAAGCGATCGCTCAATTGTCGCCCCGTGGGCAATGCTTCTCGCCAATACCAAAAATCATTAGCCGGACTGTACAACTCCAAAGGCGATCGCCCCGTCAGCAGGTACAGACAAGTCACCCCCAAGCTATATAGATCACTAGAATCTACCACCTTGCCCTGGGTTTGCTCGGGGGCCATATATTCAGGACTTCCCACCAATGTCTTGGATGGTCTGAGTTCATCGGGCTTGAGCAACTTAGCCACCCCAAAGTCAATCAGCACCAACTGCCCCCCAGTGCGGCAGCGCATGATATTGCGAGGTTTAATATCCCGATGAATCACCTGATGCTCATGGACAAAGCGCAGGATGCTGGTCACCTCCGTCAGGACCTGCCAAATTTTTGTCTCATCAAACGGACCTTCAGTTTGCAGCTCAGACTGCAAATCCCAGCCATCAATATGCTGCTGTACTAAATATTGGTACGCACCCTGCTCAAAATGGTTCAGCAGCTTGGGAATTTGGGAATGCTCGCTGAGCTGCTGAAGCCGCAGGGCCTCCTGGGAAAACATACGGCGGGCCTGGTGATTAATGGCCACATTAGTCCGCTCAGAGAGCTGCTTAATCACACACTTCGGCCGTTCAGGATAGCGAATATCCTCAGCCAAAAAGGTCCGTCCAAATCCACCTTCCCCAATCAAACGAATGGGACGATAGCGGCCCAGGAGCAAGAGCGGCTGGCCGCAATTGCTGCAATAGAACGCGCGATCGCCATTGTTAATGGCATTGCAGCTGGGAAAAAGACACGGAGTCATTAGGGAAACATTACACAGTTAGAGCCACTGATAGAGCCACCGAAATCTCCCGCAGGAGAAACTCTATAAAGATTGAGCTTTATAGACCATGAATTGGTTGCCGAGACCAATCGCATCAATTTGATAGCTAGGCAAAAATCCCCGAGGCAAGTCTGGCAACAGTGTCTCCATATCCAAGTGAGTGCGATACAAACTGAAAAAGCCAAAATTTTGGCGATCGCTGCTGCGAGCAATCATGGTCTGAACGATGGGATTGCTACGCTCCGACTTTAAAAAGTCAACACATTCATCTTCCAAAGACGTTCCTAAGAAGGGCAATGGATGGGAACAAGCATCATCCACCAAGTAGTCCTTCGCTTCTGCGGTGGCAAAAGCCTGATACTTCTCAATGGAGGGATTTGTACAAAATAATACCCCAATGATACTTACGAATAACGCAAGACCGCCATAGTGCAATCCTTTGGAGCCCATAGGTAGCTTTGGTTGTGTCTCTTCAGAAGAAAGAACAGGTGAATTTTAGCTGAGTCAAAATTTTAGCGATAGATTTGCCTTTCGCGTAGGGATTTTCCAATTGACCTACAACAAGGTTGAAATGGTTTCAAAGTCTGTGCTAACTTGATGTTCGCGTGGCGAGCGTGGCCAAGTGGTTAAGGCAGTGGATTGTGATTCCACCATTCGCGGGTTCAAGTCCCGTCGTTCGCCCTCTGATTTACCCTAAGTAAATCAAACATCATAAAAAAGCGGATAGCGTCTAGGCGCTGTCCGCTTTTTTATTGTCCGTTGGTTCAACGGTAGGACTAGGGCAATGCCACGCCTAACCAAACCTGAATTCGACAAGAAGCAATGCATCCTCTCCCCTAGCCCCTCTCCTAAAGGAGCGGGGAACCAAGCGAAGCTGAAAGCCTCGATTTTGTGTTCGGTTCCCTTGCTCCTTTAGGAGTAAGGGCTAGGGAAAGAGGTCG
>CALIGI010000212.1 GCA_938021205.1 uncultured Pseudanabaenaceae cyanobacterium
CCTGTCAATGCGTAACTCCTAGGAACCATACCTGCCTCTGGCTCTAATGCTGGAGGCTTTCTTGCTTTTGCTCTAGCTTGAGTCTCCGTTTATACTCCCTCGTGCTCTGGAAGGCGTTTCGCCTTACGGCGTTACCCCTCAAAAGCTCACGGGGGCTGGTTAAGGTGCGTAAATGATTTTGCATAAGTGCTTAGAAAAATTGACCGGCTTTGGCCATCACCCCTCGCAGAAATTTGGTCTTTCAAGCCTCCAGCATCAGTCCCCCTTGTAATCACACCGTTTTTGCAGCACCTGGCCAAAAGAACACACGAACTATAGTACAATTGAATTAATAAGCGTAATTGCCCTGTTCGGTGTTCCGATGGTTGCGACTTGCGCTTCGCCCCTCGATTAGGACTATGGACCATGCAAACCCCCACCTCAGTGGCACCAGCCCCCAGCTTGGGCATTCGTGAATTCTCCCGCCAATCCGGCTACTCCGAAGCCAAAGTGCGCCGCGCCATGCGCGAACTCTCCATCAAAGGCCAATTCCAAGGACGGGGCAAAGCCACATTGCTCAACCCCTCAGAACAGGAACGCCTCGCTCTCCATATTGATGAAGTTGAACTTCAAGGCAGCGATCGCCCCTCAACTCCCCCCAAGAAAACTCCCGCTCCAAAAACATCCGCAACTGCAAAGCCCATCAAAAAACCTTTGACCCAGCCAGCGGAACAATCAGTTGTTCAACCAACCAAAAAACAGCCTGAGACAGATGCGATCGCCCCAGCAGAATCAACCGACGCCCCCTATCCATCTCACAGTGGAAACTCAGAAGCTGAAAATGCAGCCGTTCTAGACCAACTTTGGGAAGCCCGCCAAGCCATCCACAACTCAGATGAGCCTTTGCCTGCTCAACCTAACTCTTCCTCCAATGCAGATCTAAATACAGCCCCAGCCCCAACTGATCATTCGTCTGTTTCCCCCCAGCCTCAGCCAGCCCAGCCCATCATGAATCAAACACCTCCCCCCGCTCCTCACGACAACATTCCAGCCGAAACCAATCCCCACCACAATCAGCAGCTATCTGCTCCTGTCCCACCCCAGTCTGCTCCTGCCTATTACGACCCCTACTTCGATGCCCACCCCGCGATCGCTCCCACCACACAAATCCAACCCGGTAACCATCGCCAAACACTAGCCCCTCCAAACCTCCCCGAAAGCTACGACCTAGGACAGTTCCGCAGCGAAGACACCATTA
Organism: uncultured Pseudanabaenaceae cyanobacterium; assembly: GCA_938021205.1. Taxonomy (GTDB): domain Bacteria; phylum Cyanobacteriota; class Cyanobacteriia; order PCC-9006; family JAAUQQ01; genus JAAUQQ01. Next base: position 1,238 of record CALIGI010000212.1, read on the forward strand.
CAACATTGGCTGATCCGGGGGCGATCGCGGCCCAGGCCATGGGAGCCATCAACGCCCTGGTCCAAGGCATGGATGCTGACATCCAGCAGCAGCGCATTCACCTCGAAGAAACCCAGCGCGCCGCCCAAACCCTACGCCTCAAAGCCAAACAGCTCCAGGAGAAAAAGATTGAATACATGATTCAGTCCTCCACCCTAGGCCAGGCCCAACAGCAAAGCACCCTCGAAATCCAAGAAGCACTGGAGGGCATTCAAGTCCTGGGAAAGTCTCCCAGCGACGAGCCGACGTCGCCGTCATCGTCGCCCTCCTCTCCCTCACCATCGGCCTAGGCTGTTTTATCGCTGTGGCTAGACCAAGTAGTCCTGCTTCTACCTCGGTGGAATATTACAAATAAGCAGATCAGACAGGGCAAATTCCTGTAGGTCAGTCGTCTGAGGTTTAAGACCATGCTTAACCTCAGACGACTTTTTGCTGCTAAGGACATCGTCAATACTTTACTTTTTAAGTTTGCAGATGCCTATAATTGAGAAAAACAACCTTCGAAATGCTTTTTTAAGAGTTAAAGTGCGCTTGGATTTATTCCGAAAACTGAAAAAAATATTCGACAACTTATTCATTTAATGTAGATGCTTTTTTCTGTTTTTTGACAAGCGCTATAAGCACGAAAAAATTGTATCTAGGAATTAGAATTTTCTCTTTTACATCAACGCAATCCGATATGTGCATGATGCATTTCAGGTCTCTCTCAGCAAGTATTTAGGCTTTATTCAGTCATTCCTCATAAACCTCATTTTTTGTATCTCTGAATACGAACAAAATGAGAAAAGCCCAGCATATTAAGCAGTGGTTACGAATTATTTTCGGTGTGAGTTAGTCATGAGTAATTATTTGTGGCGTATGACCCTTGGGGTCGTACCTGCCTTGCTAGGCATGGTTGCAGTACCTGCTGCCCAAGCAGGCGAATTAGAAGCCATTTCCAACGTTCAGCAGTATGCCCGTGAAGGCGCTGCAATGGGTCAAGTGACCTCCGTTTCTCAGCTTCGCGACGTGCGTCCTACCGACTGGGCTTTCCAAGCACTCCAGTCCTTGGTTGAACGCTATGGCTGTATCGCGGGTTATCCCGACGGCACCTACCGTGGCAACCGCGCCATGACTCGCTATGAGTTTGCCGCTGGTTTGAATGCTTGCTTGGACCGCGTTAACGAACTTATTGCTTCTGCAACTGCTGACCTCGTCACCCAGGAAGACTTGGCAGTCCTGCAGCGCTTGCAAGAAGAGTTCCAAGCTGAGCTGGCAACCCTGCGTGGACGCGTAGATGCGTTGGAAGCTCGTACTTCTGAGTTGGAAGCGAACCAGTTCTCTACCACCACGAAGCTGGCGGGTTCAGTTGTATTTGACTTAGGTTCTGCGTTCGCAGGCGAAGTTGATGGCTTTGATGTAGAGGATGAAGTCACCTTTGGTAGTGACGTCACTCTCACTCTGGATACCAGCTTCACCGGCCGTGACTTGCTCACCATGGACTTGAATGCAGCTAATATTCAGGGCTATGGCAGTCGTTATGAAGGTGGCCTGCTTGACCTGGGCGAAACCGCAGTTGATTACGAAGGCGACACCGGCAACACCTTCGTTTTAGATAACTTGTGGTACAACTTCCCTGTTGGCAACGCCTCAGTTTATGTGGGTACCGTCGACCTAGAAGCTGATGAAATTGCTCCCACAACAGCAAATCTAATGAATGATGCCATTGGTGATTACTTCGGTGGCAGCAACCCCTTGTCTTACAACCTCGTTACTGGCGCTGGTGCCGGTTTCAACTACCAGCTGGGCGATAGCCTCAACTTAGCTGCTGCCTATTTGGGTGGCGAGGCAAACTCCGCTGGAAACGACCTCGGTCTTACCGGTGGTGACAACACCGCCTTCGCCCAGGTCACTTTCACTCCCGGCGACAAGCTTGTCCTGGCAGGCACCTATAACCGCGCTTACTACTCTGCTGGTGGCGGCATTGCGGGTGGGACTGAGTCCTATTCCGTAGATGCTTTTGGCATCAATGCAGGCTACGCCCTGGCATCTAAGCTCAATGTTTCTGGTTGGGCTGGCTTTGGCACAGCAGACTCCAAGGACAGCGATGCTGATGCAGACCTGTTCAACTGGGCTGTACAGCTCGGCTTCCCTGATCTCTTCCGCGAAGGCAACTTCGGTGGCGTTTCCGTCGGCGGCTTCACTAGCATTACTGACGAAAGCGGCGATGCCTTCACCGAAACGGATGACACACCTTTCTTGGCCCAAGCGTTTTATCGCCTTCAGCTAAGTGACAACATCAGTGTCCAACCCGGCGTGTTCTACATCGCTAACCCTGGTGGTGACGATGATAACGACAACGTCTGGATTGGTTCATTGAGAACAAGTTTCAGCTTCTAGAAATAGAACGGAGTCTCACACAATTAAAAACACACATTCCCGGGGTGGTGCAGTTGCATCGCCCCTTTTTTGCGGTTACTCAGATAGAGATTTCTCGTACCATTTCACATCCCAATATTTCCCAAACTTATGCCCCACTTCGCGGCAATGGCCAACCTGCTCGAAGCCAAAGGCTTGGTGGAACTGTTCTGAGGCTAGGTTTGGCTGGGTGATGAGGGCATAGGCGCGGTGAATGTCTTCGCCTTGGAGGGATTCAAAGAGTTTCTGGTAGAGCGATCGCCCAATCCCCTGCCCCACAAAATCCGGAGCCAAATAAATGCTCGTCTCAACCGAGGTATCGTAAGCTGCCTTGCGATGGAAGGGGCTGCTCGTTGCGTATCCAACTACTTTCCCTTCAACTTCGGCCACCCAGAGCTGATGGCGACCTGTGGCGGCATAATGATTAAACCATTGCTCCCGTCGCTGTTCCACAGAATAGGGGTCAAGGTCAAACGTAATTGTTGTATTGCAAATATAGAAATTATAGATTTCTGTAAGGGCTGCTAAGTCAGCTATTACGGGCAAGCGAATCACAGCAGTCATCGTTTTTCTGAGGGAACATCGGAATTATATTTCACTGTCCTTAGAGGTTGTTTGAGCATTCGGGCAAGCATCAAATTTGAAACCTCGACTAGCCATGAAACGTCGGAATCTCGTTAACTTTGGCAACATCATAGGTCATCCTGCGATAGCTAGATACCTGTCTCAAACAACCTCTTAAGGGACTTCCTATTTTTAAATCACCCTGAAATCTTGCCATTTATAACCTGAGTTCGGCAGCCGAAAAATCGACCTCATCCCCTAACCCCTTCTCCTAAGGGAGAAGGGGAACCGAACGCCAGCAGCCTGTTTCAGAGCTTTTCATGTTCCCCTCTCCCCAGGGAGAGGGGCTAGGGTTTGGCCTGATTCAGGCCAACCGAGGTGAGGGCAGCTTCGCTTTGTCGAACTCATCAGATATAGCTAAACAGTGCAAGGTTCAGAGGCTGAAAGAGGATGATTAAATCCTTGGAGTTCCCTTAAGTTGTTTCCAGAACCGCTTATTCCTGGGCTAGTGCATCTAATTCTCGCTGCATCTCATCCACAACCCGGTGATAGCAGGCTTGCACATAAGCCTTGTCGCGGCTGGCCTCATAGCCCGTTCGCTCAAACCGAATGGCTGGACAAACCCTCGTTTTAATTTGCGCAGGGAGCGGAATATTGGGCAGGGGGCCAATGGATAAGCCCCAAGGCCAGCCCAGGTAAATCGGCATGACGATCGGGTCAACGCCTAGGGGCCAGGGAATCCCTTTTTCATGGAGGCTTTTGGCCTGGCTGTAGCAGTCTTCTAAGACAATCAGAGTGTCATGGGCTCCCCAAGATACCGCCGGAATAATGGGGAGATTGTGCCAGAGGGCGAGGCGAATAAAGCCGGTGCGATTTTTAAAGTAGATGCGATCGCGTAATCGATGGGGGCGAAAGGCATCTTCACCGCCACCGGGATAGACCAGCAGGCTATCGCCATTCTCTAATACAGCGATCGCATTGCGTGGCGTAAAGGGAATCGCTCCCACTTTCTCTGCGAGTTCAACCACACCAGGAAAGACTTTCCAGACGTTGGAATGGGTGAGACCGTAAACGGGGCGATCGTAGCCAAATCGTTTAAACCAGTCGTAGAGAAACATGGGTAAGTCTGGGCAAGCGAGACCCCCATTGTGGGAGCCGACGAAGAGCATTTGCCCCTGAGCTGGAATATTTTCCCAACCGCTGGTTTGAACGCGGAAGTAGTATTTGTAGAGCCATTCCCAGGCGGGCATGATTTGTTGAATGACTCGGGGGTCTCGAATGGCGCTAAATGGGTGGGACAACGACGAAAATCCTCGGGCGGCTGTTCTGTCGTGAGTATAGGGCTTTTGAGGTTGCTATAAGCGAGACTTTCTATACCGAATTCGTCAGGGTTATGCTGCTCTACAGCTTGCTGTGGCAATAGAAAGCTAGGGAAATATTTTCCCTAGCTCAAAGTCCTTTAGCTTGTCGCTGTTGATTGTGGTTAGATGCGCCAGTCTTCACCCCCATGGGGCGAAGACTGGCGGTGAAGGCGATTTCGCTACAATCTGGCTCGATCTCGCTGTTCCTGCACTTTATTCTTCAAAGACTTCTACAACAGTCAGGCCCAGGTCCAGTTCGACTTGCAAGGCCGTTTCCTCGCCAATGGCTTCGGCCTGGGCGACTGCTGTGGCGGCATCGGGGGCAAGCTGATAGTCCACAACATCGTTGCTCATTTGGACAATGAAGGGCCGTAACGCACAGTCTTCTAGCTCGACCCAATGCTCCCGCAGCATGAAGCGGGTGAGGGCATAGCTGGCAAAATCGTTGAGCTCGTCTCCGGCTCCGGCGCGGAAGACTGGGGCGAGTTCGGCAGGAAGCTGAAAGCTGACGATGTTGGCGGGAAGAGGGGCTTCGTTGGGGGGGACTGCGACGGTTTCTGCCGCTGGTGTTGCTGCGAGAAAGTCATTGGGGGGGACGGGGCTAACTTGCTGGGTGCTGATGGTCATGGCAATACCCGGTGTGGAACTGGGGACAAATCCATTATAGTTCATTTGTACTTGTTGTGGTGCAGCGTTATGTAAATTCGCGATCGCCCGGAGTAAGTCCTCATTAAGACGCGATAGGCTTAAAGCGACTCTTGGATGGGGCAATTCCTATGGCTAAAGGTAAGAAGACCAAAAAGTCGAAGAAGCACAGCCTCAAGTGGATTAAAGAAACCCTGGAGCTGGACGATAACCACGGTTGGGAGTGCGCCGAGGGCTATCAAGTATTTGTGGCGGGGCGCGGAGCAGTGCGGTTTGAAATCCCCCAGGGCTGGCTGGTTGAACCTAAGGAGAAGTCGTTTAAGTTTTCCAATGCGCCGGAACCCAATGATGATTGCGCTGTGGAAGTATCGTTTAATTTATTGCCGCCGGAGTTCGATTTAAAGAAAATCCCCCTGGTGGGACTCGTCAAGAAGCTTGCCCGAGAGGATAGCCGCGATGTTTTGGAGGTCGGCGAGGTGACGAAGCTCAAGCGTCAAACTGCCAGCATTGTTTGGACCGAGCTGAGGTTTATGGATCACCAAGAAGAGGATCGTGAAGCCTATTCCCGCATTTGCGTGGGGCTAGGGTCCGGGGTGCAGTGCTTGGTGACTTGCGAGTTTTGGGTGGATCAGGCGGAGCAGTTCGCGCCAGTCTGGGATCATGTCTTGGAGACGCTGGTATTGGGGCTGTTTATTAATGATCCCCGTACGGGCTTTGCGAGGCCGGATTGAGCGGGGATTGAACGGGGATTTCTCTGGAAGAACGGGTTGTTGACTTCGTTTAATCTGAATGGGTGGAGAAGGTTGGTTGTTGTGAGGGCTCACTGAATGGGAGAAGGACAAATGTTGGCGCGATCGCAATTTCAACCGGGCATTACCTGGCGCAGATTTTGTTTGATGCTTATGGGCGCAGGCTTTCTGTTTTTGCTGTTGGGCTGTGCTGCGACCGTCCCTGGAGAACCTAGCCAAAGCATCATTCCCGGCCTGGATTCAACAGGGGATTCTTTAGGGGCAAATCCTTTGGTTGATCTTCAGCGTTTAGAAACGGCTTTAACTCAGTCGCTGGATAGAAGTGAAGGGTTTCAACCCGAGTTGCCCGCTGCGGTGGGGGGCAAGATGCTGGCGATGGCGGTGGAAGAGCAAGCTGTCGCCTTGGAGCAGCTAGAAATTATTGCCAGTCGGCCCCGGCAATGGCGGGATGGTTGCTTAGGCATCTTTTCGGCAGATGAGCTTTGTATTCAGGCCATTACACCAGGCTGGCAGGGGATCGTCAGTGATGGAACTCAGGAATGGGTCTATCACAGTGATGAGCTGGGGGAGGTTGTGAAGCTTAACGCCAACGCCAGCCAAACCTCAGCCCGCATTAGCTTGGGAGCCTTGGCCCAGGTCGGGCAGCTGAACGGCTCAGTCTTATCTATGCAGGTTTCAAGTCGGTTTACCCCCGATCAACCCCCCGTGTCCAAACCCTATGCCATGTTGATTGATGGCCGTTTGGTGGAATTAGATGCCAACGGGTTGGCTCAAGGACAGGTCCAGGAAATATCCAATGGCCAACTACAAGCCTTCGATCAGCAGCGTAATCAGGCCCGGCTAGAACAGTTTGATGGCCTGCGCTACGGAAGCTCAAACCCAGCTGAGGAATACTTCAGACTCAGTTTGGTGGATAGTCAAGGCATTGTTCAGTACGATTCATCTGCGCAAGCTCAGCTACCGCCGGATTTGCAAACCTTAAATTCAGCTTGGGAGACAATTATCTGTTCTGGCCCCTTGGTCAATTGTCTCTCATCCGACCTCTCTCCTGCAGCAGAAGCTGCGGAATAATATTGGCTAAGTCGAGGATGAGACATCGAGTACAGGCGATAAGATAAAACAGTGCATCCCGGACTCTGTCTCGCTCCGGCCCCTTGATAAATCTGTGACCCAACCGGCGCTTCGTCCTGATGTTTTGCTCAATGTGATGCCCGATGTTTTGATCATCGGGGGTGGCTTGATGGCCCTGGCTACGGCGTTGGAGCTGCGCCTGCGGGGAGCTAGCGTGACTGTGCTGAGCCGCGATCGCACAGAAGCTGCCGCCTATGCCGCCGCCGGAATGCTGGCTCCCCAAGCGGAGGGCCTTGAGCCTGGCCCTATGCTGGAGCTTTGTTTGCGCAGCCGAGCCCTGTATCCGGATTGGACTGCCAAGCTGGAAAGCCTGACGGGTCTAGATAGCGGCTACTGGCCCTGCGGTATTTTGCGTCCTGCCTTTGCGGATACGCCCCCGCCGCCGGAGTTGCAGAATCGCGATTGTCGGGTGGAATGGCTGGAGGGAGAAGCTTTGGAGCAACGCCAAGCGGGGTTAGGGGCCGAAGTTGTTGGGGCTTGGTGGTTTCCGGAAGATGCTCAGGTGGATAATCGCCGTCGTTTGGTGCCTGCTTTGGCAGCGGCGGTGGATCAGTCTGGGGTGATTTGGCGTGAAGGAGTGGAGGTGATCAAAATTCACCAATGCCAGGGAGAAGTTACGGCCCTAGAAACCAATGATCTGGAAACCAATAAGCAGATTTACCAGGCGGGGCATTATCTTTTGGCAGCGGGGGCTTGGACGGGGGGCTTGTTGGAGGCTGCACCTGTGACGCCGCGCAAGGGGCAATTGATGGCGTTGCGTCCTGCATTGGGTGTTGAGTCTGAGATTGGAATGCCCCTGGGGCAGGTTTTATTTGGCGATCGCATCTACATCGTCCCCCGCCAGGACGGTTTGATTGTTTTAGGTGCAACTTCCGAGCAGGTCGACTTTCAACCCGGCAATACCGCTGCGGGGATTCACCAGCTCCTCACCGAAGCCATTCGCCTTTGCCCCGCCCTAGGCCACTATGAAATTGCAGAGACCTGGTGGGGCTTTCGGCCCGAAACAGCGGATGAGCTGCCGATTCTAGGACCAAGCCCTCTGGCGAACTTGAGCTTGGCCAGTGGTCACTATCGCAATGGGGTTCTGTTGGCTCCGATTACGGCACAAATTTTGGCGGATTGGATACTCGAAGGAAAAGCTGCCCCCTTGTTACAGGCATTCCAGTGGGAGCGGCTCGGACTTTGAAAACTAGAATCACTGCAAAGTCCTAACTCTCTTGATATGGATAAATTGTGAGTTTTTTGAGGTGCTTTAGTGGAGAGCGATCGCTCACCTGGGTTTGCTCTAAAGACAATTGCAGGAGCTGAGAGAGTGCCTTTAAGGGGGAGAGGTCGCTCACCTGGGTTTGATTTAAATACAATTCCTCGAGCTGAGAGAGTGCCTTTAAGGGGGA